>DATBMG010000141.1:0-48174 GCA_036554965.1 Burkholderiales bacterium
CGACGCCTTGACGATCGCAGGTGCGATCGGCGGGGCCGGCGGTGCCGGCGGCGGGACTGCCTTCGGCGGGGCGGGAGCCGGATCGGGCAACACCATCGCGAGCACGGTGGAAGCGTTGATCCGCAACAACAGCGACGTCACGACGACCGGGACCGTCACGCTGACGGCCACCGACAGCTCGACCATCATCGCGGACGCGGGCTCGGTCGGCATCGGCTTCTCCGGCGGCGCCGGCGGCGGTCTGTCGTTCGCCGGCGGTGGCGCCGCGGCGATCAACAGCATCGGCAGCGAGACGACTCCTCAGACGGTGCGAGCCGCGATCCTGAATTCCACCGTCGACGCGGGGGGCGCCATCACCATGACGGCAACGTCCACCGCCACCATCGACACCCTGGCGGTCGGCATCGCCGGGACGTTGGCCGGCGGACAGGCCGGCGGCGTCTCGATCTCCGGCGCCGGGGCCGGCTCGGGCAACACCATCGTCAGCGTGGTCGAGGCGTTGATTCAGAGCAGCACCGTCGATGCGGGCGGTGCGGTGACGCTGACGGCCACGGATGCTTCGACGATCACGGCCGACGCGGGCGGCGGTGCGCTGGCGCTCGCCGGCGGGCAAGGCGGCGGCGTCGGCGCCTC
This sequence comes from Burkholderiales bacterium, assembly GCA_036554965.1. Classification (GTDB taxonomy): domain Bacteria; phylum Pseudomonadota; class Gammaproteobacteria; order Burkholderiales; family SHXO01; genus SHXO01. The sequence continues at coordinate 634 of DATBMG010000141.1, forward strand.
GGTCGGTATCTCGGCCGCCTCCAACGACATCGACAACAGCGTGCGCGCGATTCTCGACGACGCGACGTTGACCGGCGTCACCGATATTACGTTGTTGGCTAGCTCGACCGCAAAGATCAAAGCGCTCACGATCGCCGGCTCGGTGGCTGCCGCGGGCGGTGCGGGAGGCGGTGGGGTTTTCGCCGGTGCCGGCGCCGGGTCGGGCAACACGATCGACGGCAGCATCGAGGCGCTGATCCGCAAAGGTTCCGACGTGACGGCTACGGGCCAAGTCACGCTCAGCGCCAAGGACAATTCGACCATCACCGCGGATTCGGGCGCGGGAGGGGTCGGCTTTGCCGCGGGCCAGGGCGGAGGCATTGCGCTGGCCGGCGCCGGCTCGGTGGCGATCAACACGATTGGCAGCGACCCGGAACGGGGGCGCCTCGTCACTGCTGGAATCATCGACTCGACGGTCAACGCCGGAGGCGCGGTCTCGGTCACCGCGCAGTCGAATGCGAAGATCGATGCCCTCACCGTAGGATTCGTCGGGGCCCTGTCCGGCGGCGCCGGCGGCGGCATCTCGTTCGGGGGCGCCGGGGCGGTGGCGATCAACGAGATCGGCGCCACCACCGAAGCGTTGATTCGCGGCAGCGACGTGATCCAGGCCGGTTCGGTGTCGCTCACGGCGACCGACACCTCCGGCATCATCGCCGACGCGAGCGGCACCGGCTTCACGCTGGCTCTGGGGCAGGGCCTGACCGCCGCGATCAGCATCGGCTTCGCGATCTCCGCCAACGAGATCGGCAACGAGACCCGCGCGGTGATCGACGACTCGGACGTCGACACCACCGGAGATGTGATCCTGTCCGCGTCGTCCACCTCGACGATCGACGCCCTCGCGGTGGGGGTTGCCGTGGCGGTCTCCGGCAGCGGCGGGGTGGCGGGCGGCGCCTCGGGTGCAGGCGCGAACACGGAGAACTCGATCGCGAGCACGGTGGAAGCGCTCATCCGGAACAGCGAGGAAATCTCCGAGCAAGGCGTGACGGCGGGCCAATCCGTCGGCCTGAGCGCGACCGACACGTCGACCATCACCTCCGCCGCCACCTCGGTGGGAGTGAGCATCACCGCAAGCGCGGGGGCGGCGCTGGGCGGCAGCATCGTGGTCACGCCGTCGACCAATACGGTCACGAACAGCGTGCGGGCCGGCGTCGACAACTCTTTGGTGGAAGCGCTGGCGGGCGACGTGACGATCTCGGCGACGTCGAGTTCGACGATCACGGCGACCCCCGTCGGAGTCGCGGTGGGTGTCACCGTCGCGCCCGCGAGCCTCGATCTGACCGGCGGTGGAGCCAGGGCGACCAACACCACCACGAACACGGTGGAGGCGTTCGTCAAGGCAGGCAGCACGGTCGAGGCAGCGCAAGGCGTTTCGATCAGCGCGACGGACACCTCCTCCGCGACTGCAAAGGTGGTCAGCGTCAGCGTCGGTGGTGGGCTGGTGGGCGTCGCCATCGGCGTGGCGCTGACCGACAACACCATCAACAACACCGTCTCTTCGTTCGTGGACGGCTCCAGCGTGAGAGCGTTCGACGGCGACGTCTCGGTTCTGGCCGGCGCGACGCAGACGATCACCGCCGACGCCGTTGCCGTCGCGGCCTCCCTCAGCATCGGCGGCGCGGGAGCCGGCGCGCACTCGAAGACGACCATCGGAGGAACCGTCGACGCCCATGTGACGGGTGCCGCACTGTCGGCCACTGGTGGTGACGTGCTGGTGAAGGCGGCGTCGAACCTGACCGCCGACGCGGCCGCCAACGGCGGCGCCGGCGGCAGTGCGGTCGGCATCGCCGTCATGCTTCCCACGGCGACGATCGAAGGCACCACGCGCGCCTACGCGAGCGGCAACGTCACCGTGGCCGACGGCGATCTCGAAATCGACGCAAACGCCACCAATACCGCCACCGCGAGCACCATCAGCGTGGGGATCGGGCTCGCCGGCGGCGCCGGCGGCGGTGCCACGGCGCAGATCAGTCGGGCCACCGAGGCTTATCTGGGTGATCGGCTCGATGCGCCGGCGGGAGCAGCGCCGAACAATGTGTCGGCCGTGAACGGCGCTGTCCTGGTCGAGGCCACCACCTCCTCGACGGCGACGGCGGACGCCGCAGGCGGGGCGGCAGGGGGCGTGACGATTGCCGGTTTTACAGCGGATGCCACGATCACCTCGGCAACGCGCGCCTACGTCGGCGTGGACACCGCGGTCGCAGCGGGCGAGCTGGACGTCGTGGCGCGCGCCACCGAAACAGCACGGGCGGAGGTGCTCCCCGTAGGAATCGGGTCCGTGACCGGGACCGGTGGCAGCGCCGTGGCGAAAGTCGACAGCACTGTCGAGGCTTTCGTCGGCGCCAGGGCGGGGATGGCGATGCCCGGAGGCCCGACCGCGGTGCTCACGATCGCGGCCCCGACAGGCAATCCCGATGCCGACGGCACGGTGAACGTATCCGCCGTCTCGACTGCAACGGCAGACGCCGACGCGCACGGCGGCGCAGCAGGGGGAACCCTTTCGGTCTCGGCGCTGCTCCCGACGGCCACCGTCGCGGGCTCCACGCGCGCCGCCGTCGGTGAAGGGACGCGGGTCACCTCGCAGGGGCTGACGGTCGAGGCGACCGGGACCAACACGACCACGTCCGACATCATCGGTGTGTCGATCGGTCTCGCCGGCGGTGCCGGCGGCAACGCGACGAGCCACGTTTCGCGCACCATCGAGGCTTCCATCGGAACCCCGCTCGGCGCGGCGCCGGCGGGAGATCCCACCCTGGTCACGGCGCCGACCGGCGCAGTCGCCGTCAAAGCCACTTCGACCAACAGCGCCACGTCCAATGCCTCGGGCGGTGCGGCCGGGAACGTTTCGATCTCCGCATTCTTGGCCAACGCGACCATCGGCGGGGCGACGCGCGCCTTCGTCGGCAAGAACAGCACGATCGAATCCGGCAGCCTGGACGTGCAGGCGCTGACCACCAACACCGCGACCGCGGGAACCTTGTCGATCGCGGTGGGCGCGGTTGGTGGGGCGGGCACACGTGCAGCGGCAAGCATCACGCACGCGGCGGAAGCCTTCCTCGACGACGCTGTCGGCGTCGAGACGGCGGGCGGCTTGACGGTGAAGTCCACCGCGACGAATACCGCCACGGCCGACACGCGTGGCGGGGCAGGCGGCTCGGTCGCCGTGTCCGTGATGCTGGCCGATGCCTCGATCACGGGCGCAACGCGGGCGTACACCGGTCAGGCGGTTGTCGAGGCGGGAAACGTCCTGATCGAGGCGCGCAACACGAGCAATGCCGATGCATTCGCAGAAGCCTCCGGCGGCGGTATCGTATCCGGCAACGGCGCCGACGCGAAAGCGACTGCGTCGCCGACGATCGAAGCCTCGATCCGAGGCGGCAACGTCGTCGCGACCGGTGCGCTCGCGGTCAAGGCGATCTCCAGCGCCGGGGCCGACGCCGAGGCCAAGGGCGTTACGATCGGCGTCCTCGGCGCAGTCGGGGTGAACGTATCCACCGCGACGGTCGCCCCGATGGTCACCGCCTACGTCGACGGCTCGGCCACGGCAGACACGATCACCGTTCGCTCGTTGCACAATTACGATGAGTCGGGCAACGCGCTGGACAAGGTCGCGCACGCAAAGACCAATGCATCCGGCGGTGGTGCGGTTGGTGTAGGCTCCTCGACCGCGGAGGCGACTGCGAACGCGAATGTCCTGGCTGCAGTGAAGGCAGGCGTGGTGCTCGCCGCCGGGCAGAGCGTCTCGCTCGTGTCCCGCTCTCACAACCAAGCCGATGCAACTGCCGATGGCAGCACCGGCGGCATCGTGGCGGTCGGCGACGCATCGGCGACTGCCAACGCCCATGGTACGACCACATCGAAGCTGGAGAACGTTGCCCGGCTGACAGCGGGAGGCGATCTTTCGATCGTGTCGATGGGCACCAACCGGGCCGGGGCGCTCGCCGAAAGCGCCAACGGCGGCGGCGTGGCAGTCCGGGTGACGGAGGCCACCGCCGATGCCGCTCCGACGGTAAGGGCCACCCTCTCCGCAATGACGGCAGGGCCGGGGCCGACTGCCATTGCCGTTGGCGGAGCCACCGACATCAAGGCGTTGGCGCTGGGCGATGCGACCGCAACTTCGGACGGCGTTGGCGGCGGGGTGGTGGATGTCGCCAGCGCTGACGCCATCGCCAAATGGAGGCCCACCGTCGAGGCCTCGATCCTCTCCGGAACGACGCTTTCCGCGGGTCAGGACGTCGGAATTCATGCTTATAACAATCACAACGAGGCGGGAAACAGCGTCACCTCGAAGCTCGTGAAGGCTGATGCGAAGGCGAGCGGGGGTGGGGTGGTATCGGCCGGACCGAGCGCGGACGCCGAGGCGATCGTCGATGCCGCCGTGCTGGCGCGCATCGGCAGCGGTGCGGCGATTTCGGCCGGCAACGACTTGAACGTGATCGCAAAGTCGCGCAACAACGCGGACGCCGATGCCAGGGGAATCAATGGCGGCATCGTGAGTGCCGGCTTTCCGAGCGCGGTGACCACCGTAACCAACCACGCGCGCGCGTTGACCGACAATGCCACTGAACTCAACCGCACGGAACTGAACGCCGGGCACGACATTCGGTTCCGCAGCCATTCCGACAGCGTGGCGAGCGCGACCGCCGTCGGCGGCTCGGGCGGCTTGGCTGCGATCGCGAGCACCGAAGCAGGCGTGCACGTCATCGACGACCAGATCGCAGTAAGGATCGGCGATTACAGCAATCTTTCGGCTTCGAACACTATCCTTCTGGAAGCGCTCAAGAGCGTGAGCGCCCACGGCAATGCCAACGGCCAGGTCGTCATCGCGTTCAACTCGAACAACTTCAGTACCTCGGATACGGATGTCCGTCTGGTCACGCGAGTCGAAGTGGGCGTGGGCGCCACGCTCGATGCGACCATGGTGAACATCCACGCCAAGGTGACGAAGCTCGACGTGGATAGCGTGGCTTTCTCCAGGACCAACTCGGCCAACTCCACATCGGAGGCGAATTCACTGGTGGATGTCAGCAGCCTCGCCAGCGTGATCATCAATGGCGGTGCGCGCATCGACGCATCCGATCGCATCGAGATCGTCGCTCGCCAGGACGGCGTCGACGTGGACAGCGATGCCGACGCCAAGATCGTCGGCTTCACCGGAACCGTCCGGGCGAAGGGGCACAACGACCTCGATCTGGATTCCAATGTCGACATCCTCGCCGGCTCCGTGCTCTCGGCCGACGTGGTGTTCATCGAGGCGGAATCACCGAAAGCGGCCGCCACCTACGGCCAGACCGCGGAAGCGGATGCGGCTACGGTGGTGCAGTGGATCGTCAACACCTTTAAGGTCGTCGAAAAGGCAACGAGCAAGATCCCGTTCATCGGCTGGATCGTGAAGTGGATTACCAAGACCGTCACGACGGTTACCCGGGTGGTGCTGAACAGCCACGAGTCCGCAACGCTTCCCGGGAATTTCACGCCCGAGAATTCGATCAACCTGTCCGGCGACATCTTCCAGGGCGCCTCCACAAGCCCGAGGCTGGTGATCGACGAGGACGGAAGCCTCTTTGCCGTCGGAGGCGTCACGGCTGAGATCGTCGGCAACGAGGTCATCGTAAGTGACATCGCCGGCGGAGAGGCGGCGGGGATCATCGACTTGCGCAGCCCGGGCGGAGCGCTGTCCGGTAATGGCACAATCCACAAGAACTCCAACTTCGCTGCGGTCACGATCATCAACAATTCCAACCTCGACTTGCGGATCAACGACATCAGCTCCCTCAATCCGAATCCGGTGGAGCCCGATCTGCAGTTCGAAAGCGACCCGGCGAAGGATACGTCTTCGTTGACGGTGGTGTCCGATCTCGGGTCCGGGGCGGATTCGCCCGAGGTGACCGTCCAGAACAATTCCGCGTCCGACGTATGGCTCGCCGGCGAGATCAAGAATCCCACCGGCGTGACGACGGTGATCAATGAGGGTGGCGATATCCTCACGTCGCCGGGAGCCTTTCTCGAGGGGCACGAGGTGATCCTGGCCGCCGGCGGGCAGATCGGCAGCGCGAACGACAGCCTGCAACTGAGGCTGTACGCCGATGAAGCGGCCGCGACGCTCAACGCGCAGGCAGACGGCGCAGCCCATCTCGAGACGCGACTGCTCGAGATCGGGGATTCCAGCACGGCGGTTCCGGCCGGCTATACGATCGACGGCGCAGAGCTCAGCGTTGTCGCTCAGGGCGAAGACGGCGACATCGACATTCATGCGCTCCAGTCGCAGGTTCTGCTTCCCTCCGAAGAGCCCGACGGCGCTCCAACGCTGATCGACGTCCACGGCACTTACTGGCTCAAGAGCATCGCGTCGGATGGAGAAAGCGTCATCATCGAGAGCGACTCCGGCGACCTCGACGTCGGTCTTGTCCATGCGCCGCTGGCGACGGCGACGCTGACCGCCTCGGGCTCGATCTTCGACGCCGATGACGACGCTGCGAGCGACGTGACCGCGCTGCACATCGTGCTGAGCGCGGGCGCAGGCATCGGCAGTTCGGGCAACGCGCTCGAGGTCGACTCCGGGGGGAGCGGCGTGGTCAGCGCGATCGCAATGCACGACATTCATCTGAGCGAAGTTGCAGGCGATCTGCGCCTCGCCCGGGCAGAATCGACGGCGGGCTCGGTGGGGCTCGCTGCGGCTGGCACCCTCATCGACGCGCACGACGACCCGGCCAGCGACGTTTCGGGGATCGCCGTAACCCTGGCGGCGGGCGGTGGCATGGGTAGCGCGGGCAACGCGCTGGAGATCGACTCCGGGTTCGGTCTTGTCAATGCGATCGCGCAGCAAGAGGTGAATCTGCGCGAGATCGCAGGCGACTTGCGCCTGGGCCGGGTGGCATCGGTTGCAGGCGACGTGCGGCTGGAGGCCGCGGGCTCGATCCTCGACGGGGAGGACGATCCGCACAACGACATCGAGGCCGCCAACGTCTGGCTCGCCGCCGAGACGGACAGCATCGGCGCAGGCGGCAATGCGGTCGAGATCGATTCTGCAGGCCTGGTCACCGCGCTGGCCCCGCAAAGCGTATTCCTGGCGGAAACCGCAGGCGATCTCGTCCTCGGCCATGTGTCTGCGGTCCTCGGGACTGTACGATTGGCGGCCGCGGCGGCGATACGAGACGACGAGGACGACGCGGCCATCGATATTTCCGCACCGGCGGCCATGCTGATCGCGGGCGCCGGCATCGGGCACCCTGACACCCCGCTCGAGACTGACATCGGCACACTCAACGCGGACGCGGGCAGCGGCGGACTCTGGATCGTCAACGACGGCGCCATCACGCTGCAGGATGTGGATGCGGCGGACGCCGTGAACGTCGTCGCGCTGAGCCCGCTGACGGTTTCGGGCGACGTCTCGGGGGCGGAGATCTATCTCGAAGCCGGCGATACGCCTGCGCCGGGAGACGACCTGACGGTACAGACCGGCGCCACGATCACGGCGATCCCGGGGCCGGTCACGCTGGTGGCGGGCGACGACTTGACCGTCGAGGCCGGCAGCTTGATCGCGTCCGACGGCGAAGTCTTCCTGAGCGCCGGTGGCAATGTGCAGCTGTCGGGAACGATCATCGCCGATTCCCTGCGGATCACCGGAAGCGACGGCGACAACGTCGTCGCCATCACCAATCTGTCCACCGCTACGCTGGTGGAGACGCTCGGCGGAAACGACACGGTGGCGCTGGGCACTCTGGCACCCGACCAGGGTGGAACGCTGAATGGCTTTGCCGCGCCCCTCACGCTCGATGCCGGAAGCGGCAGCGATATCCTGAGCATCGATGACAGCGGCGACACGGCCGCGGACGTCGGAACACTGACGGCCAGCACGCTCACCGGCTTCGGCACGAGCGGCATCACCTACCACGAGTTCGAGACGCTCGAGATCTCACTCGGTTCGGGTGGAAACGACGTGGACATCCAGGGCACCATGAGACGCGAGGATTTCCGCACGGTCACGGTAATCAATACCGGCACTGGGGCCGACGCGGTGACGGCGTCTCTGGATGCCGCGGTCGATGGCCTCGCGGCGGTCAACCTTCAGGCGGGCGCCGACTTCCTGGACGGCACGGGTTCGACCTTCGAGCTGCTGGTATTCGGGGGCGATGGCGCCGACACGGTTCTCGGCGGATCCGCCCCGGATACGATCTTCGGAGACCTCGGGGTGATCGACTACCGCGACGCCGGCGGTGCGCTGGTCACCCGGCTGGGCATCGAGCCCTCCGAACGCAGCGCGGTACCGGAGGATGCGCAGTTCGTCCCCCTCCCGATGACCGACGGCGGTTTCCATCCGCGCAGCTACGCCGCGACGCGCGGCCCGGGCCTGGGCGCGGCGGATGTCGTCAGCGGTAACGACGGCGACGATCTCATCTTCGGCGGCGCAGGCGGCGATACCCTCAGTGGAGACGGCGGCGCCGACACCGTCATCGGGGATGCAAGCCGCATCACATTCGGCGGTACGGAAGCCTTCGATGCCGGCGAAAAGCACGCCATCCTGAGCTTCAATTTCACCGGCAAAGACCGGCCCGAGGGCGTCACCGGCGTTGCCGGCGCGGCGGTTGATCCGGAGAGCGGAGGGCGCGCCGGGAACTGGAACAACCTGGCCGGCGGCGGGCACGAGATCTACGGCAACGACGCGCACGAGCCGCTGTACTTCGACGACGGGGATATCGCGCCCGGGATCACGATCCAGTGGGGCGCGGATCTGGATTCGGACGCGTGGCACGACCCCGATCCGCTGCATGAGGAGGACCACGGCCAGATCACGCCGGGGACCGATCAGGACCAGCGCCTGTTCGACGGTTACCTGAGCGCGGACGACTACGACACCGTCGGCGTCAACCTCGACGGGCTGAGGGAGCATTACCGCACCTACGACGTGTATGTCTACCTGGACATGGATGACCAGGACAGCCGCTTGGGCACGTCCGTGCGCACCGTTACCGACGGCGCAACGACGTACTATCTCGATGACCCGGACGGCAACACCTTCGCTGGAACGTACGTCGCGGCCACGTCGACCGACCCGCTGGCCCCGCAGAAGGGCAACTATGTCGTGTTCCGCGGGCTGACGAGCGACAGCGTTGCGCTGCGCATCGACGACCACGATCCGCGAAACGCCGGCAACAAGCCAGGCGTGGCTGCGGTGCAGGTGGTCGGCACACGTCACGCCATCGACCGGATCGAGACGCTGCCTTCGGATTCGGGCGGCGACGACACGATCTACACCGGCGATGGACCGGACATCGTCTTCGGCGGCGGCGGCAACGACGCCGTCGACAGCGGGGCCGGCGACGACATCGTCGTGGGCGACGAGGCGCGCGCCACGTTCATGCTGGGCGAGCTGCGCGAAGTGAAAAGCCTGGGTGCGACTGCGGGTGCCGATGTGATCTCCACCGGCAGCGGAAACGACGTGGTGATCGGCGGCAACGGCGCCGACCGCATCGCCGGCGGCGAGGGAGATGATCTGCTGCTGGGCGACAACGCGCGCCTGCTGCTGTACGGCAACACGGTGGCCGGGTTGGCCGAGGGCCATCGCGATCATCGTTTCGACCCGTATGTCGGCACGGGCATCGAGCTGCCTGACGCCGAGGCGGGGGGCGACGACATCCTCGAAGGAGGCAAGGGCGATGATCTGATGTTCGGTCAGTTCGGGGACGACACCTACGTCTTCGCTGGCGGCGGGCTCGGGCACGATGCGCTCGTCGAGTCCGGCGGCGACCAGGACCACGGCCCGAACGACGCGCACGACCGGCTGGACTTCAGCCTGTTCATCGGACCGGTCGAGATCGAGCTCGGCGACGCGCGCGAGCAGACCGTCAACGATCGCCGCACGGACGGCGCCATCAATCTCGAGCTGACGTTGTTCGACGTGAATGCCTTCGAGGACGTGATCGGCAGCGCGTTCTCCGACGAGATCGAGGGCAACGCGCGCAACAACATCCTGATCGGGCGCGGCGGAAACGACGAGCTCGATGGCGACGGCGGCGACGACGTGCTCCTCGGCGGCGCCGGCGACGACGACTTGGAAGGCGGCAGCGACAACGACCTACTGGACGGCGACGCGGGCGACGACGACCTGGACGGCGACTCCGGCGACGACATCCTGCTCGGCGGCGCGGGCGACGACGAACTGGACGGGGGCGACGGCAACGATCTGCTCGACGGCGAGGGCGGCGAGGACGACCTCGACGGCGGCGACGACGACGACATCCTGATCGGGGGAGCGGGTAACGACGAGCTGGACGGCGATTCCGGCGCCGACATGCTGGAAGGCGGCGACGGCACCGACGCGCTGAAGAGCGGCAAGAGCGACCTGCTGGTCGAGCATGGCACCCGCGCCGGGCAACTCGGCCTGCTGGGTTACTTCCAGCCTTTCGCCGCGCAGTTCAGCCAGAACGGGTTCTTCTACCAGGATCCGAGCGGCGGTAATCCGGCGCGCAACGACCGGCCGGCCCGTGACTGGATCATGGCGTACCGGGCGACTATCCCCGGCAGCGGGGAATTCCTGCTGGCCGCAACGCCGGCGGCTCCCGGCAGCGGCGGCCCGCGCCTCGACGAGGAAGCGCTGGCGCCGATTCTGGATGCGGCGATCGAACGCTGGATGGCGGCGTCGGGCGCGTCCGGCGGCATGCCGGCGCCATTCGCCGGCATGCTGGTGTCGATCGCGGACCTGCCGGGCCTGGCCCTCGGCCAGACCCTCGGCAACACGATCACCCTGGACATCGACGCCGGCGGCCACGGCTGGTTCGTGGACACCACACCCATGGACGACGCAGAGTTTCGGCGCGGAGCCGCCGGCTCCCTGGTTGCCCGCGCGCACAGCACCGCACACGGCCGCATGGACCTGCTGAGCGCGGTGATGCACGAGCTCGGCCACGTTCTGGGCCATGAGCACGAGGAAAGCGGCGTGATGGCGGACCTGCTCGCGCCAGGGCTGCGCAGCGTCCCGGTCGAGGCGTTGCTGCAGCCGGCGCCGGCCGTCGCGCCGAACGCCTATGCGCTGCAGAGGCTGGACGCGAGCTTGGCCCCCGCCGCTCCGCGCGCGGTGCTGGAAGCGAATCCGGTGATCGACTGGTCCGCGCGCGCGGCGGACTTCCGGCTCGCGGGCCTGCCCGAGGCGGAGCGTGCCGCACCCGCTTGGGCGAGTGACTTCGTCACCGACCTGGGCCGCAGCGACTCGGAGCGCAATCCCAACGAGAAGCTGCGCGTCAAGCTGCCGGTCGCGGCCAGCGCCGGTCCAAAGCTGAGCGCGCTGAACAAGGGCTGATCGCGCTGGATATGGAGCCCGGTGCGCCGTAAGAGTGAGGCGCACCGGGCGCGGACGGCGGATCCCTTTCTACGGCTCCACCACCACCAGCGGCACGCGCATCTCGTCTTCGCTCAGGCCGCCGTGCACGCCGATGTGGCGGTAGCGCTTCTCGCCCGGCAGCCAATCCTTGATGGTGGCATCGCCGCGCATCACCAGGGTGTAGTCGCCCGTGCGCGAGGCGAGCCTCGGGTGCGGCGCGCCGGGGCCGAACCAGCCTTGGTCGATCAGCTCGTGGGACGGATGCAAGGCCACGACTGCCGACAGCTCGTCGCGCACGTAGCGTTCGAACTCGGCCCGACGCTCGGGCTTGACGTGACAGTACGCGACTCGCCGCTCGCCCCACAGCGGCCGCGCGAGCATCGCTTCGAGGCGCGGATGCTGCTCGACCAGCAGCAGCTTCTCGGCGGGAGCGTCGATGAAGCCGTGATCGCCGGTGACCAGCACGCCGACGTCGCGGCCCTGCAGGGAGGCGAGCAGGCGTGCGAAGCCTTCGTCGAAGCGTCTCAAGGCTTCCGCCGCTTGCCGGCTGGCGATGCCGTGCTCGTGGGCGATGCTGTCCAGCTCGGGCCAGTAGGCGTAGACGTAGTTGCGCTCGCCGTCGCCGCGCAGGCAGCGTTCGACGGCCCGGAACAGCTCCGCCAATGTGCCGTACCCGTGCCGCTGCGCGCGCCCGCAGTGCGCGGTGTTGAACGCCGAATCCACGATCTTGCGCGGGGCGACGGCGTGCGCAGTGGCCGCGATGCGGTCGGCGAAGGCGCCGTGCCCCGACAGGTCCGCCGCCCGCAGCCCCAGGCGCTCGAGCGGCTCGTCGTTGCCGCGCAGCTGGAACGGCAGCACGGCGGCGATAGCATCCACCTCCTGCAAGTACACATGCCAGCCGGTCAGGCCGTGCTCCGCGGGCGCGACGCCCGTGAGGAAGGTGGTGATGGCCGATGCAGTGGTGGAGGGGAACACCGAGGTCAGGCTGCCCTGCGCATGCCGCGCCAGCGTGCTCGCGGCGGCGGCCCGCATCAGGTGACGGTAGCCGAGCCCGTCCACGACGATCAGGGCCAGGTGGCTGCGGCGCGCCAAAGCCGGGAGCGCATCGCGCAGCGGCGGGCACGGTCCTCGCGGCACGCCGAAGGCGCCGGCGATGGAGCACATGAGATTGGCGATGCTGCCGCCGCCGTAATCGGGCAGCGTCGCGGCATCGAAGGGGCTTGCTGCGCGCATCGGCTTTCATACATGCTAACGGACCGGCGCCGTTCCCGCTCCGGCGGTGAACGCCGCGCCCGCCTTCAGGCGTGAAGCCGTGGACACCGACGAACTGTTCGAGCCGCTGCGCGAGCGGATGCTGGCCGAGATCGAAGCCGATACCGCGGCGCTCGCCGACCAGCTGGGGATGCGCGCCATCAGCGAGCGCGTGATGGCGGCGCTCGCCCGCGTCCCGCGCCACGAGTTCGTGCCCCTGGAAGTGCGCCCGTTCGCCTACCTGAACCGGCCGCTGCCAATCGGCTTCGGCAAGACCATCTCGCAGCCCTTCATCGTGGCGCTGATGATCGAGCTGCTGCAGCTGGAGCCGGCGCACCGGGTGCTGGAGGTCGGCACCGGCTTCGGCTACCAGGCGGCGATCCTGGCGGAGCTGGCGGGGAGCGTGTACAGCGTCGAAATCGTACCCGAGCTGGCGACTCAGGCCGCCAGCCGCTTGGGCCGACTCGGCTACAGCACCATCGAGGTGCGGCTGGGCAACGGGAGGCTGGGCTGGCCCGAGCACGCACCCTACGACCGCATCATCGTGGCCACTGCGCCGGACCTGATTCCCGCCGAACTGCTGCAGCAGCTCAAGCCCGGCGGTCGCATGGTCATCCCGGCCGGCATCCCCGATCAGCAGCAGCTCCTGCTGGTGCAGCGCAGCCTCTCGGGCCGCATCACGACCGAGGAGATCCTGCCCGTGCGCTTCTCCGAGATGGAGGAGGACGCCGGCCCGGGGGGCACCAGCTAGAGGCCGCGATGCCCGGAAAACGCTTTTCCGCAGGCGCGGTGGTGGTGCGGCCCTTTCCCGACGGCTGGCGCTATTTGCTGCTGCGCGTGTATCGCACCTGGGACTTCCCCAAGGGGCGTGTGGAGAGCCGCGAGACGCCGCTGCAGGCGGCGGTGCGCGAGGTCGAGGAGGAGACCGCGCTCAGCGACCTGCAGTTTCGCTGGGGCGAGGCCTACTCCGAGACGCAGCCGTACAGCAGCGGCAAGGTCGCGCGCTACTACTTGGCCGAGAGCCCGGCGCAAGCGGTGGCCTTGCCGATCAACGCCGAGCTGGGCCGCGCCGAGCACCACGAGTTCCGCTGGGTGCGCCTGGACGATGCCGAGCGGCTGCTGCCCGAGCGCCTGCAGCCGGTGCTCGCCTGGGCGCGAACGCTGGTGGAGCCAAAAGGCGAATAGGCCCGGCGCAAGCCTGGTTGCGGGCGTCCGAGCGGCTGCGCTCCCATGCTCACCATAGACGGCTCTCACGGCGAGGGCGGAGGGCAGTTGCTGCGGCTCGCCGCCGCGCTGTCGGGCATCACTGCAACGCCGATCGAGCTGGTGAACATCCGCGCCGGCCGCGAGCAGCCGGGGCTGTTCGCGCAGCACCTGACGGCGGTGCGGGCGGTGGCGCAGATCGTGGACGGCCGCCTGGAGGGCGACGCGCTGCGGTCCACCCGCCTGCGCCTGACCCCGGGTGTTGCCCGGCCCGGGAATTACCGCTTCGACGTCGGGACCGCCGGCAGCATCACCCTGGTGCTGCAGGCGCTGCTGCCCGTGCTGCTGGGGCTGGCCGGCGAGTCCAGCGTGACGGTGACCGGGGGCACCGACGTCCGTCAAGCGCCGCCCCTGGACTACTTTCGCAACGCGCTGCTGCCAATGCTTGCCCGCGCCGGCGTGCAAGCGCAGTGCCGGCTGGTGCGGCGCGGGTACTATCCGGCAGGAGGCGGCGAGGTGACGCTGCGCGTGCAGCCGGCACCGCCGCTGGTGCCGCCGTCGCTCGAGCGTCCGGGCCGGCTTCGGCACATCGGCGGCTGCGCCCACGTTGCGCGCCTGCCAGTGAGCATCGCGCAGCGCATGCGCGACAGCGCACTGGCCCAGCTGCCGCCCGAGTTGTCCGCGGCGGCGCAGGTGCAGCTCCAAGCCGTCGATCCGCAGCAGAGCGCGGGCCCCGGCGGGGCCGTCGTGCTGTGGGCCGAGCTCGACGGCGCGATCCTGGGCGCCGGTGCGGTGGCCGAGCGCGGCGTACCGGCCGAGGCGCTGGGCGAGCGCGTCGGGCGCGAGCTGGCGCAGGACCTGGCGCTGGGCGCTACCCTCGACGTGCACGCTGCCGATCAGCTCCTGGTCTACCTGGCGCTCTCGCGCCGGCCCGCCGCGTTCCGCACGCGCGAGCTGAGCCGGCACGCGCGCACCGCGATGTGGCTGATCCAGCAATTCCTGCCGGTGCGTTTCGACGAGCAGCCGCAAGACGGGCTGACCCGTGTGCGCATCGCGGTACGCTAGCGGTCCCAGCCGCTATCATTCGTCCATGCCCTTCGCCTACTACGAACGCCTTTCGCCCGCACGCAAGAAGATCTACCGCCAGAGCGACGCCATCGAGCGGGTGGACCTGCCGCGCGGGCGTGCCCTCGACGAGCTGCTGCAACAGCTCGAATCGGCGTTGCGCGCCGAGAACCGCGGCGAGGCGGAGCGCTTCGGGCAGGCCCTGCTGGACGACCTCACCGCGCGCCTCAAGGTGCCGCGCATCCGCGTGCGAGTGCTGTCGGTGCGCCCCAGCGGAAACTGGGGCGAGCTGCACGGTCTGTACGAGCCCTTCGAGGACGGCACCCCACCGCTCATCACGCTGTGGATGCGCACCGTGGCACGCAAACAGGTGGTGGCGTTCAAGACCTTCCTGCGCACGCTCCTGCACGAACTGTGTCATCACCTCGACTACGAGCTCTACCGGCTGCCCGAAACCTTCCACACGGAGGGTTTCTACAAGCGCGAGTCCAGCCTGTATTACCAGATCCGCGGCGAGTCCGCGCCCACCGGCGCAGGCGCGGCGCGTGGGGGCCGGCGCTCGTCCGCGTGACGAGATGCCCGGCTCGCTGGCGGCGCGCGCGGCGACGTTTGACCGGCCGCACCTCGCAGGCTATGGTGGCGAGCCGATCGAATCCGAGCATCCAGCCCGATGTCATCCTCCAAAGCCTCGCCGCTGCGCGCAGTGCTCTACGCCCTGTTCGCCAACTTCGGCATCTTCGTGGCCAAGGGCGTGGCCAGCGTGCTTACCGGCTCCAGCGCCATGCTGGCCGAAGCGATCCACTCCCTGGCCGATTGCGGCAATCAGGGCCTGCTCCTGATCGGCATGCGCGAGGCCAAGCGCCCGCCCACGCCCGAGCATCCGCTGGGTTTCGGCAAGGTGGCCTACTTCTGGGCCTTCCTCGTGTCGGTGATGCTGTTCACGGTCGGCGGCGCCTTCTCCGTGTATGAGGGTTGGCACAAGCTCGCGCACCCCGAACCGATCCGCTGGCCCGCGCTCGCCATCGGTGTGCTGACGGTCGCGATCGTGCTGGAGACCTTCTCGCTGCTGGGTGCAGTCCGCGAGATCCGCAAGGTGGCACGCGGGCGCGGCTTGTGGCGCTTCTTCCGCGAGTCACGCAACAGCGAGCTGATCGTCGTGCTGGGCGAGGACATCGCCGCGCTCGCCGGCCTGGTGATCGCGCTGGGCGCGGTGCTGCTCGCGCTGCTCACCGGCAATATGCAGTTCGATGCCCTCGGCAGCATCGCGGTGGGTGTCCTGCTGATCGTGGTGGCGGTGCTGCTGGCGGTCGAGATCAAGGCGTTGATCACCGGCCAGAGCGCCGAGCCCTACCTCGTGGTCGAGATCCGCAAGCTGATCGAGCAGCGCGCGGAGGTGGCCGAGATCCTCAATCTGCTCACGCTGCAACTCGGCGACGCGGTGATGGTGGCGGTGAAGGCGCGCATGCAGCCCGCGGCCAGCGCTGCCGCGTTGGTGGACGGCATCAACCGGGTGGAAGCGGCGGTGCGCGCTGCCTTCCCCGAGGTAGGATGGGTGTTCTTCGAACCCGATACGGAGCGCTAGCCGCTTTCTCCCGCCGCGCGGGAGAGCTTGGGGAGCGGACGGACATGACCAGGGCACTGTGGAACGGACAGCTGATCGCGCAGAGCGAGCGCTGCGAGATCGTAGAGGGCAACCGCTACTTCCCGCCGGATTCCGTGCGGCGCGAGTTCTTGAGCGACAGCGCCAGCCACAGCTACTGCGGCTGGAAGGGTACCGCCAGCTACTACGACGTGACGGTCGGCGGGCGGGTCAACCGCGACGCCGCCTGGTACTACCCCGACCCCATGCCGGCGGCGGCCAACATCAAGGGCTATATCGCCTTCTGGCGCGGCGTGACCGTCGAGGACTGATCCCGGCGTCTTCGTAGCCCGGATTCCGCTTTCGCTGCATCCGGACTGCGGGCGGTATGCTGTCAGGACCAGGGCAAGGCATTCTTGGCGCGTGCCACCGCGACGATATAAGCGAACACGGCCAGCGCGGCCGCGAAAGCCCCGGCGCGCATGGCCTTGCTGCGGCCGCGCTTGAGCGCGACGCTGCCCAGCACGACGTAGAGCAGCAGCCCCAGGATCTTGGCGGTCAGCCAGCCGTCTCGGAAAGGGGACTGCCGCACCTCGATCGCCAGCCAGATCGCCGACACCAGCAGGACCGTGTCCACGACGTGGGGCACGATACGGACCCAGCGCCGCCGGAGCAGAGGCGAGCCGGCCATCATCCACGCGCCGCGCAGCAGGAACAGCCCCAGAGTGACGCCCACGGCGCCAACGTGAACCGCCTTCAGCGCGTTGTAGTCCATGGACGTCAGGATAACAGCGCGCGGCGGTGGGATTCCCGTCGGGCGATTTTTTCCCTAGAATCTGCGGCTGCCCGGGCGCGAAACTTGCGCCGGGCGGTGCGTGCCGCGCGTTCAGGGGCGGGCGGCGCGCGGACCTGAGTCCGGTAAGGGAAAGGAGTGGGAAGTGGCCCTGATTCTGGCGCTGGATCTGTCCGGCATGCCCAACCGCTGGCTGATCGTCGAGCAGGCGATCACCTATTACGCCCGGGACATGGTGGCCTGGTCCCTGGGCAAGACCGTGTGCACCTATCACGGCGGCATCTCGCGCCTGACGGGCCGGCGCTCCACGCTGTCCACCAAGAGCATCATCGCCATCAGGGGCGCGGTCGAATTCGCCCGCGACCACGCCGAGCCGCACCTGACCAACGCCGCGCTGTACCGGCGCGACCGTCACGTCTGCGGCTACTGCGGGGGCCAGTTCAAGGAGTACGACCTGTCCCGGGACCACGTCGTGCCGCTGCACCTGGGCGGGCGCGACCGCTGGATGAACGTGGTCACCGCCTGCCGCGGCTGCAACACACTGAAGGGCGGGCGCCCGCCGGAAGCCGCGCGCATGCCGCTGCTGTACGCTCCGTACGTCCCCAACCGGTACGAGCACCTGATCCTGCAGAACCGGCGCATCCTGCAGGACCAGATGGAATACCTGATGGCGCGCGTGCCCAGGCATAGCCGG
The DNA here is from genome assembly GCA_036554965.1 of Burkholderiales bacterium. GTDB lineage: Bacteria > Pseudomonadota > Gammaproteobacteria > Burkholderiales > SHXO01 > SHXO01. The sequence continues at coordinate 18,575 of DATBMG010000141.1, forward strand.
CTGCACCTCAACTAGGGTTATTGCGCCGCTTCGCGACGCAATAACTGCCCGGTTTGGAGCACCGCTGGCGCGGTGCTCAAACCGGGCGTGTCCGAGGCGAGAATCGCGGGTGCGGCCGTGTAGGAACCCCCGCTTGAATTTCCCCCCGTCGCCCCGACTACTGTTCGGTCGAGCATCACTCGAGGGAAGCCCTGTGTCCCGCGGGATGGCCTGCTAAAGCCGTGAACGAGGGCGAATGAAGTACAAGGACTACTACAAGATCCTCGGCGTCGAGCGCAGCGCCTCCGAGGAGGACATCAAGAAGGCGTACCGCAAGCTCGCCCGCAAGTACCACCCGGACGTGTCCAAGGAGAAGGACGCCGAGGAGCGCTTCAAGGAGGTGGGCGAGGCCTATGAGGTCCTGAAGGACGCCGAGAAGCGGGCCGCCTACGACCAGATGGGCTACTACCAGCCGGGGCAGGACTTCCGTCCGCCCCCGGATTGGAGCGAGCGCTTCGGCGGCGGTGCGCGCGGCGGATTCGGCGGCTTCGAAGATCTCGGCGATCTCGATCTGTTCGACCTGCTGGCGGGCCTGGGCGCGCGCGGCGGGTTCGGCCGGCGCGCGGGCGGTCGCGACATGCAGATGTCCGGGCAGGATGTGGAAGTCACCCTGTACGCGGGGATCGACGACCTGCTGCGCGGCACCGAAGTTGAGATCCCGCTGTCCTTCACCGAGATCGGCGCGAAGGGTCGCCCGCAGCGGGTGACCCGGACCACCAAGGTGCGCATCCCCAAGGGCGCTACCGACGGGCAACGCCTTCGGGTGCCGGGCAAGGGCGGCCCGGGAATCGGTGGCGGGCCGCCCGGCGATCTGTACATCAACATCAGCTTGCGTCCGCACGAGCTGTATCGCGTCAGCGGCCACGACGTCTATCTCGAGGTTCCGATCACCCCCTGGGAGGCGGCGCTGGGGGCCACCGTCGAGGTGCCGACCCCGCAGGGCAAAGTGAGCCTGAAGGTCCCGCCCGGCTCGCGTGCCGGCCAGAAGCTGCGCGTGCGCGGCAAGGGCCTGCCGCGGCCGAAGAGCGACGAGCACGGCGACTTCTATGCCGTGCTGCAGATCGTGACGCCGTCGGTGCTGAGCGAGCGCGAGAAGGCGCTGTACCGCGAGCTGGCGCAGGCGTCGACCTTCGACCCGCGCGCGCACTTCGAATAGGGAGATTGCGATGGCGATGGGACCGCTGATTCCGGCCCTGCTGGGCGAGCCGCTCGAAGTGGCGCTCGACGAGCTCGCCCGCGCCACCGGTCTGACCGTTGAGGAGGTGGTCGAGCTGGTCGAGTACGGTGTGTTCGAGCCGGCCGGCGGCACGCGGGTGCAGTGGCGGTTCTCCGCGCGCTGTATCACCCTGGGGCGGCGCGCGGCGCGGCTGCGCGCCGACTTCGACCTCGATCTCTCCGGCCTGGCCTTGGTGGCGGCGCTGCTCGAACGCGTCGACGATCTGGAAGCGGAAATGGCGCGGCTGCGCGCGCAGCTGCTGACGGAGAGATAGCCGCGCGGCTGCGCAGGTCTATTTGCGCTCGAAGCCGAGCGAGAACACGCCTTCCAGGTCCACCCGGGAGTAAGCGCGGAAGGCGATCAGCGTTTCGGTGGTCTGAATGCCGTCCACGCGCTGCAGCTTCTTGGTCACCACGTCGGCCAGGTCCTCGTTGGCCTTCACCCGCACCATCGCCACCAGGTCGAAGCGACCCGCCACCGAATACACCTCGCTGATGCCCTCCTGGGCGGCGAGCTGCTCGGCCACTTCGCTCACGCGCCCGCGGGACACCGTCAGCAGAACGATTGCAGTAACCATCGCCTCGCCTCCTGTCGCTGGATCGGCAGGCAAGGTAGCACCCCCGGGCGATCCCGTGCAACCGGCACGGCGGCGGCAACCGCCGGGCCGGTACCGGCGCGGCTTTATCCTTGACAACTCAATAATTTATAAGCTATAAATTCTTGATCGAAGCAACCGGGGGCGGCGCATGAAAGCGGTGTGCATCGGCGGCGGACCGGCGGGGCTGTACTTCTCGATCCTGATGAAGCAGGCCGACCCGCGCCACGACATCCTGGTGGTGGAGCGCAATCGCCCCGACGACACCTTCGGCTGGGGCGTGGTGTTCTCGGATGCCACCCTGTCCCACTTCCAGCAGGCCGATCCCCAGAGCCACGCGCAGATTCTGCGCAGCTTCCACCACTGGGACAACATCGACGTGTTCTTCAAGGGCCGCCGCATCACCTCGGGCGGCCACGGCTTCTGCGGCATCGGCCGCAAGCGCTTGCTCAACATCCTGCAGGCGCGCGCCGCCGAGCTGGGCGTGGAGCAGCGCTTCGAGCAGGAGGTCACCGATCCGGATCAGTTCGCGGATGCCGATCTGATCGTCGCCTCCGACGGCGTCAACTCGGTGACGCGGCGCAAGTATGCGCAGGTGTTCCAGCCCGACATCGACGTGCGCAAGTGCCGCTACATCTGGCTCGGCACGCACCGGCGCCTGGACGCCTTCACCTTCGCGTTCCAGGAGACCGAATGGGGCTGGTTCACGCTGCACGCGTACCGCTTCGACGCCGACACCAGCACCTTCATCGTCGAGACCCCGGAGGAGAACTGGCTCGCGGCCGGCCTGGACCGCATGGACCAGGCGCAGTCGATCGCCTTCTGCGAGCAGCTGTTCGCCGACCTGTTGGAGGGGCGCCCGCTGATGAGCAACGCCGGCCACCTGCGCGGGTCGGCCTGGCTGAAGTTCAATCGCGTGCTGTGCAAGCAGTGGCACCACCGCAACATCGTGCTGATCGGGGACGCCGCGCACACCGCGCACTTCTCGATCGGCTCGGGCACCAAGCTGGCGATGGAAGACGCCATTTCGCTCGCCAGGGCGCTGACGCGCGAGCCGGACGTGGCCAGCGTGCTGCCGCTGTACCAGCAGGAACGCGAGGTGGAGGCGCTGCGCCTGCAGAGCGCCGCGCGCAACCGTATGGAGTGGTTCGAGAACGTCGCGCGCTATGCGCATCTGGATGCGATCCAGTTCTCCTACACGCTGCTGACCGGCAGCCAGCGCCTGGGCCACGAGAACCTGCGCTTGCGCGACAGCCGCTACGTGGAGCGCGTAGAGAAGTGGATGGCTTACCGCGCCGGGCTCGCAGTGCAGCCGGTGCCGCCCATGTTCACGCCGTTCCGGATGCGCGGGCTGACGCTCAAGAACCGGGTGGTGGTGTCGCCGATGGCCATGTACTCGGCGCGCGACGGGGTGCCCGGCGATTTCTACCTGGTGCATCTGGGGGCGCGCGCGCTCGGGGGCGCCGGGCTGGTGTTCACCGAGATGACCTGTGTGTCGCCCGAAGGGCGTATCAGCCCGGGCTGCGCCGGGTTGTGGAACGAGGCGCAGGCTCGGGCCTGGAAAGGCATCGTCGACTTCGTGCACAGCGATTCCAGCGCGGCGATCGGGCTGCAGCTCGGGCACTCCGGACCGAAGGGCTCGACTCAGCTCGGCTGGGAGCAGATCGACGAGCCGCTGCCGGCCGGCAACTGGCAGCTGATCGCCCCCTCGCCGGTGGCTTACGGACCGCAGAACCAGGTCCCACGGGCCATGACCCGCGCCGACATGGACGTGGTGCTGCGGCAGTTCGTGGACGCCACGCGGCGCGGCGTGGAATGCGGCTTCGACATGCTGGAGCTGCATTGCGCGCACGGCTACCTGCTGTCGAGCTTCATATGCCCGCTCACCAATCTGCGCACCGACGCGTACGGCGGCGCGCTGGAAAACCGCATGCGCTTCCCGCTCGAGGTGCTCCGCGCCATGCGCGCGGTGTGGCCCGAGGACAAGCCGATTTCGGTGCGCATCTCCGCGCACGACTGGGTGCCCGGCGGCAACACGCCCGACGACGCGGTGGAGATCGCGCGCCTGTTCAAGGCGGCGGGCGCCGACATGATCGACGTGTCCTCCGGCCAGACCACGCGGCTGGCCAAGCCGGTGTACGGGCGCATGTACCAGACGCCGTTCTCGGATCGCATCCGCAACGAGGTGGGCATCGGCACCATCGCCGTCGGCAACATCTTCGAAGCCGATCACGTCAACAGCATCGTCGCCGCCGGGCGCGCCGATCTGTGCGCGCTCGCGCGGCCGCACCTGGCCGACGCGGCCTGGACCCTGCAGGCCGCAGCCGAGCTCGGCTTCCACGACGTGGAGTGGCCCAGGCAATACCTCACCGGCAAGGCACAGCTCGAGCGCAACATCGCCCGCGCCGCGCAGCTCGCCATCCAGGCGTGAGCGCTCGGGCCGCTAATGGACGGGGAAGCGACGTGAGGCCAGCGATTCGGAGCGGCGTACGCGCGAAGGCCGTGGACCTGGAGGCGCGGGTCAGCGACGACCACCACCTGGCGGTCAAGCTCTGGCTGCGCCTGCTCGCCTGCACCAACCGCATCGAAGCGAATATCCGCGGACGGCTGCGCACCGAGTTCGGCATCACGCTGGCGCGCTTCGACCTGATGGCGCAGCTCGAGCGCAGCCCCGGCGGCCTGAAGATGAGCGAGCTGTCGAAGCGCATGATGGTGAGCGGCGGCAACGTCACCGGGCTCACCGACGAGCTGGAGAAGGAAGGCCTGGTCGCGCGCGAGGACGATCCCGCCGACCGACGCGCCTACACGGTGAAGCTCACGCCCGCCGGCCGTGCGCTGTTCGGCAGGATGGCGACGGTGCACGAGCGCTGGGTGATCGAGCTGCTGGCCGGGCTCAACGGCGGGGAGAAGACCCGGGTGTATCGGCTGCTCGCCAAGCTCAAGCAGCACCTCGCTGCGCCCGCCCCGGTGGATCGGACCCAACTCGATCGAGCCCAACGGGTAGCCGGAGAGCAGCGCAACAACGGAAGGCGGAGGAACTGACATGGCGGGGCAGATGGATCCACGGCTGGCGGCCGGCAACCGGCGGCCGCTGGCGCAGTACCGGGCGCAGCATTTCGGCTGGGAGGTGGCCGAGCGGGTGGGCGTGGTGACCCTCGACCGGCCAGAGCGCAAGAACCCGCTCACCTTCGACGCGTACGCGGAGCTGCGCGGCCTGTTCCGCCGGCTCTACCACGCCGACGACGTGCGTGTGGTGGTCATCACCGGGGCGGGCGAGAACTTCTGCTCGGGCGGGGACGTCCACGAGATCATCGGGCCGCTGACCCAGCTCGACATGCCCGGGCTGCTGACGTTCACGCGCATGACCGGCGAGGTGGTCAAGGCGATGCGGGGCTGCCCGCAGCCGATCGTGTCGGCGGTGGACGGCGTGTGCGCCGGGGCGGGCGCGATCCTGGCGATGGCGTCCGACATCCGATTCGGCACCGCGCGCAGCCGGACGGCGTTCCTGTTCGTGCGCGTGGGCCTGGCCGGCGCGGACATGGGGGCATGCGCCATCCTGCCGCGCATCGTCGGGCACGGCCGCGCGGCCGAGCTGCTGTACACGGGCCGCACACTGGGCGGCGAGGAAGCGCTGCAGTGGGGCTTCTTCAACCGCCTGTGCGCACCCGAATCGGTCCTGTCCGAGGCGCGCAGCTTCGCCGAGGAGCTGGCGCGTGGTCCAACCTTCGCCCACAGCATGACCAAGAGGTGCCTGCACCAGGAGTGGAGCATGGGGCTGGACCAGGCCATCGAGGCCGAAGCCCAGGCCCAGGCGATCTGCATGCAGACGCAGGATTTCCAGCGCGCGTACCGGGCCTTCGCCGCCAAGCAGAAGCCGGTGTTCGAGGGCGACTGAGCCATGACTCGATCCGCGGGCGCCGCGCTGACCTACAGCAGCTACCTGCAGCTCGACACCCTGCTCGGCTGCCAGCGGCCGGAGAGCGCCAAGGGCGGCACGCCGGCGCACGACGAGCTGCTGTTCATCGTCACGCACCAGACCTACGAGCTGTGGTTCAAGCAGATCCTGCACGAGCTCGATGCCGTGCTCGCCACGATGCGCCAGCCGGCAGTGCCGGAGCGCGATCTCGCGCAGGTCCTGCACTGGCTCGAACGCATCGTCGCCATCCAGCGCGTGCTGGTGCAGCAGATCGACGTGCTGGAGACGATGACGCCGCTCGACTTCCTGGATTTCCGCGATCTGCTGGCGCCGTCTTCGGGCTTCCAGAGCGTTCAGTTCCGCCACCTCGAGAACCGGCTGGGCCTCGATCGCAAGCAGCGCGTCGGCTACAACGCCATGCCTTACGAATCGTCGCTGCCGCCCGCCGTGCAGCGCCAGTTACGCGCGCTCGAGCAGCGGCCGAGCCTGTTCGCGCTGATGGAGCAGTGGCTGGCGCGCATGCCGTTCCTGCGTTTCCGCGAGTACGACTTCTGGCAGGCCTACCGTGACAATGTGCAGGCCATGCTGGACAAGGACCGCGCCGCGATCGAGCGCAACACGCTGCTCAGCGAAGCCGCCAGGGCGATCCAGCTGCAGGAACTGGCCAAGACGCGGGCGAGCTTCGAAACCGTGTTCGACCCCGTGCGCTACGAGGCCCTGGTGCAAAGCGGCGAGCGGCGGCTGTCGTACGCGGCGTTCCTGTCGGCGCTGATGATCAACCTGTACCGGGACGAGCCGATGTTCCACATCCCGTTCCGGGTGCTCACCGCGCTGGTGGCGATCGACGAGGGCCTGACGTTGTGGCGCTACCGTCACGCGCTGATGGTCAACCGCATGATCGGCAGCAAGATCGGCACCGGCGGCTCCTCCGGGCAGGATTACCTGAAGGCCACCGTCGAGGCGCACCGCATCTTTACCGATTTCTTCAACCTGTCCACTTATCTGGTGCCGCGCTCGATGCTGCCGCGGCTGCCACAAGAGCTGCAGCGCGAGCTGGGGTTCCATCATGGAAACTAGGCATGGGAACTAGGTCCAGCGGCGGAGCAGTTCGGTCCAAGAGCGGCGAGTCGCGCCTCGGGGCGCTCGAGTCGCACTTCGGGACGTTCTTCGCCGCCAGCGCGGACTGGCTGCACTGCACCGCACACAGCCATCACCCCTGGCCCGACGTCACCCGCGCAGCGCAGCTCGCGTATTGGGACGACGCGGTGCGGCTCACCGACCGGAAGTGGGACAGGATCTTCCGCGAAGTGGTCCCCAGGGCGCAGCGACACGTCGCACGGCATCTGAACCTGCCCGTGCCCGCGCAGGTGGCGTTCGCACCCAACACCCACGAGTTCGTGGTGCGGCTCTACTCCTGCCTGGACTGGCGGCGACCGCAACGCGTGCTGACCACCGCGCACGAGTTTCACAGCTTCGAGCGCCAGACGCGCAGGCTGGAAGAGACCGGATGGCTGCAGGTGACGCGCGTGTCCGCGGCGCCGTACGAGACGTTCGCGGATCGCTTCTGCGCTGCGCTGTCGCCGGCGCCCGGAGATTCGGCCCAATCGGGAGATTCGGCGCAGCCGTGGGACCTGGTGTGGCTGTCGCAGGTGTTCTTCGACTCGGGCTTCCGCGTCGCCGACCTCGAGCGCATCGTGAATGCCTGCCCGCCGGGGGCGCTGGTGGTGATCGACGGCTATCACGCCTTCGCCGCGCTGCCCGTCGATCTGTCGCGCATCGCGCAGCGCGCCTTCTATCTGGCTGGCGGCTACAAGTACGCGATGGCCGGGGAGGGCGCCTGCTTCCTGGCGGTGCCGCCCGGCACGCGGCTTCGACCGGTCGCAACCGGCTGGTTCGCGGACTTCGCCGGCTTGAGCGCAGAGCGCGGCGCGGCGGTGGGCTATGGCGATGGCGCAATGCGCTTCTTCGGCGCCACCTTCGACGCCTCCGGCCTGTACCGGCTGAACGCGGTCATGGACTGGCTGCAGAGCCTGGGTATCGACTTCGACGCGGTGCATGCCCACGTTCAGGGGCTGCAGCAGCGCTTTGTCGACGCGCTCGTGCGCACGCCGGTCGCCGCGCTGCCGGTCGAGCGGTTGGTGCCGCCCGTCGCCCAACCGCGCGGCAACTTCCTAACCTTCGCGCTGCCCTGGGCCGAGCAGGCGGAGGCGGCGCTGCACGCGCATCGGATCAGCGTGGACCGGCGCAGGGATCGGCTGCGCATCGGATTCGGCGTGTATCACGGCGCAGCCTTCGTCGATCGGCTGCTGCCGCGGCTGCGGGAAGCGCTGCGCGGGATCGGGGAGGCAACGTGAGCGATACGAGCTACCTCGACTGGCCCTTCTTCGAGCCGCGCCACCGCGAGCTGGTGGACGGCCTGGAGCAATGGGCGCAGCAGCATCTTGGCAACCTGGATCACGAGGGCGACGTGGACGCGGCCTGCCGCGAGCTGGTGCGCGAGCTGGGCGCGGGCGGCTGGCTGCGCTACACCGTGCCGGCGGGCTATGGCGGCATACCGCAGCCGAGCGGGGCGTCGGAGCGGATCGAGTCGCGCGCCTTGTGCCTGATCCGTGAAGTCCTGGCGCGGCACGCCGGTCTCGCGGATTTCGCCTTCGCCATGCAGGGTCTGGGCAGCGGCGCCATCGCGCTGTACGGCAGCCCGGCCCTGAAGCAGGGCTACCTGCCGCGAGTCGCGCGCGGCGAATGCATCGCGGCGTTCGCCCTGTCCGAACCCGAGGCCGGCTCCGACGTGGCGGCGATCAGCACCCGCGCGCGGGCCGACGGGGATCACTACGTCCTCGACGGCAGCAAGACCTGGATCTCCAACGGCGGCATCGCCGACTTCTACACGGTGGTCGCCCGCACCGGGGAGGCGCCCGGTGCGAAGGGTCTCACCGCGTTCGTGGTGGACGCCGGGAGCCGCGGGTTGGAGATCGCGGAGCGCATCGACGTGATGGCCCCGCATCCGCTCGCGACCGTGCGCTTCGCCGGCTGCCGCGTGCCCGCGGCCAACCGGCTGGGAGAGGCGGGCAAGGGCTTCAAGGTGGCGATGGAGACGCTCGACGTGTTTCGGGCGTCGGTGGCCGCGGCGGCGCTGGGCTTCGCGCGCCGGGCGCTGGATGAGGCGCTCGGACGCGCGCGCGGCCGGCGTATGTTCGGTCAGGCGCTGGCCGATTTCCAGCTCACGCAGGCCGCGATCGCGGACATGGTCACCGCGATCGACGCATCGGCGCTGCTCACCTACCGCGCGGCGTGGCTGCGGGACGTGAAGGGTGCACGCACCACGCGCGAGGCGGCGATGGCCAAGCTGGTGGCCACCGAGAGCGCGCAGCGCACCATCGACCGCGCCGTGCAGCTGTTCGGCGGGCTGGGGGTGAAGAGCGGTGAAGTGGTGGAGCGCCTGTACCGCGAAATCCGCCCGCTGCGCATCTACGAGGGGGCGAGCGAGGTGCAGAAGCTGATCGTCGCGCGCGAGACGCTGAAGGCATGAATCGGCCGTACACCGCCCACGTCGATACCTTCGCGCTGGACAACCTGCCGCCGCGCGAGCTGTGGCCCGAGCTGATCTTCGACACGCCGGCGCTGCATTATCCCGAGCGGGTCAACTGCGTGGTCGAGCTGCTGGACAAGATGGTGGCGGCGGGCCATGGCGAGCGGGTGGCGATCCGGGCGCCGCGCCGGGTGCTCACCTACGGCGCGCTGCTCGAGCTGGTCAACCGCATCGCGCGCGTTCTCACCGAGGACTTGGCGCTAGTGCCCGGCAACCGGGTGCTGCTGCGCGCGCCGAACAATCCGATGATGGCGGCCTGTTGGCTGGCGGTGGTGAAGGCCGGCCTGATCGCGGTCGCGACCATGCCGCTGCTGCGCGCCCGCGAGCTGATCACCGTCATCGAGCGGGCGCGGGTCGACGCCGCGCTGTGCGACGCCGGCCTGAAGGAGGAAATGGAGCTGGCGCTGCAAGCCTCTCCGGCGCTGCAGCGTGTCCTGTACTTCAACAGCGACGCGGCCGATTCGCTGGACACGCTGCACGCGGCCAAGTCCGCCGATTTCCGCGCCGCCGACACCGCCGCCGCGGACGTGTGCATCATCGCCTTCACCTCCGGTACCACCGGCGTGCCAAAGGGGACCATGCACTTCCATCGCGACGTGCTGGCGATCTGCGACTGCTTCCCGCCTGCCTGCCTGCAGGCCACCGCCGACGACATCTTCTGCGGCACGCCGCCGCTGGCCTTCACCTTCGGCCTCGGCGGGCTGTTGCTGTTCCCGCTGCGCGTGGGCGCCTCTACCGTGCTCATCGAACGCTTGACGCCGACGCTGCTGCTGTCGGCCATCGAGGAGCGGCGCGCTACGATCTGCTTCACCGCGCCGACGTTCTACCGGCAGATGGCGCCGATCGCCTTCGAGTACGACATCGCCAGCCTGAAGAAATGCGTCTCGGCGGGCGAGGCACTGCCGGTGGCGACGCGCGAGCTGTGGGAGAAGGAGACCGGCGTGCGCCTGATCGACGGCATCGGCGCCACCGAGCTGCTGCACATCTTCATCTCCGCGGCCGGTGAGGACATCCGTTCCGGCGCGACGGGCAAGCCGATTCCCGGCTACCGAGCCTGCGTGCTGGACCCGAGAGGCAAGATCCTGGGGCCCGGCAAGGTGGGCCGGCTGGCGGTGAAGGGCCCCACCGGCTGCCGGTATCTGGCGGACGAACGCCAGAAGAGCTACGTGCAGAACGGCTGGAACCTGACCGGAGATGCCTACCTCATGGACCAGGACGGATACTTCTGGTACCAGGCGCGCACCGACGATATGATCGTGTCCGCCGGCTACAACATCGCCGGGCCGGAGGTGGAGTCGGCTCTGCTGATGCACCCCGCCGTGTCGGAGTGCGGCGTGGTAGGTGTACCGGACGAGGAACGCGGCCAGCTGGTCAAGGCGGTGGTGGTGCTCAAACAGGGCTTCGCGCCGGGGCCGGAGATGGCGAAGACGCTGCAGGACTTCGTCAAGCAGACCATCGCGCCGTACAAGTACCCGCGCGCCGTGGAGTTCCGCGACGCGCTGCCGCGCACCGAGACCGGGAAGCTGCAGCGCTTCAAGCTGCGCGAGCCGCCGGCCTGACCAACAAAGCAATGCAACGAGGAGATACATGCGAACGACAACAAGACTGGCGGCCTTCCTGACGGCGGCCTGCCTGGCGGGCGCCGTGCAGGCGGCGGACCCGGTCAAGGTGGGTTTCCTGAGCACGCTGTCGGGCCCGTCCGCCGCCATCGGCCTGGACATCCGCGACGCCTTCGAGCTGGCGGTGAAGCTCAACGGCGGCAAGCTCGGCGGCCTGCCGGCCCAGGTGATCGTGGCCGACGACCAGATGAACCCGGATGTGGCCAAGCAGCTGATCGAGAGGCTGCTCAAGCGCGACCGCGTGGACATCGTCACCGGCATAGTGTTCACCAACGTCATGCTCGCGGTGGCGCCCGCCGTGTTCGAGTCGAAAACCTTCCTGGTCAGCGCCAACTCGACGCCGGCGGCCTACTCCGGCGAAGGCTGCAGCCCATGGTTCTTCAGCACGTCCTGGCAGAACGACGGCGTGCACGAGGCCGGCGGCAAGTTCATGCAGGACAGCGGCTACAAGAGCGTGGTGCTGGTCGCGCCCAACTACCCCGCCGGCAAGGACGCGCTCACCGGCTTCAAGCGCTTCTACAAGGGCACGGTGATCGACGAGATCTACACCAAGCTCGGGCAGCTCGACTACGCGGCGGAGCTGGCGCAGATCCGCGCCGCACGGCCGGACGCCATGTACGTGTTCCTGCCGGGCGGCATGGGCGTCAACTTCGTCAAGCAGTACGTCGCCTCGGGTCTGAACAAGACCATTCCGCTCGTCGGTCCCGGGTTCTCCGCCGACGAGGACCTGATCAAGGCGGTGGGCGAGCCGATGGTGGGCATGTACAACACCTCGCATTGGGCGCACGACCTGGACAACGCCGCGAACAAGCGCTTCGTGACCGAGTTCCAGAAGGCTTACGGCCGGCTGCCGACGCTGTACGCCTCGCAGGGCTACGACGCGGCGCAGCTGATCGACGCCGCCATCCGCGACGTCAAGGGCAAGATCGAAGACAAGGATGCGCTGCGCAAGGCGCTGCGCGCGGCCAACTTCAAGTCCGTGCGCGGCGACTTCAAGCTCAACGTCAACGGCGTTCCGATCCAGAGCTACTACCTGCGCCGGGTGGTGAAGGAGCCATCGGGACGCATCACCAACAAGCTGCAGGCCACGGTGCTGAGCGCCCATCCGGACGCCTATGTGGGCGCGTGCAAGCTGAAGTGAATGGATTGGATCCTGCTCCTCGAGCAGACCCTCAACGGTCTGCAGTTCGGGTTGATGCTGTTCCTGCTCGCGGCCGGGCTCACGCTCGTGTTCGGGATCATGGACATGATCAATCTCGCGCACGGCTCGCTGTACATGGTGGGAGCGTACCTTGCCGCGACGCTGCTCGCCTACACCGGATCCTTTACTGTCGCGGTGCTCGGCGCGCTGGCAGGTACCGCGCTGTTCGGCGCGCTGTTGGAGGTCTCGCTGCTGCGCACGCTGTACCAGCGTGATCACCTGACGCAGGTGCTGGCCACCTTTGCGCTGATCCTGATCATCAATGAGGGCACGCGCATCATCTGGGGATCGCAGGCGCTGCTGCTCAACGCGCCCGATGCGCTCTCCGGTCCGGTGGAGCTGTTTCCGGGCCTCACCTATCCCGCCTACCGGCTGCTGATCATCGGCGTGGGCTTGGCCGTCGCGGTGGCGCTGTATCTGCTCGTGGCGCACACGCGCGTCGGCATGCTGGTGCGGGCCGGCGCTTCGAACCGCGAGATGGCGCTGACCATGGGCGTGAACGTCAAGCGGCTGTTCACCGCCGTGTTCGCGACGGGTGCGGCGCTGAGCGCGCTCGCCGGCGCGATGCTCGGCCCGCTGCTCGCCGTGCAGGTGGGGATGGGCGAGAGCATCCTGATCCTCGCGTTCGTGGTGATCGTGATCGGCGGGATCGGCTCCATCCGCGGCGCGCTGGTGGGCGCGCTGCTGGTGGGCTTCGTGGACACGCTGGGGCGCACCCTGCTGCCCATGAGCCTGCGCAGCGTGCTGCCGCCGATGGTGGCCTCCAACCTGGGACCGGCGCTGGCCTCGATCCTGATCTACGTGTTGATGGCCGCGGTCCTGTTCTGGCGGCCGCAGGGCCTGTTCCCCGCTCGCGGTTGACGCGCCGTGACGGCCCTGCATCATTCGCTGTTGCCGCGGGTCGCGCTGCCTGCGCTCGCCCTGCTCGCCGCCTTTCCGCTGGTGATGCAGGCGATCGACCAGCCGTTCTACATCGTGCTGGCCACCCGCATCCTGATCTTCGCGCTGGCCGCGAGCAGCCTGAATCTGCTGATCGGCTTCGGCGGGATGGTGAGCTTCGGCCATGCCGCCTTCTTCGGCACCGGCGCGTACACCGTCGGCATCTTGATGGTTCACGGCGTGGAATCGGCGTGGATCGCCTGGCCCGCGGCGGTGCTGATGTCGGCGCTGGCGGCGCTGCTGATCGGCGCCATCAGCCTGCACACCCGCGGCGTGTACTTCATCATGATCACGCTCGCCTTCGCGCAGATGATCTACTACGTGTTCGTGTCGCTGAAGGCCTATGGCGGTGACGACGGGCTGACGCTGGCAGGCCGCTCGCAGATCGGCTTCGGCGTCGATCTCGCGTCCGACGTGGTCTTCTACTACGTCGTGCTGGCGATCGTCGCAACGCTGCTGGTGCTGCTCGGGCGGCTGGTCAATGCGCGCTTCGGGCGCGCGCTGCAGGCGATCCGCGAAAACGAGACGCGCGCGCAAGCGATCGGTTTCCCGGCGTACCGCTACAAGCTCGCATGCTTCGTCCTCGGCGGCGCGATGGCGGGCCTGGCCGGAGTGCTGATCGTCAACCAGAACGAACTGGCCAGCCCCAACCTCCTGCACTGGATGCAGTCGGGGATGCTGATGATCATGGTGATCCTCGGCGGCGTCGGTTTCCTCTACGGCGGCGCGCTCGGAGCGCTGGTGCTGCTGCTGCTCGAAGAGACGCTGTCGGAGTACACCATCCACTGGCAGCTCGGCGTGGGCCTGGTCCTGCTGGCGGTGGTGCTGTTCGCCCCCAACGGGCTGCTCAGCCTGGCGCGGCGGAGGACTGCGGGTGGTTGAGCCGTTGCTGGCGTTGCGTGGCCTCACCAAGCGCTTCGGCGGCCTCACCGCCACCGATGGGGTGACGCTGGACATCGCGCCGGGAGAGATCCATGCGCTGATCGGCCCCAACGGCGCGGGCAAGACCACCCTGATCCATCAGATCTCCGGGGCGCTGCCGCCCGATGACGGCAGCGTCACGTTCGGCGGACGCGAGATCACGCAACTGGCGATGCACGAGCGTGTGGCCGCAGGCCTGGTGCGCTCGTTCCAGGTCACCAACATCTTCCAGCGCTTCAGCGTGCTGGACAACGTCGCCCTGGCGGTGCAGGCGGGCAGCGGCTCGAGCATGGCGTTCTGGCGGCCGGCGGCGCGCGAGGCGAAACTGTTTCGGGAGGCGCACGCGCTGCTCGCCCGCATCGGCCTCGCCGACAAGGCGGCCAGCACGGCTGCCACGCTGGCGCACGGCGAGCAGCGCCAGCTCGAAGTCGGCCTCGCGCTGGCGACGCGTCCGACGTTGCTGCTGCTCGACGAGCCGCTTGCGGGCATGGGACCCGAGGAGTCGGAACGCATGGTACAGCTCATCGCCGGTCTTGCCCGTACCTGCACGATCCTACTGGTGGAGCACGACATGCAGGCGGTCTTCCGGCTGGCGACGCGGATCTCGGTGCTCGTGTCCGGCCGGATCATCGCCAGCGGCGCGCCGGACGACGTGCGCCGGGACAACGAGGTGCGGCGGGCGTACCTCGGCGACGAAGTGCCGAGCGCCGCGGCATGAGCGCGCTGCTGGAGGTTTCCGGCCTGGAAGCCGGCTACGGTCAGAGCCAGGTCCTGTTCGGCATCGACTTGCGGGTGCAGGAGGGAGAGGTCGCGGCGCTGCTCGGCCGCAACGGCATGGGCAAGACCACTACGCTCAAGGCGCTGCTCGGGCTGCTGCCGGCGCGGCGCGGCAGCGTACGCTTCCGCGGCGAGCGCATCGACGGGCGGCCCACCGACCGCATCGCGCGCGCCGGCATCGCGCTGGTGCCGGAGGGCCGCCAGATCTTTCCCAACCTGAGCGTCGAGGAGAACCTCCTGGCGTTCGCCGGCAACCGCCGCGGCGCCGCCGAACCATGGACCGCACAGCGCGTCTATGGTCTGTTTCTCCGGCTGCACGAGCGCCGCCACAGCTTGGGCAACCAGCTTTCGGGCGGGGAGCAGCAGATGCTGGCGATCGGGCGGGCGCTGATGACCAACCCCCACCTGCTGATCCTCGACGAGGCCACCGAGGGGCTGGCGCCGCTGGTGCGCGAGGAAATCTGGCGCTGCCTGCATGCGTTGAGCAATCAGGGGCAGACCATCCTGGTGATCGACAAGTACGTCGAGCGGCTGATCGCGCTCGCGCACCAGCACACGATCGTGGAGCGCGGGCGGGTGGTGTGGCAGGGCAGCTCGCAGGCGCTCGATGCCGATCACGGTATCTGGCATCGGTACCTGGGGATCTAGCGGTGCCGCGCAGGCCGGATTCGGCGCAGCGGGATCCGGGGAATGAACCACGGAGGACGGCGAATGGACAAGAGACACGACGAAGGTGACGCGGGGCTCAGCGTGCTGCATCCTGCCGGCTGGGCGCGCCCGCGCGGTTACTCGAACGGAATCGCCGCGACCGGGAGGCAGGTGTTCGTCGCGGGCCAGATCGGCTGGGACGAGCAGTGCCGCCTGGTGAGCAGCGATTTCGCGGAGCAGGTACGGCAGGCGCTGCGCAACGTCGTGGCGGTGCTGAAGGAAGCCGGCGCCGACCCCCGGCACATCGCGCGCATGACCTGGTACATCACCGACAAGCGCGAATACCTGGCCGCGGCCAAAGCCATCGGACAGGCATACCGGGAGATCGTGGGTGCCCATTACCCCGCCATGACCGCCATCGAGGTGTCGGCGCTGATCGAAGACGGCGCCAAGGTGGAGATCGAGGCGACGGCGGTGGTTCCTTAGGATCTTAGGAGCTAGGGTATAGGGGAGAACAAGGTGCGGCTTCGCCGCACAACACCGCCCTAGATCCCGGCTCCTAGATCGCAGTTCCCACCCTTGGTGCACCGCGCCAGGGGCCCGCTTGAAATCGCTCCGGCCACCCTGATATGCGCTCCAGCGGCGCGGGATGCGCGCCGGGCGTTTCAAGATTTTCATCGGAAACAACTGCATGCGGTCACGCGATCGACGCGATGCGAGGCGGGCCCAGGACCTCGAGGTGATCGAGCACAGACACAGAATGGACGGCAACATTTCGGCCCCCGGCCAGGAAGCGCCGCGCCCGGCCACGAGCCAGGGACCGGCGCTGGTGCTGCCCGACGACGCCTTGCCGATCGTGCCGGTGCGCAATCTCGTCCTGTTCCCGGGGATGATCCTGCCGCTGACCGTCGGCCGCGAAGGCTCCATCGCCGCGGCCCAGCAGGCAGTGCGCAGCGAACGGCCGATCGGCCTGCTGCTGCAGAAGGACCCGAAGCAGGACAACCCGGGCGCCGAGGACTTGCATGCCTTCGGCACCGTCGCCCAGGTTCTGCGCTACGTGACCACGCAGGACGGCGGCCATCACGTCATCTGCCAGGGGGAGGAGCGCTTCCGGGTGCGCGAGTTCCTGTCTGACTATCCGTTCCTGGTAGCGCGGGTGGAGCGTTTCGCCGACGGCGCCGCGGCCAGCCAGGACATCGAGGCGCGCTTCCTGCAGCTCAAGCGGCGCGCCGGCGAGGTGCTGGAGCTGTTGCCCCAGACCCCGCAGGAGCTGGTGAGCGCGGTGCAGAGCTTCACCTCCCCGGGCGGGCTGGCCGACATGGTGGCCGGCTTCATGGACGTCAAGCCGGAGGACAAGCAGAAGCTGCTGGAAACGCTCAACGTGCAGGCGCGCCTGGACAAGGTGCTGGATCTGCTCGCCCGCCGCATCGAGGTGCTCAAGCTGTCCAAGGAGATCGACGAGCGCACCAAGGAAACCGTGGACAAGCGCAACCGCGAGTTCCTGCTGCGCGAGCAGCTCAGGACCATCCGCCAGGAGCTGGGCGAGGGCGAGGAGGGCGGCGGCGATCTCGAGGAGCTGGAGAGGGCGATCACTGAAGCCGGCATGCCGGAGGAAGTGGAGGCGCATGCGCGCAAGGAGCTGAAGCGCGTGGCGCGCATTCCGGAGGCCTCCGCGGAGTATTCGATGGCGCGCACCTACCTCGACTGGCTGATCGAGCTGCCCTGGAAGACCTCCGCCCAGGAGCAGATCGATCTCGCCGAGGCACGCCGCATCCTGGACGAGGATCACCATGGTCTGGACAAGGTGAAGAAGCGCATCCTCGAGTTCCTTGCCGTGCGCAAGCTCAACCCGCAGGGCAAGTCGCCGATCCTGTGCTTCGTCGGCCCGCCCGGCGTGGGCAAGACTTCGCTCGGCCAGAGCATCGCCCGTGCGTTGGGGCGCAAGTTCACGCGCGTCTCGCTGGGCGGCGTGCACGACGAATCCGAGATCCGCGGGCACCGGCGCACCTACGTTGGCGCGCTGCCGGGCAACGTGATCCAGGCGCTGAAGAAGACCGGCAGCCGCGAATGCGTAATGATGCTGGACGAGATCGACAAGATCGGCCTCGGCGGCTTCCACGGCGACCCTGCCTCGGCGCTGCTCGAGGTGCTCGATCCGGAACAGAACCACAGCTTCCGCGACAACTACCTGGGCGTGCCCTTCGACCTGTCGCGGGTGACCTTCATCGCCACCGCGAACGTGCTCGACACCATCCCCGGGCCGCTGCGCGACCGCATGGAGATCATCCACCTGCCCGGCTACACGCAGGAGGAGAAGCTGCAGATCGCGAACAAGTACCTGCTCAGGCGCCAGCTCGAGCAGAACGGCTTGCCGGCGGAGAGGTTCGAGATCACCGAGGCGGCGATCGACGCCATCATTGGCGACTACACGCGCGAGGCCGGCGTGCGCAATCTCGAGCGCGAGATCGGCGCGGTGTGCCGCAGCGCCGCGGTCAAGATCGCGGCGGGAGAAGCACAGCGCGTGCGCGTGGATGCCGGCGATTTGCACGAGATCTTGGGCCCGGCGCGCTTCGAAGCGGAAGTCGCGGCACGCGCCACGGTGCCGGGTGTGGCCACCGGGCTGGCATGGACGCCGGTGGGCGGCGACATCCTGTTCATCGAGGCGAGCCGCACGGCAGGCAACGGCAAGCTGATCCTGACCGGGCAGCTGGGCGACGTGATGAAGGAAAGCGCCCAGGCGGCGCTGACCCTGGTGAAGTCGCGGGCAGCGGACCTGGGCGTGGACCCGGTCGCGCTCGACAAGTCCGACGTGCACGTACACGTTCCGGCGGGCGCGATCCCAAAGGATGGACCCAGCGCCGGCGTGGCCATGTTCATGGCGCTCGCCTCGCTGCTGTCGAACCAGGTCGTGCGGCACGACACCGCCATGACCGGAGAGATCAGCCTGCGCGGTCTGGTGCTGCCGGTGGGCGGTATCAAGGAAAAAGTGCTGGCCGCCATGCGCGCGGGCATCACCACTGTGATGCTGCCCAAGCGCAACCAGAAGGACCTGCAGGACGTGCCGCAGGAGGCGCGCGACAAGCTGCGCTTCGTCTGGCTGGAGACCGTGGACGACGCGATGGCCGAGGCGCTGAGCGCCGCGCTGCGCCCGGAGCCGGCGCTGGCGGATTGAGTCGGCCCGCCACCGGCGGGCGATCTACCGCTAGCGCAACAGAGTCGTTGCGCCGCAGTTGCCTTGTCCGCTCCGTACCTCCCAGACGGCGTCGACGGAGTCGAGGTCGGTGCACGCATCCTCTGAGCCGCCTATCGCCGGAGCGGCCCCAGCGGCCGCGTAGGTGGAAAACTGGAAGCGGCCCGATCCGGGCCTGCCGTCGTCCGTCTTGCTGTCCACCTGCTGAAGAATCTCCACCGGGACCATGTTGCCGGTCTTGATGTTGATGCGTTGCACGTTGTTGAGCGAGCTGCCCCAGACGTCGTCGGACGCGAGGTGCATGTAGGTCCCGAACACATTGGCCGGGGTGTTCTCGTTCGACGGCGCCGTCACCGCCGCGTCCTGCATCGAGAAGTCGTTTTCCAGGAAACCGGCGGCAGCCAGATGCGTCCAGGCGAGGATGTCCTCGCGCAACGCGCCGCCGTTGCCGGGCTCTACGCGTCCGTTGCCGTCGCCGTTCAGGCAAGGGCCCGGATCGCACCCGATGTGGATGGAGGCCTCAGAGTAGTCTCCCGGCAGAGCCCGATAGCGATCCTGGAAGGCGAGCACCGCCGATTCGGCGGCGTCCTGTTGGGCGATCACGCTGCGCACCCGGGCATCGTGGATCAGGTTCTGGCCCAACAACACGGCCTGGACCAGCATCCCGGCGATTAGCAGGAAGAGCACTCCCTCGAGGAGCGTATGCCCGCGCGTCGTGCGTACGCGCGCTGCTCGGCGCCTCGCTAAGGCGTGCTCCATGTAAGGTCCCCGTTGTTTTTGAGGTGCATTGGTCTTGTGTCGCCAATCGCCCTATGGGCCGATGCGGCGGGCTGCGGCGTCGCTATGCCCAACGCATGACCAGCGTCCTAGCGCAAATACGGTGATTCCTTTCCCCCTGATACTCGGTTGTTCAAGGACGCGCGTTCGCAGTTTGTGGGGCCTGTCCTGCGAGCACAACGAACGTTAAATGTCTGAGAAATGACGGCATGCTGTGTCGTGCGGCGCAGGGACAGCAAGAGCTCGGGGCGGTAGAGGGTTTCTAGCGCCGCGGCGGCAACACCAGCGACGGCCACGCCTCGATCCCGAGCAGCTCCTCCGGCTCGAGCATCACCACGGCACGGCGCGCCAGATCCCGGGCGGTCGGCGTGGCGCCCGCCCTCACGTAACGCTGAATCGTTTCCAGCGGATCGTCGCCGGGCCCGCCCTCGATCGAGCGACCCTGCAGGTTGATACGCAGCCCGGTGTAGGTCTCCGCCGGTTGCGCCCCGCGGCCGAACTTGGGCTTGCCGAAGTCGGCGTGGCTCACGCGCTGGTACGGGAAAGCCGCGTCGGCGTGCTCCGCATAGAAGGACACGATCTCGAACTGGTCCACGCCGGTGATCCCGTTCAGATAGTGCAGGGCGCCGTTGCCGCACAGCGCGCTGCCCAGCAGCCGCTTGCGGTACAGGATGGCCCACTCCGGATGACGCCCGAAGAAATCCTCGCGCTCCTCGTGCGCGATGCGCGCGAGCCGCCGCAGGTCGGCCTTCCTGATCCGAGCATGGGAACGGGCGCCTGGCATCGGCTTGATACTGGGCATCGGCTTAGTACTGGGCATCGGCGCAATATAAGCGAGCCTGCGACGAGGTCAAGAGGAAGCGCGCATGCGGGCCGCCGCGCTATTGGCGTATGCTGGTCGCTCCGCCGCCGCCCGCGCGCCGGCGGGGAGATGCAAAACGAATGGGGACCGTTCATGACTTCCAAGCTTCTGCTCGCCGCCGCCCTGCTGTCTTCGGCCACCGCCTTCGCGGGCGCCTGTCCGGCGCTGCTCGACCGCACCTTCAAGACCGTCCACGGCCAGGACGTGAACCTGTGCGACTACTCGGACCACGCGATCCTGGTGGTGAACACGGCCAGCCGCTGCGGCTTCACGCCGCAGTTCTCCAAGCTGCAGGCGATGTACGACCGGTACAAGGACCAGGGTCTGATGGTGATCGGCTTTCCGTCCAACGACTTCCGGCAGGAGCTGGCGACCAACGAGGAGGTAGGCGAGTTCTGCCTGGTCAACTACGGGGTGAAGTTCCCGATGGTGGAGAAGTCCTCGGTGAAGGGCCCGGGGGCGAACCCGCTGTTCAAGGACCTGTCGCGGGCCACCGGCCAGGAGCCCGGCTGGAACTTCCACAAGTACCTGATTGCGCCCGGAGGCGCTGCCGTGTACAGCTTCGGCACCAGCACGCAGCCCGATGCGAACGAGGTGCTGGGCAAGCTGAAACCGATGCTCAAGTGATCCGCCTGGAAGGAGCAGGGATACGGTCGAGGGCACGGCGCTGCGTCCGTCTGGTAGCGGGCGCCTGCCTGGCGCTGGCTCTGACGTCGCTGTGGGCGCAGCCCTACCCGGCGCGGCCGCCGCGGCTGGTGGTGCCGTTCCCGCCGGGGGGCGCCACCGACGTGCTCGCGCGGCTGGTCGGCGAGGAGCTGGGCAGGCGCCTGGGCCAGCCGCTGGTGATCGAGAATCGCCCGGGCGCCGGCGGCAACATCGCCGCGCAACTGGTCGCCAGGGCCGCGCCGGACGGCTATACCCTGCTCATGGCCCCGACTTCGATCTACTCGATCGCCATGACGCTGTACAAGGAGCCCGGGTTCGACGTCGCGCGCGACTTCACGCCCGTGTCCACCCTCGCGAACGTGCCACACGTGCTGGTGGTGCACCCGTCGCTGCCGGCAAGCGATCTGAAGGCGCTGGTGGCGCTGGCCAAGGCCAGGCCGGGCGAGCTGACGATCGCCTCGCAGGGCACCGGCACGGTGTCGCACCTCGAGGCGGAGATGCTGCAGCAGATGGCGGGCATCGCGCTGACGCACGTCCCGTACAAGGGAAGCGCGCCCGCGCTGGTGGATCTGCTGGGCGGCCGCACGCAGATCATGTTCGACAGCATCGCCTCGGCCATGCCGCAGGTGCGCGCAGGCAAGCTGCGGGCGCTGGCGGTGGCCGCGGAGAAGCGCGCCAGCGTGCTGCCGGACGTGCCGACGGTGGCCGAGGCGGCGCTGCCCGGCTACCGCGCGGAATCCTGGCTCGGCATCCTGGCGCCGGCGCGCACGCCGCGCGCCGTGGTCGAACGCTTGAATCGCGAGCTGAACGCGCTGCTCGCCGAGGCCAAGGTGCGCCAGACGCTGATCGAGCGCGGCTTCGAGCCGCAGGCGAGCACCCCGGAGCAGTTCGTGGAACGCATCCGCCACGACCTGCTGGCCTGGGCCAAGGTGGTGAAGGCCTCCGGCGCGACGGTGGAGTGAGGCGTTGGATCACGGCGCACACGCGGGGAAGGCGCGGGCCCTGGATGGCATCCGCGTTCTGGACCTGACGCGCATCCTGGCCGGTCCGATGGCCATGCAGACGCTGGCTGACCTGGGCGCCGAAGTCATCAAGGTCGAGCGCCCGGGCGCAGGCGACGATACACGCGGCTGGGGGCCGCCGTTCCTGCAGGATGGCGCGCGGCGGGACACGCGCGACAGCACCTACTTCCTGTGCTGCAATCGCGGCAAGAAATCCATCACCTTGGATCTGGCGCGCCCCGAGGGCCAGCAGATCGTGCGCCGCCTGGCTCAGCAGTGCGACGTGCTCGCCGAGAACTTCAAGGTGGGCGACCTGGCGCGCCACGGGCTGGATTACGCCGCGCTCAGCCGTCTGAATCCGCGCCTGGTGTATTGCTCCATCACCGGCTACGGCCAGAGCGGACCGTACGCCGAGCGCGCGGGCTACGACCCGATCGCCCAGGCGATGGGCGGGATGATGGCCGTCACCGGCGAGCACGACGGCCCGCCGCAGCGGGTGGGCGTGGCGGTGGTAGACGTGCTCACCGCCCACTGTGCGGTCATCGCGATCCTGGCGGCGCTGCGCCACCGCGACGCGACCGGGCAGGGGCAGCACATCGACATGGCGCTGCTCGACGTGCAGGTCGCCGCCATGATCAACATCGCCCAGGCGTATCTCTCGGCCGATGTGGTGGCGATGCGCAACGGCAATCTGCACCCGAGCGTGGTGCCGTCGCAGTCGTTCGACTGCCAGGACGGGATGATCATGCTGGCCGCGGGCAACGACGGGCAGTTCGCACGCCTGTGCGAGGTGCTTGGCCGCGACGACTGGGCGCGCGACGCGCGCTACGCCACCAATGCGGCGCGCGTGCGCAACCGGGCCGAGCTGACCGGGCTGTTGCAGGCGCGGCTGGCGCAGCAGCCCGTCGCGCACTGGACGGAACGCCTGTCCGGCGCCGGCGTCCCTTGCGGGCCGATCAACGACATCGCGCAGGTGTTCCGCGACCCGCAGGTGCAGCACCGGGGCTTGCGCATCGAGATGCAGCACCGCGCGGCGGGCGCGCTGCCGCTGGTGGCGAGCCCGCTGCGCTTGTCCGCGACACCGGTGGAATATCGCCTGCCGCCCCCGCTGCTGGGAGAACACACCGACCGGGTGCTGGGCGAGCTGCTCGGAATGGGGAGCGACGAGATCGAGGCGCTGCGGCGCGCGCGCGTCGTGTGACAGCCGACGTGCACCATGGGTGCTAGTTGGACGGCGCGTCCCGGCGCCCGGCCTGGATGATCGCGTGCGTGAACGACAGCCGTTCGCGCGCTTCCTTGACCCTGGCCGGACAATCCACATCCTTCGCGGTGCGGAAGCCGGCGATCTCCCGGCGCATCACATCGTTGAACTTGGCGCTGCCGAGCTGCACGATCTGCGGCCCGAGGCCGTTCACCGCGAGCAGCATCATGGTCGAGCTCTTGAGCTGCTCCGACATGGGCTCCTCGTCGCAGATGCGCGCGAAGGCGGCCGCGGAGGCATTGGCCTCCAGGATCCGGTTCAGCTCGGCGTTGCCCTCGGCAAGGGCCGCGCCGGCGGGCAGGAGTGCAGCGGCCAGCAGGGCCGTCCGAAGTGAAGGCGTCATGACGTTGGCTGCGGTATGCGAGCGATCTTGCGCAGCCGCATGCGGCTTGTCAACCGCTGGAAGCGACCGGCAAATGTCACAGGAGTGGGGCACGCGGCAGGCCCCCGGCGGCTTCGATTGGTATGAGGTTTGCGATTCCGGCGGGTAGCGCATCCCGAAGGAGAGCGTCATGCCGGCCAGTCTGTGGACCAAAGGGGTCCGCGCCGTTGCCATCGCCGCCTGCCTCGCAGTACCGGGCGTGGGCCACGCCCAGCTGTTCAAGTGCTTCGACGAGAAGGGGCGGATCACCTATTCCGACGCCCCTTGCGTTTCGGCCGTGCCGCCGCGTCCCGGCGCCGTGGGCAAGATCAGCCGCGAGCAGGCGCTGGCCTTCATGGCGAGCTTCGACAAGGCGCTGGCGCGGGTGGATCTCGACCGGGTCGTCGAACATTTCGCCGACGACGCGCTGATCCAGGTGCAGGTGAAGTCGCAACGCTCCGGGGGCTCCGGGACGATCGGCAAAGCCGAGTTCCGCCGCCTGTTGCGCGATGCGAAGGACAGCTTCTGGGACTACCGGCTGCAGCGCAGCATCGTGGAGGTGAGGCTCGCCTCCGACGGCAGTCAGGCCGAGGTCCAGTCGGATCTGACCGAATGGTGGAAGGACCCGGGCGGGGCGGTGACGGTCAAGTCCAAGGAGACCTACACCATCGAGATGCGCGCCGGCAGACCCAGGGCGACGGCGTTGCATGTCGTCACCCGCGACCCGGAGCCGCAGGTGATGCAGCAATAGGAGAGCGGGCTAGTCGAACAGCTGCGCGCTGCTGCGCGGCGCGGCCTTCTCTACGGTCCCCGCCCGCACTAACGATCCCACCCTCACCCCGAGCAGCCGCAGCCTCCGATCCAGCGGCGTGCGCTTCAGGCACTCGCCGGCGGCGCGGCGGATGGTGCGCGCATCGGCGGTCGGCTGCTCGATGGTGTGATCGCGCGTCACCGTCTTGAAGTTGTCGTAGCGCAATTTGATGCCGATCGTCTTGGTGAGATATCCCTTGCGCGTCAGGTCCTCGCTCAGACGGACGCACAGGTCGGTGAAGATCGCGCTCAGGGTGTCCCGATCGCGCACCGCGTGCAGGTCGCGCTCGAATGTAGTCTCCCGGCTGATCGATTTCGGCTCGCTGAACGTCACCACTGCGCGCTCGTCGCGGCCGTGCGCCGCCTCGTGCATCCAGGCACCGTAGCTGCGGCCGAACTGCTCGATGAGCAACTGCCGATCGGCCGCCGCCAGCTCGCCGATGGTGCGGATGCCCAGTGCGTCCAACTTGCTGCCGGCTTTGGGGCCGATGCCGTTGATCCGTCGCGCCGGCAGCGGCCAGATCCGGGCGGCGACGTCGGCCTGCGACAGCACGGTCACGCCGTTGGGCTTGTCCAGCTCCGAGCAGATTTTGGCCAGCAGCTTGTTGGGCGCGACGCCGATCGAGCAGGTGAGGCCGGTGACGCTGCGCACGCGCTCCTGGATGCGCAGCGCAATCTCACGGGCATCTCCCGGCAACCCGGTGAGATCGACGTAGATCTCGTCGATGCCGCGATCCTCGATCTGCGTGGCGACCTCGCGCACCGCCGCCTTGAACAGGCGCGAATACTTGCGGTACTGGTCGAAGTCGGTGGGCAGCAGCACCGCATCGGGCGCGAGCGCCGCCGCCTTCATCAAGCCCATCCCCGAGTGCACGCCGAAGGCGCGCGCCTCGTAGGTGGCGGTGGTGATGACGCCGCGCCCCACGTAGCCGGCGAGCCGCGCGAACTGACGCTTGCCGTCCTTGTCGACCGGCTGGTGGCGCCGGCCGCCGCCGATCACCAGGGGCCGCCCTTTCAACTCGGGATAACGCAGCAACTCCACCGACGCGTAGAACGCATCCATGTCCAGGTGGGCGATGCGGCGGGAGACGGGTGGGTCCACGGCGACGTGAAGCAAAGGTGAATCGAGACGGTATTTTCTCTCGAAAGAGTGCTTTGCGCCGGGGTGTCGGCGTAAACTGACGACGCTACCGACACATGGGCGACACACGGGGAACGCCAACATGACCAGACTCCAGCTTTCACTGCTTGCGCTGCTCGGTGCGCTGTCCACCTGCGCCTGGGCTCAGCAGCCGCCCTCGGGCGGCGACCTCGGCCAGCAACTGCGCGAGCTGCAACGCCAGCTCGCCGGCCTGCGGGGCACGGTCAGGAGCTTGCGCGCGCAACTCGCAGCGGAAGTCACCGCACGTCAATCGCTGCAGGCCGGCATGGATGCGCTGAAGGGCCAGCTCGCGAGCATCCAGGGCGACGTGCGCAGCCTGCGCGGAAACAGCATTCTCGACTTGAACGGCTATCTCACCCTGGATCACTCGAGCGGCTATCCGACGGCGCTGTTTCAAGGGATCAACGTACAGGTCATCAACGGCAGCGGCACCACGCACAGCGCGAACGGCCTGGGCAACCTGATCGTGGGCTACAACCGGCCGCGCGCCGCCCACCCGGTCTGCTCGCTCGGCTATTACGTCAATGCGTCGGATTGCCATGCCAGGGGCGGCGTCTGGGCGCGCAGCCACAAGAGCGGCTCGCATAACTTCGTCGGCGGCGACTTCAACAGCTATTCGGGATGGGGCGGCATCGTGCTGGGCATCGAGAACGCTATCAATGCACCCTATTCGAGCGTCACCGCCGGTGCGCTCAATGTCGCGAGCGGGGATCTGTCGAGCGTCAGCGGCGGCAGCACCAACAGCGCAAGCGGCATGTACGGCGTGGTGGGCGGTGGCCTGGGCAACGTCGCCGCCGGGTCCTTCTCTGCCCTCAGCGGCGGGGCGCGGCGCGCGGTCGTCGGATCGGAGGACTGGGCGGGCGGCGGGCTGCTGCAGGAGCAGTAAGCCGCTGCGCCGCATTGAGACACGACTCGTGTTCGGTCCCGGCGACAGCAGTAGACTGCAAAGGGAATGTGACAATAGCGGGCTGCGCCGCTCCCAGCTTGACGCTCCCTTGAACCCGGTGTTACAACCCGAATCGAAGCAACGGCGGCGTCACGGGCGGAAACTAGACTGCCGCCGGTACAATGTAGGTGCGTGCCTGTATGCTCCGGCCGCGCGCCAGCCTGGAGCCGGGCGCAAGCACACGCAAAGCGGACGACGAGAATGGCGCTCATGTCCTACCGAAACAACACCGGTTTCACCCTGCTCGAGCTGCTGGTGGTGATCGTGATCATCGGCCTGCTCGCCGGTTACGTAGCCCCGCGCTACTTCGCGCAGGAAGGCAAGTCCAAGATCCAGGTCACGCGCGCGCAGATCGACGCCTTCGAGAAGGCGCTCGACCAGTACCGGCTGGACACCGGGCGCTACCCGGACACCGAGCAGGGGCTGGCCGCGCTAGTGACGCGTCCGGGCAACGAACCGAAGTGGGACGGTCCCTATCTGCGCAAGGCGGTCCCTAACGATCCCTGGGACAAGCCGTACGTGTACCGCCAGCCGGGCGAGCGCGGCGAGTACGATCTGCTCTCTCTGGGCAAGGACGGCCAGCCGGGAGGCACGGGAGAGGATGGGGACATCGGGACCTATTGACTGACGCCATGCGCTTCCAGGTCAAAGCCGTGAAATCCGGCATGAAATCCGCCATGAAATCCGATGGCGCGGTGGTATCCCTGTGGCTCGACGCGCGCGACGATCGCGACGCCGACCAGCAGGCGCGATCCCAGGGCTACGTCGTGCTCGGGGTGCGGCGCACGGGATCGCTCGGCGTGCCGGCGCGGCTCGGCGCGGCACGTTTTCCCCTGGTCTTGTTCACGCAGGAGCTGCTGGCACTGCTGCGCTCCGGCATCAGCCTGGTCGAGGCGCTGGAAACGCTCGGCGAGAAGGAATCGAAGGCCGGCACCGCGGCCGTTCTCGCCGGTCTGCTGGTGCGGCTGCGCGAAGGACAGTCCTTCTCCACCGCGCTGCAGTCCCATCCGGACGCATTTCCCGATCTGTACGTCGCCACAGTGCGCGCCAGCGAACGGACCGGAAGCCTGCCCGAAGCCCTGTCGCGGTTCGTCGCCTATCAGACACAGCTGGACGCGGTGAAGAAGCACCTGGTCAGCGCCTCGATCTATCCGCTGATCCTGATCGCGGTCGGCGGATTGGTCAGCCTGTTCCTGCTAGGCTACGTGGTGCCGCGCTTCTCCCACATCTACGAGGACATCGGCGGCGATCTGCCCTGGCTGACGCGCGTGCTGATGGCCTGGGGCGGCTTCGTCGAGGCGAACGGCGGGCTGCTGCTGGGTACCGTCGTCGCCGCGGTGGCGGGCCTCCTGTTCTGGGTCCGCCGGCCGGCCGCTCGCCAGTGGGCCGCTCGCCAGCTGATGCGCATCCCGGCGCTGGGTGAGCGCGTGCGCATCTACCAGCTCACGCGCTTCTACCGCACGACCGGGATGTTGCTGATGGGCGGCACGGCGGCGCCCCAGGCACTGACCATGGTGTCGGGTCTTCTCGACGAGGAGCTGCGTCTGCGACTGGACGCCGCCTTGCGCCGTATCCGCGAGGGACAGACGATGTCCGCGTCGCTGGACGGCCAGGGGCTCACCACGCCGGTGGCGCTGCGCATGCTGCGCGTGGGCGAGCGCACCGGCATGATGGGCGAGATGATGGAGCGCAGCGCCGCGTTCCACGAGGAGGAGCTGCAGCGCTGGGTCGAGCGCTTCACCCGCACCTTCGAGCCGCTGCTGATGGCGGTAATCGGCGTGGTGATCGGCGGCATCGTGCTGCTCATGTACTTCCCGATCTTCGAGCTGGCCGGGAGCATCCATTGAATCCGCGCGAGCTGTCGTCCGCGCCGCTGCTGTTGCCCGAGGACATCGAGCGCGCCCGCCACGCCGCGCGGGCGAGCGGCAAGACGGTGTCGGAGATTTTGCAGGACGCCTCGGGGCTGTCGACCGAGTCGTTCGTCGCCGCGCTGGGTGCGGCGCTCGGCTACGACGCGATCGGCATGGCCGAGATGGATGCGTTGCTTCCCGCCTTCGACCTGGTGCCCTACACCGAGGCGCTGGCGCACGGTTGCGTTCTGTTCCGCGACGCGGGCGGCGCGCTGATGCTGGTGTTCGGCGATCCGTTCAACGCGGCGCTGCGGCCTTGGGTCGAGGAGCGTATCGCGCACCCGGTGCACTGGCGGCTTGCGCACGGCAGCGAGGTGTCCGCCTATCTGGCGCGGCACGGCGAGACCATGCGCGCCATGGACTCGTTGCTCGAGGACGCGGTGCGCGGCGAGGCCAAGCGCGGGCGCCTGGAGGAGCTGTCGCTCAAGACCATCAGCGAGCACGACAGCGCGGTGGTGCGGCTGGTGCATTCGACGCTCTACGATGCGCTCAAGGCCGGCGCCAGCGACATCCACCTGGAGACCGCCGCCACGCAGCTGGTGATCAAGTACCGCCTGGACGGCGTGCTGAGCATGATGGGTACGGCGAGCGGCCTGGAGATGGCCGAGCAGGTGATCTCACGGGTCAAGGTGATGGCCGAGCTGGACATCGCCGAGCGGCGCATCCCGCAGGACGGGCGCTTCAAGGTGCTGGCACAGGGCCGCGAGATCGACTTCCGCGTGTCCATCATGCCCAGCATCTTCGGCGAGGATGCGGTGCTGCGCATCCTCGACAAGCAGAGCCTCACCGACCACGTCAAGGGACTCAATCTCGACGCGCTGGGGTTCGACCCGCACTCGGTCGCCATCCTGCGCCGGCTGGCCGCCGAGCCCTACGGCATGGTGCTGGTGACCGGCCCCACCGGCAGCGGCAAGACCACCACCCTGTACGCGATGATCACCGAGATCAACCACGGGGTGGACAAGATCATCACCATCGAGGACCCGGTGGAGTACATGCTGCGGGGGGTGCTGCAGATCCCGGTCAACGAGAAGAAGGGACTCACCTTCGCCAAGGGGCTGCGTTCCATCCTGCGCCACGACCCGGACAAGATCATGGTCGGCGAGATCCGCGACCCGGAAACCGCGCAGATCGCCGTGCAGTCGGCGCTCACCGGCCACCTGGTGTTCACCACCATCCACGCCAACAACGTGT
>DATBMG010000142.1:0-3586 GCA_036554965.1 Burkholderiales bacterium
ATACTGGATGTCGGGTGCGGCCGCCTCCAGCGCATCCGCGGCGAGCTTGCGGCCGGTGTCGATGGTCTGCTCGGAGGCGGTGAGCATGGCCGAGCCGCCGATGTAGAGCGAGCGGCTGCCCATGCTGCCGAGGCCCTGGGCGATGTCGCTGTCGCCCTGCACGATCTCGATCGCCTCCGCGTCCAGGCCGAGCGTGGCGGCGACGATCTGCACGTAGCTGGTCTCGATGCCCTGCCCCATCGCCTGCATCGCGGTGTAGATGCGGATGCGCCCGTCGGCGTCCACGTGCAGGTCGATGGTCTCCTCGTGCACCACGCCGGTCCATTCCAGGAAACTCGATAGCGCGCGCCCGCGCAGCTTGCCGCGCGCCTTCGACGCCTCGCGGCGCTTGGCGAAGCCGTTCCAGTCCGCCGCTTCGAGGATGCGGTCCAGCATGTGCGGGAAGTTGCCGCTGTCGAACTTCTCGCCCATCGGGCTGGTGTAAGGCATCTGCCCGGGCTGGATCAGGTTGCGCCGGCGCAGCTCGGCCGGATCGATCTTCATCTCGGCGGCGGCCTGGTCCATCAGCCGCTCGATCAGGTAGATCGCCTCGGGCCGGCCGGCGCCGCGGTAGGCGGACACCAGGTTGGTGTGGGTGAGTAGCGCGGTGCCGCGCAGGTGCAGCGCCGGGATGTGGTACACGCCGGTGATGACCTTCGGCCCCACCGCCACCACGATGATCGCGCCGGGGCTGCACGCGTAGGCGCCGACGTTGCCGACGATGTTCACGCGGAAGCCCAGGATCTTGCCGTTCGCGTCGAAGGCCAGCTCGGCATCGTTGGTCTGGTCGCGACCGTGGGTGCCGGCGAGGAACTCCTCGCTGCGGCTCGCGCGCCAGTGCACCGGGCGGCCGAGCTTGCGCGCGGCGTACGCGCACAGCGCGTCCTCGGGGTAGAGCATCGTCTTCATGCCGAAGCCCCCGCCCACATCGCCCACCCGCACGCGCACCTTGTCTTTCGGCACGTTGAGGATCGATTCAGCGAGCGTCCCTTGCAGACCGGCGGGGTTCTGGCAGCTGGTGTACAGGGTGATGCGCCCGCTCTTGGCGTCGTAGTCGCCGATGCTGCCGCGCCCTTCCATGCTCACCGGCACCAGGCGCTGGTTGTAGAAGCTGAGGCGCGTGACGTGCTTGGCCTTGGCGAAGGCGGCGTCGGTGGCGGCCTTGTCGCCGAACTCGGTCTGCGCGGCGACGTTGCCCGGCGCCTCCGGCCACACCTGCACGGCGTTGCGCGCGGCCGCGTCCTCCATGGTCACCACCACGGGCAGCTCCTCGTACTGCACCGTCACCTTCTCGGCCGCGTCCTCGGCCTGCAGCCGGGTCTGGGCGATGACGGCGGCGACCGCCTCGCCGACGAAGCGCGCTTCCCCGATCGCCAGCGGATAGTAGGGCGGTGCCGTCATCGGTTTGCCCGCGGCGTTCGTCAAGCCCGGACTGATGGGGAAGGCACCGATCTTGTCGGCCTGCAGATCCTTGCCGGTGAGCACCGCCACCACGCCGGGCATCGCCTTGGCTGCGGCGCTGTCCACCGAGACGATGCGTGCGTGCGCGTGCGGCGAGCGCACCAGCACCATGTGCGCTTCGTTGGGCAGCGCGAGGTCGTCGAGGTAGCGCCCCGTGCCGGTCAGCAGCCGCTGGTCTTCGCGCCGCGTGATGGCCTGCCCGATTCCGTACTTCGCCATGAGTGCGATCTCCCGATGCGATGCAAGAGACAATGCGCGATTGTAAGCCACCCTCGGATGCGCGGCACGGCGGCGGCCGGCGTGCTATAAGAGGCGCCTTTCGACCGGCACACTGGAGAAGCGGCGCGTGAGTGCTACGGTACGACGCCCGGGGGCGGTGGGCAGCGCGCTGCGCGCGCTGTGCCAGGCCTCGGCCGTGCTCGGGGGTGTGGCGCTGATCGGCATCGCGCTGATGACGCTGGCAAGCGTGCTCGGGCGCGTGCTGTGGTCGAGCCCGATACAGGGCGACGTGGAGATGGTGCAGCTCGCCTGCGCGGTGGGCCTCGCCTGCTTCCTGCCGTACACGCAATGGCAGGGCGGCAACATCATCGTCGACTTCTTCATGACCTGGGCATCCGCGCGCACGCAGCAGCGCCTCGACGCGCTCGGCGCGCTGCTGGTCGGCGCGGTGGCGGGCCTGCTCTGCTGGCGCACCGGGGTGGGCGCGATGGCGGCGCACGCCGACCAGGAAACCTCGATGCTGATGTCGATCCCGATCTGGATTCCCTATGCGCTGATGACCCCGGGCCTGCTGCTCACCGCGCTGGTCTCGCTGTACATCGCCTGGCGCCACCTCGCCGCAGGGGATGCGCGTGAGTGATTTCGGGGTCGGCATCGCGCTGTTCTGCGCGATGCTGGGGTTGATGGCGCTGCGCATCCCGATCGCGATCGCCATGTTCGTCCCCGGCGCCGTCGGCTACGGCCTGCTGTCGGGCTGGGACCCGCTGCTCAATCACCTCAAGGGCGCGGTGTTCGGGCGCTTCTCGGTGTACGGCCTCACCGTGATCCCGCTGTTCATCCTGATGGGCGCCTTCGCCGTGCACGGCGGGCTGTCCAAGGCGCTGTTCGATTTCGCCAACGGCCTGCTCGGCCGCTTCCGCGGCGGCATGGCGATGGCCGGTGTGCTGGCCTGCGCCGCGTTTGGCTCGATCAGCGGCTCGTCGGTGGCGACCACCGCCACCATCGCGCAGGTCGCCCTGCCCGAGATGCGCCGCATCCACTACTCGGGCCGGCTCGCCACCGCGGCGCTCGCCGCCGGCGGCACGCTCGGCATCCTGCTGCCGCCGTCGGTCACGCTGATGGTGTACGCGATCCTCACCGAGCAGAACATCTCCCGGCTGTTTCTCGCCGCCTACATCCCCGGCCTGATCGCCGCTGTCGGCTACATCCTCGCCATCGCGATCTACGTGCGGCTGTACCCGCAGCACGCGCCCGAGAGGCAAGCCACCAGCCGCGAGCAGTTCCTGCGCAGCGCCCTGGGCGTGTGGCCGATCCTGGCGATCTTCGTGGTGGTGTTCGGCGGCATCTACGGCGGCTTCTTCACCCCCACCGAGGCCGCTTCGATCGGCGCCGCGATGACCTTCCTCACCGCGCTGCTGCGCGGCGGGCTGGGCCAGGGGCGGTTCGCGGCCGCCCTGCTGTCTACCGCGCAGACCAGCGGCATGATCTTCATGATCTTCATCGGCGCGGACATGATGAACGCCGCGCTCGCCCTGTCGCAGCTGCCCGGGGAGCTGGCCGCGGCGGTGGCGCACGCCGGCATCCCGCCGCTCGCCGTCATGGCGGCGATCATGCTGTTCTATATCGCGCTCGGCTGCGTGATGGACGAGTTGTCCATGATCATGCTCACCGTGCCGGTGATCTTCCCGGTGGTGCTGGGGCTGGATTTCTTCGGCCTGCCGCCGGCCGAGAAGGCGATCTGGTTCGGCATACTGATCCTGATGGTGGTGGAGATCGGCATGATCTTCCCGCCGGTGGGCCTGAACGTGTACATCATGAACGGGCTCGCCAAGGACGTGCCTATGGCGGAAACATACAGGGGCGTTGT
>DATBMG010000144.1:0-19305 GCA_036554965.1 Burkholderiales bacterium
ACGATCTGTACCGGGTGTCGTCGCGCTTCCTGCAGGAGAACGGCGGCGTGGTGCTGGCCAACGACATGGTGCCCACCAACACCGCCGACTACAGCTCCTACATCCTCAAGATCCGCTCGCTCAAGCCGGACTACATCTACCTCAACCTCGCGGGCGTGGACCAGACCACGTTCCTCAAGCAGTACCGCGAGTACAATCTGCCTTTCCCGCTCACCGGGGGCGTGATGGACACGGTCGGGTTCTGGGCGGCGGGCATCGACAACCTCTCCGGCGTGTGGCAGAGCCTGTGGTACCACGGCATCCGCAACGCGGGCGCGCAGGCCTTCGCCAAGCGCTTCTTCGACCGCTTCAAGCTGCCTCCGGAGAACCAGGCCTGGGGCGACTACGTGGGCGTGCGCATCGTGCTGCAGGCGCTGGCGGAAACCGGGCGCATGGACGCCGCTTCCATCATCCTGTATCTGGAGAAGGGCGCCGGCTTCGATCTGCTGAAGGACCGCAAGGGCACGTTCCGCCCCTGGGATCACCAGCTGCTGCAGGAGATGTACGTGGTCAAGGTGAAAGACAAGGCGCAGTCCAAGGACAAGTGGGACATCTTCGACGTGGTGGAAGCGGTGCCCGGCGCGAAGGAGTCGCTCGAGGTGATCCAGCCCACGCAGGCGGAGAATCCGTGCCGCATGGCGTGACTGCGTGACACCCTTCGTCCCCGAGCTGGTCCTCGAGCAGGTCATCAACGGCCTGCTGGTCGGCTCCTTCTACATCATCCTGTCGCTCGGGCTGTCGCTGATCTTCAGCCTCGGCGGCGTGGTGAACCTGGCGCACGGCGCCTTCTATGCCGTGGGCGCGTATCTCGCCTACGAAGTCCAACAGCGCGCCGGCTTCCTCGGCGCGACGATCGTCTCGCCGGTGGCGGTGGCGCTGATCGGCATCCTGATCGAGCGCCTGCTGCTGAGCCGGCTGTACGGCAAGGACCCGGCGCTGGGCTTGCTGTTCACGTTCGGTCTGGCGATGACCGCGGAGCAGAGTCTGCGCATGCTCTGGGGCACCACCGGCCTGCCGTTCTCCATTCCGGACGCTCTGCGCGGCCAGCTCATCGTCGGCGATTTCATCTACAGCTACTACCGGCTCACCATCTTGGCGGTGGCGAGCGCGGTGGTGATCGGCTGCTGGCTGCTGCTCAACAAGACTGCTTTCGGCCTGGTGGTGCGCGCCGGCGTGCGCGACGCGGAGATGGTGCGCGCCCTGGGCATCAGCCTGAGTCCGGCGCTGGCCGCGATCTTCGCGCTCGGCGTGGGGCTGGCGGCGCTGGCCGGCGTGATGTCGGCCCCGCTCGCCGGCGTGCAGCCGGCGATGGGCAACGAGATCCTCACCGCCACCTTCGTGGTGGTGGTGATCGGCGGTCTCGGCTCGTTCTGGGGCGTGGTGCTCGCGGGTTTGCTGGTGGGTGTGGTGCGCGGCCTCACCGTCTATTTCTATCCGCCCGCCGCCGAGGCGTCCATGTACCTGCTGATGGTGCTGGTGCTGCTGTTCCGGCCGCGCGGCCTGATGGGCGAGCGTTTCGAGAAGTTCGAATGACCACGCACTCCGAGCGCCCGCGTCCGAACCGTCGTCGTAACCGCGAGGACGCCGCACGCTGGGCGGCCGAGCTGGCCGCCCGCTACGCGGCGGCGAGCACGCCGGAAGCGCGCGCCGCGGTGCTCGGCGCGCTCGACCTGCCGTACACGCTGGACGAGGACACCGCGCTGGCGCTGTACGCGATTCAGCCGGCGCTGTCCTCCGAATTCATCCAGCGCCATCTGCCGCGCGGGCGCCGCGCCGACGATGCGCGCCTGCCGTGGAACCGGCTGATGGGCCAGGCGCTGGCGCGCGCCGACGACCCGCTGCACTTCGCGCTGTATCGTATGCAGGCCCCGCCCGAGGAATGGGCGCGCGACACCGCCGAGCTGGCGCGCCGCGTGTCCGATGCGCAGGCTTTGTGCGAGGAGCTCGATCGGCGCCACCCGCAGCGCTGGCGCCCAGACGTGGCGCCGCGCCTGCATGCGCTGGCGCTGGAGCGCGGCCAGCACGTGCTGCCCTATCTGGAGCGGCACGCCGCCGAAGTCTGGTCCCCGCGACGGCGCAGCGGCTACGAGGAGATGCTCGAGCTCGCGCACCGGCGCGGCTGGTGGCAGCTGTGGGCCACGCTGCTCGCCGCCTGCGCGCCGCCGGCCCAGTACGACCGCGAGGTGATGGCCTTGGTGAGCGACGCCCAGACCGCCGACGCGGAGCTGCGCCAGCGCCTGCTGGTCCTCGCCGGCGTGTGGGCGCCGCTGCACACAGGCGCGCCGCACAAGCGCGTCGCGCGCGCGCTGAAGGAAGACACGCTGCTGGCGCTCTACGAGCGCTTCCCGCATCTGGCGCGCGGACCGTTCCGCACGCAACTCGATCCCAGCGCCAGCCGGCCGCTCTCGCGGCTGATCGATCTCGCCCTCGAGCGGCGCGACGCGGAACTGGTGGATCACTTTGCCGCCCGCCTCGCTGCGCGGCTGGAGCGCTCGGGCGCAGAGCGACTGATGCAGGCCGCTGTGCGGGTGGCCGAGCACCTGAGGGGCGACGCTGGCCTCGGTCCGCGGGCGGCGCTGATCGTGCAGCGGCTGCCGCGGCTGCCGCGCAGCCTGCGGCTGCTGCTGCAGCGAAACCCGCTGGCGCGCCTGCTGTTCGAGCACGCCGGCCGCGAGTGCCTGCACAACCGCGCTGTGGCCGGCGCGCTGCTGCAGGCCGGCGAGCCGCACGTGCGAGCGCTCGCAGCGGATGCGCTGACCGCCGACCAGCCGCTGGCACGCGAGGCCTTGCGGCACCACCTCGACGCCGTGCTCGCCGCGCTGGAAGGCCCGCTCCCCGCGCCGGTCAGGCGGCGCGCCATGCGCGCGCTGGCGCGCGCGCCGCGCGACCCGGACGAGGTGCAGCGCACCGTCGCCTGGGCACGCCGGGCGCTCGAGCGCGGGGCCGATGCCGACGCGCTGGCGCTGGTCGGCAGGCTGATTGCGCAGCACCCTTCCTCGCACGGCGACGGCGAAGCGCCCGTGGTGTACCGGCGCGCAACTTCCCATTGACAACGATGCGCGCTGCAGACATAAAGAGCGTCGAGGAGGCGCGCTGGACCGCAACCAGCCGGCAGTGCCCCGGTGCTTCGCCGGGGCGGCGCGTTGAGCGCATCACTTCGCCACGGTTCCCCACGCCGCAGTCGCGGGGAAGCCATGAGTCCAGAGCCTCGCAAGTGGTCGGCCAGCGCTCCTCCTCGCCTCCCTTGGTTGCAGCCGACTATGGGGCTTGTCGCTGAGCTGCTGAGCTGGCTGCTCGGCCAGCGCAAGGCGGAGCCGCGGTCACCGGCCCCCGAGCAGAAGCGGCCTGCGCGTCCCACCGGCACGCCTTCTCGCCCGCAATCCCGCAGCGGAGCCCCCTCTCGGCCCCAAACCCTCTCCCGCGGCGGGGCTCGCCCTCACCCCCAGTCCCTCGCGCGCGGGGGAGAGGGGGGTGCCAGTTCTGCGCAGCGGCCGGGTCGGGCAGCCGGCGCTCCGCGCGCGAGCAGCGCAGCCGGCGCGACGGTTCCGAGTGCACCAGCCAGCGCGCCGGCACCGATCTCGTCGGCACTGGCCACGCCGGCGAGCGCCCGCGCACCGGGCAGCGCGCCGACCGCAGCGCAGCCTCTAGCCCGGCCGCAGGCGGTCCAGCCGGCCGCCGGCAGCGCTCCGCGCTCCGAGCTGCGCCCCACGCCGCCGAGCACACCCGCAGCGCCGGCCGCCGTGCCAACAGCGATGCCGACGCCAGCGGCGCCCCCGACGGTGCAACCGCCGGCGTCCGAACCGCCCGCACACAAGGCGTCGCAGCGTCGCCTCGCTCTACGCGATTCGCGCGTGCCCGTGCCGGCGCATCCAGAGCGGCGCCGCCGCAGGCGCGCACGGTTGCTGCCGCATGACGAGGCCCGGCGTCTGTTCGCGGGCACCTTGCGCACCACCGACGGCAGCCTGCGCCATCTCGCCACCGACGAGGCGCAACTTGCGCGTTACGGCATGCCGGTGTGGCGCAGCGAGGCCGAGCTGGCGCAGGCCCTCGGGCTCACATTGAAGACGCTGCGGCATTACTCGATCCACAGCGCACGCGAACGCGCGCCGCATTACGTGATGTTCGCCGTGCCCAAGCGCAGCGGTGGCGAGCGCCTGATCATGGCGCCCAAGTCGCGGCTGAAGGCGATCCAGCGACGCCTCAACGCGCTGCTGGTGGCCAAGCTGCCGGCCAGCGAGTACGCGCACGGCTTCGTCGCGCGCCGCTCGATACGCAGCAACGCGCAACCGCACGTGGGCAAGGCCGTGGTCCTGCACCTCGACCTGAAGGACTTCTTCCCCTCCATCCACTTCGGCCGCGTGCGCGGGCTGATGATCGCGCTCGGTTACGGCTATCCGATCGCCGCCGCGCTGGCGGCGCTGATGACGGAGTCGCCGCGCCACCCGGTGATGGCGGAGGGCGTGCGCTATTTCCCGCCGGTGGGCCCGCGCGCCTGTCCGCAGGGTGCGCCCACCAGCCCCGGCCTGAGCAATGCGATCGTGGCGAAGATGGACCGCCGGCTGGCCGGACTCGCCCGGCGCATGGGCTTTGCGTACACCCGCTATGCGGACGACCTGGCCTTCTCCGGCGACGACGTGCGCGAGGCGCATGCGCTGCGCTGCCTCGCGCAGCGCATCATCGAGGACGAGGGCTTCGCCCTGAATCATTCCAAGACGCGCGTGCTGCGCAGGGGGACGCCGCAGCGGATCACCGGTGTGATGGTCAACGACGTCCTGGGCCTGTCGCGGCAGGAACGCCGGCGCCTGCGCGCGGCGCTGCACCAAGCGAGCCTGCGCGCGCACACCGAGGGCGCGCGGCTGCAGATCGACCCGGTGCTGCGCGGCAAGCTCGCGTACCTGAACATGCTCAACCCCGCGCAGGCGGCGCGCCTGGTCGCCGCCGTGCGATCGACCCTGCCGATACACCCCGGCGGCTGACCGATGATCCCGAACGCGCCGCGCCATCCGCTGGTCTTGCTCGCCCTCGGCCTGGTGCTGCTGCCCTGGCTAGTGCTGGCTTTCGGCTTCACCTGGGGCATCGCCACCGAGATCGCGATCTTCGCGATGGTGGGCATCGGCTACAACCTGCTGCTCGGCTACACCGGCCTGCTCTCCTTCGGGCACGGGCTGTTCTTCGGTCTGGCCGCCTACTGCGTGGCGCTGACGCAGATCCACTGGTTCCCCGGCAGCGGCGTGCTGCCGTTCGCGGCAGGCCTGCTGCTGGCGACGCTGCTCGGCGCGATCGTCGGCTTCCTGGCGCTGCGCCGGCGCGGCGTGTACTTCTCCTTGCTCACGCTGGCGTTCACCGCCCTCACCTTCTACATCGTGTTCCGCTGGACCTCCTTCACCGGCGGCGAGAACGGCCTGTCCGGCATCCGGCGCCAGCCCCTGCTCGGCGTGCCGCTGGACGATCCGCGCCTGTTCTATTACCTCACCGCCGCGGTGGTGTTGGCGGTGGCCTGGGCGATGTGGCGCGTGGTCCGCTCGCCGCTGGGCGCGGTGCTGGTCGCGATCCGCGAGAATGAGCAGCGCGCCCGCTTCGCCGGCTACCCGGTGCAGCGCTACAAGCTGGCTGCGTTCACCATCTCCGCTGCCGTGGTCGGGCTGGGCGGCTGCCTCGCCGCTTACCTGAAGCTGTTCGTGTCGGCCGATCTGGTGCACGTCAATTTCTCGGGCGAGATCCTGGCGATGACCATCTTCGGCGGCATGGGCAGTTTCCTCGGCCCGGCGCTGGGCGGTTTCCTGTACCTGATGTTCCGCGAGGTCGTCTCGGGCCACACGGCGGCGTGGCAATTCTGGTTCGGCCTGCTGTTCATGGCGCTCATCCTGTTCTCCCCGCTCGGCATCGTCGGCTTGAGCGAGCGCCTGACCGCGCCGCTGCGCCGCCAGCGAGTCGCCGCCGCGGCGATGGCCGCGCGCGTCACCCCGGAGCCTGGCCAGCAGGCCCCGGCATTCCTGCGCGATCATCCGCGCTTCGACGGTGTGCTGCTGGAGTGTCGGGGCGTGACCAAGCGCTTCGGCGCGTTCACCGCGGTGGACGCGGTGGACTTGCTGGTCCGGGATCGCACGCTGCACGCGCTCATCGGCCCGAATGGCGCCGGCAAGACCACGTTGTTCAACCTCGTCTCGGGCATGTTCGCCCCCGACCGCGGCAAGGTGTCGCTCGCCGGCAAGGCCATCCAGGGGCGCACGCCCGAGGCGGTGGCCGCGCGCGGACTGTCGCGCTCGTTTCAGATCACCAGCCTGTTCCCTTCGCTCAGCGTCTGGGAGCACCTGCGCCTGGGCGTGCAGGCGCGCTCCGAGCGGCGCTACCACCCGTGGCGCCCGGCCGATTCCCTCGAGCAGGTCAACCGCGAGACGCGCGAGTTGGTGCGCTTCCTCGGCCTGGAAGGCACGGAGGATGTCCCCGTGTCCAGTCTTTCCTACGGCGGGCAGCGGTTGGTCGAGATCGGCGTGGCGCTCGCCGCCAAGCCGCGCGCGCTGCTTCTCGATGAGCCGCTGGTGGGGCTGGCCGCCGCCGAGCGCGAGCGCGTCACCGCGCTGATCCGCGACCTCACCCGCCACATGGCGGTGCTGCTGGTAGAGCACGACATCGACCGCGTGTTCGCGGTGGCCGACAAGATCACGGTGATGAACGAGGGCAAGGTGCTGGTGGAAGGCGATGCGCAGACCGTGCGCAACCATCCCGAGGTGCAGCGCGTGTACATCGGCGCCGGCCACGCGCAGGTGGCGGCGCTGGAGCGGCCGCAGCCGGCCGGCCCCGGCGTACCGATCCTGCAGGTCCAGGGGATCAACACCTTCTACGGCAAGAGCCACATCCTGCACGACGTCTCGTTCGAGGTGCGCAGCGGCGAAGTGGTCGCCCTGCTCGGGCGCAACGGCGCGGGCAAGTCGTCCACCTTCAAGAGCATCCTGGGCATCGTGCCGCCGCGCAGCGGCGGCGTCACCCTGACCGGCCGCCAAGTGGCCGGCATGACGCCGGAGCGCATCGCACGCCTCGGCGTGGGCCTGGTGCCGCAGGGGCGGCGGTTGTTCTCCGGCCTCACCGTCGATGAGAACCTGCGCCTGGGTGCGCTGGCGCGCGCCGGCGGCAGCGGCGTGCGCTGGGACCGCAGCCGCATCTACGGCTACTTCCCGCGCGTGCGCGACAAGCTGCATACGCGCGCCGATCAGCTCTCCGGCGGCGAGCAGCAGATGGTGGCGATCGCCCGCGCCCTGGTGGGCAACGTCAGGATCCTGCTGCTCGACGAGCCCTTCGAAGGTCTGAGCCCGGTCATGGTCGAAGAAGTGTTCCGATCGATCGAGCAGCTGCGCAAGGAGGTCTCGATCCTGATCATCGAGCATCACCTCGACCTGGTGCTGTCGCTCGCCGACCGTGCGGTGGTGCTGGACCGCGGCCGCGTGTCGCACACCGGGCCGGCCGCGCCGCTGCGGACCGATCTCGATTTCCGGCGGCAGGTGTTGTGGTTGTGATGAAGGATCTGCGAGTTAGGAGCCAACGATGGAATTGTCGATGAAGAACCAGCGCGTGCTGATCACCGCGGGCGCGGGCGGGATCGGACGGGTGATGGCGCAGACGTTTGTGCACGCCGGCGCGAAAGTGCACATCTGCGACGTCGCGCAGTCGGCCCTCGAGGAAACGGTGAAGGCGCTGAAGGTGACTGCCACCCGCTGCGACGTGTCCGACCGCAAGCAGGTGGATCTGCTGTTTGC
Organism: Burkholderiales bacterium; assembly: GCA_036554965.1. GTDB lineage: Bacteria > Pseudomonadota > Gammaproteobacteria > Burkholderiales > SHXO01 > SHXO01. The sequence continues at coordinate 7,791 of DATBMG010000144.1, forward strand.
CGACGCGAGGAGGGACCTCGGCGGGCTGGACGTCCTGGTGAACAACGCCGGCATCGCCGGGCCCACCGGCAAGGTCGAGGAGATCGCGGTCGAGGATTGGGAGCGCTGCATCGCGGTGGACCTGAACGGCATGTTCTACTGCACGCGCCTGGCCGTGCCCATGCTCAAGGCGGCGGGCGGCGGCAGCATCATCAACCTGTCGTCGGCCGCCGGGCGGCTGGGATTCCCGTTCCGCACGCCGTACGCAGCGGCCAAGTGGGGCGTGGTGGGCTTCACCAAGAGCCTGTCGATGGAGGTCGGCACCGACAACATCCGCGTGAACGCCATCCAGCCGGGCGTGGTGGAGGGCGAACGCATCGACCGCGTGATCGACGCCAAGGCCAAAGCGCTGGGCATCAGCTTCGAGGAACAGAAGCGGCGCTCGCTGGAGAAGGTGTCGATGCGCACCATGGTAAGCCCGCAGGACATCGCCAACATGGCGCTGTACCTGACCAGCGAGGCCGGGCGGCACGTGACCGGGCAAGCCATTTCGGTGTGCGCCGGTGTTGAAATGCTCGGATAAGTGGCGTCGAGAGGCTTGGATAAGAGGCGTCGAGACGCTTCAGATAGAGGGCGTCGAGATGCGCGGATGAAAGGGCAAGCCATGGAACGGATCGGAATCGTGGGCGCCGGACTGATCGGCCGCGCCTGGGCCATCGTATTCGCGCGCGCCGGGCATCCGGTGCTGATGTACGACGCGGATCCGAACGCCGTGGACAGGGCGCAGCCGCTGATCGGCGAAGCGCTGCAGGAGCTGCGAGATGCCGGCCTGGTATCGGAGGCGCCGGACCTCATCGGCCGGCGCATCGCGCCGGCGGCCACGCTGCGCGATTGCGTGAAGGACGCCGACTACGTGCAGGAAAACACCGCCGAGCGGCTCGAGGTCAAGCGCGAGGTGTACGCGCAGATGGACGCGGCCGCGAAGTCGGATTGCATTCTGGCGAGCTCGACGTCGACCATCCAGACCTCGCGCTTCGCCGACGGACTCGCCGGCAAGCAGCGCTGCCTGGTGGCCCACCCGGTCAACCCGCCGCACGTCGTGCCGGTGGTGGAGATCTCCCCCGCCCCGTTCACCTTGCCGGCAGTCGTCGAGCGCACCCGGGCGCTGCACGCCAAAGTCGGACAGGTGCCGATCATCGTCAAGCGCGAGGTCGAGGGCTTCATCCTGAACCGCCTGCAGGCGGCGCTGCTGAACGAGGCGTGGCGCCTGGTGAAAGAGGATTACTGCACGGTGGAGGACTTGGACAAGTCGCTCAAGGATGGCCTGGGCCTGCGCTGGGCGTTCATGGGGCCGTTCGAAACCATCGACCTCAACGCGCCCGGCGGCATTCCGGATTATGCTGCCCGCTACGGGTCCAAGCTGCACGGCATGATGCAGAACGTCTGCTACGATCCGTGGGACGCTGCGCTCGTCGCCAAGGTCGAGGCCGCCCGCCGCGCAGTTATGCCGCAGGCGCAGCACGCGGCGCGCGAAGCCTGGCGCGACCGGCGGCTGATGGCGCTGATCGCCCACAAGCGGGCGATGGTGGACAAAGACTGAAGCATCGATGGAGCGACCAATGTCAGAACCGAGAAAAGTCATCATCACCTGCGCCGTGACCGGCGCCATCCACACGCCGACCATGTCGCCGCATCTCCCGGTCACGCCGGAGGAGATCGCGCAAGGCGCCATCGGCGCCGCCAAGGCGGGCGCCGCGATCGTCCACCTGCACGCGCGCGAGCCGAAGGACGGCCGCCCCACGCAGGACCCGGAGATGTTCAAGCGCTTCCTGCCGGCGATCAAGGCGGCGAGCGACGTGGTGGTAAACCTGACCACCGGCGGTGCACCCACGATGAGCGTGGAAGAGCGCCTGCAGCCAGCCCTCAGGCTCAAGCCCGAGGTCGCCTCGCTCAACATGGGCTCGATGAACTTCGGCCTGTACGAGATGATCCCGCGCTACAAGCAGTGGAAGCACGAATGGGAGCTGTCCTACCTGGAGGGTAGCCAGGACCGCATCTTCAAGAACACCTTCAAGGACATCGCCCACATCCTGCAGTCCTGCAGCGGCAACGACACGCGCTTCGAGATCGAGTGCTACGACATCGGCCATCTGTACACGGCCGCGCACTTCCTCGACCGCGGACTGGTGAAGCCGCCGCTGTTCATCCAGTCGGTGTTCGGCATCCGCGGCGGGATCGGTCCGCACCCCGAGGACGTGCTGCACATGAAGCGTACCGCCGACCGCCTGTTCGGCGATCAGTACCAGTGGTCGGTGCTGGGCGGCGGGCGCAACCAGATGTACATCGCCACGCAGTCGGCGGTGATGGGCGGCAACGTGCGGGTTGGCCTGGAGGACTCGCTCTGGATCGGCAAGGGCCAGCTCGCCCGCAGCAACGCCGAGCAGGTGTCGAAGATCCGCCGCATCCTCGAAGAGCTGGGGCTCGAGATCGCCACGCCCGACGACGCACGCCGCATCCTCAAGCTCAAGGGCCGGAGCAATGTCAATTTCTAGCCGTCCGCGAGCACGGCCTGCATGAAGACATACAAGATCGCCGCCATCCCCGGCGACGGCATTGGCCCGGAAGTGATCGACGCCGGGCTGGAGGTGCTCGATGCGCTGGCGCGGCGCGAGAGCACTTTCGAGCTGCAGGTCGAGCGCTTTCCCTGGGGCAGCGACTATTACAAGAAGACCGGCCGCATGATGCCGGAAGACGGGCTCGAGCGGCTCAAGGCGTCTGATGCGATCTACTTCGGTGCGGTGGGCTCGCAAGACGTGCCCGATCACATCACGCTGTGGGGCCTGCGCCTGGCCATTTGCCAGGGTTTCGATCAGTACGCCAATGTGCGCCCCACCCGCGTTCTGCCCGGCATCGAGCCGCCGCTGAAGCTCAAGCAACCCGGAGACATCGACTGGGTCATCATCCGCGAGAACAGCGAAGGCGAATACTCCGGTCAGGGCGGCCGGTCGCACCGCGGCCTGCCGGAGGAAGTGGCGACCGAAGTGTCGATCTTTACCCGCGCGGGTGTCACGCGCATCATGCGCTTCGCCTTCGAGCTGGCGCGCGGCCGGCCGCGCAAGCTGCTCACGCTGATCACCAAATCCAACGCGCAGCGCCACGGCATGGTGCTGTGGGACGAGGTGTTTTACGAGGTGGCGCGCAGCTACCCGGATGTCAAGACCGACAAGATGCTGGTGGACGCCGCCACCACGCGCATGGTGCTGAAGCCCCGGTCGCTGGATGTGATGGTGGCGACCAATCTGCACGCCGACATCCTGAGCGACCTCGCCGCGGCACTGTCCGGCAGCCTCGGCGTTGCGCCCACCGCCAATCTCGATCCGCAGCGCCGCTACCCGTCCATGTTCGAGCCGATCCACGGCTCGGCCTTCGACATCGTCGGCAAGGGCATCGCCAATCCGATCGGCACGTTCTGGAGCGCGGCCATGCTGCTCGAGCACCTCGGCGAGAAGGCGGCAGCCGCCCGGTTGATGGGCGCGATCGAGCAGGTCACGCGCGCGCGCGTATTCACGCCCGACCTGGGTGGCGAGGCAACGACCGCGGAGGTTACCGGCGCGGTGTGTGGCGCGCTGCAGGGTGGCGCGCATCGTTAGTCGTCTTGCGGAGAGATTCGGTGCCGCGCCGCTCGCGACGCCGCTGTTGATCGTCTAAGGGATTGATTTTGTTGCCTTGTCTTCCTGACGGGCGGTCGTCAATGCAAGGCGTCGCCGGCCGATAATCCATTCATCCGGGCGGGTTCTGCCGTTCCGGCCGCAAGCACAGCTGCAAAGGGCAAACCCATCGAAAGGTGGGGACGCAAAGTCACCGGTCTACAGGGCGTAACTGCCCCACGACAGCGGGATCGCCAGATGTCGAAAGCGTCAGGGCATCGGATGCACAGCGGCCTCGCGGCACGCGAGCGTGGATTTTCGCTCGTCGAGTTGCTGGTCGTCGTGGTCATGGCCGCCATCCTCGCCAGCATCGCCTATGCCTCCTACACGGCGCATCTGGTGCGCCCCAACCGGAACGCGGCGCAGAGCCTGATGCTGGACGCGGCTGTGCGCCAGGAGCAGTTCCTGCTCGAGCACCGCGTCTACACCGACGTGCTGGGCGTCGGTGGGCTAAGTATCGCCCTGCCGCCGAAGGTGTCGAGCAATTACAGCATCGCCCTGACGGTGGACAACAGCGCCATCCCTGCGACTTACGTCATCGTCGCAACGCCGCTCGCCGGCTCGCGCCAGGTCAGCGACGGCACTCTCACTCTGACCAGCCAGGGTACCAAGTTGCCCGCGGAGAAATGGCAATAAGCCGCGCCGCGTGCGCGCGTGCACGTCGACGCGGCCGCTACTGGCCGCGCGCGAGCTCCGACAGCCGATCGAGAAGCGGCCGCTTCTGTTCCTCCAGCTCGCGGTAGCGGTCGTACAGGCGCTCCACCTCGTCGTCGTAGCGGCGCATGCGCGCGTCGCGCGCCTCCTTCTCGCGCACGACGTCGTCGTAGTTGGGCGGGGTGGCGGGCGGCGTGTACACCTGGATGGATTCCTGGTACTGCCGCACCTCGCTGCGGCGCAGCTCCTGCACCATCTGGAACTGGTGATACACCGACTGCTGCTCGGCCTGGATGCGGTTCAGCGCGGTTTCCAGACGCCTGATCTGCTCATCGATGGACTCCTGACCGAGCGCCAGGCCGGAGCACAGCGACAGCGGCAGCAGCAGCCTGGCGATGCGCCACCGCTCACTCTGGCAGGGCGTTGAGCGCATACATCAGCACCAGCACGTCGCCCGGCTTGCCCAGCTTGCCGAACCACTTGTCGAAGATCCGCGCGATCTCCTCCGAGCGATACAGGCGCGCCAGCGTGCGGTTGGCGAGCAGCCGGAAGTCGGCGTCGCCCCGGCGCACCACGAAGCCGTAGGGCTCGTAAGAGAACTGCCCCGGAGCCATCTCGAAGTCGCCGGGCTGACGCGACTTCGCCAGCAGCCCGACCAGGAGCACGCGATCGGAGGCGTAGGCGGTGGCCTTGCCCGACTCGACGGCCGCCAGCCCCTCGGGGTGATCCTTCACCGGGATCACCTTGGCATTCACGTAGCTCTTCGCCAGCGCGGCGCGCAGCGCCTTGTCGCTGGTCGTGCCCGGGATCACCGCCACCGTCTCGTCCACCAAGCCGGCGACGTTGCGGATCGCGGACCCTTTCTTCACCAGCAGGCTGCCGCCGTCCACGAACGACATGCTGGTGAAGTCCACCTTCTCCAGCCGGGACAGCGTGATGGTGCTGGTGGCGCATTCGATATCGATCTTGCCGCTGGCGACAGCATCGAAGCGCTCGTCCAGCGTCACCGGCACGTACTCGATCTTGAGCGCATCGACGCCGACGGCCTTGCCGGCGGCCTCGGCGATGTGCCGGCACAGGTCGATAGAGTAACCCTGCGCCTCACCGCTGTCAGCGACGAAGGACATGGGGTAGGCATCGCGCGCGAAGCCGATGCGGATCGCCTTGCGCGCCTGGATCGCTTTCAGCGTCCCGGTGAGCTCCGCACACTGCGCAGGGATCGGCGGCAGCAGAACCGCGGCCGCGCAGACGGCAGACAGCAGGTGCAGGGGCTTGAGCATGATTGTTCCTTTCTTGTGCGCGTCAGCAACAAGGGCGGATGGGTGCACTCAACTCGTGTGCAGGCCGAGATGCCCGAGCCGCCTCGCATAGGCCGGCTCGCTCGCCTGCGGCACCAGCCGGCCGTCGTCCTGCGGCGCGCCGGCCACGCTGCGCACCGGGACCACACCGGCCCAGGCCGGCCAGCCGTAGTCTTCCTCGTCGTCGATCGGCGGCCCGGTGCGGATCTTGGCGGCCCCTTCGTCGATCTGCATGTGCAGCACCGTGGTCGCCTTAAGCTCCTGCGCGTGCACCGGTCGCAGCTCCTGCCAGCGGCCCGGGTACATGCGCTCGATGAAGTTGTGCAGCGCCCGCTCCTTGGCGGCCGCGTCCTCCACCCTATGTGCCTTGCCGAACAGCATCACCGAGCGGTAGTTGATCGAGTGGTGGAACGCCGAGCGCGCCAGCACCAGCGCGTCGACGTGCGCCACGGTGAGGCAGGCGTCCATACCGTCTTCGAGCGTGCGCAGCATGCGCGACGCGCTGGACCCGTGCCAGTAGACGTGGTCGCCCTCGCGCCAGTAGCTGGTGGGCGTCACGTACGGCTTGCCGTCGATCACGTAGCCGACGTGGCACAGGAACCCCGCGTCGAGGATGGCGGCCGCGGTGTCGAAGTCGTAGTGCGCGCGCTTCGGCAAGCGCTTCACGCGCGAGCGTGGCGTCTGGGTCAGATCGTTCATCGATGCGCCTCTACCCAGCCGCCACGTACGCGGTCTTCACCGCCGTGTAGAACTCCGCCGCATACCGCCCCTGCTCGCGCGGCCCGTAGCTCGACCCCTTGCGCCCGCCGAACGGCACGTGATAGTCGACCCCGGCGGTGGGCAGATTCACCATCACCATGCCGGCCTGGCTGTTGCGGCGGAAGTGCGCAGCGTGCTTGAGCGATGTGGTGATGATACCCGAGGCCAGACCGAACTGCGTGTCGTTGGCGATCGCCAGCGCCTCGTCGTAGCTGTCCGCCGCGATCACGCTGGCCACCGGCCCGAACACCTCCTCGCGGTTGATGCGCATGTCGTTGCGCGTCTCGGTGAACAGCGCCGGCTCCAGGTAGAAGCCTTCCTTCTCGCGCTTGAGCAGGCTGCCGCCGTGGGCGAGCTTGGCGCCTTCCTTCTTGCCCTCCTCGATGTAGAACAGGTCCTGGTTGAGCTGGTTCTTGTCGACCACCGGCCCCATTTGCGTGCCCGACTTGAGCGCATGATCCACCGGCATGGCCTTGATGCGCTCGATCAGCGCTTCGACGAACTTGTTGTGGATGCCCTTGGTGACGACCAGGCGCGACGAAGCGGTGCAGCGCTGGCCGGTAGAGAAGTAGGCGCCGTTCACCGCCGACTCGACCGCGGTCTTGAGATCGGCGTCGTCCAGCACCACCAGCGGGTTCTTGCCGCCCATCTCGAGCTGCAGCTTCTTCAGCTGGGCCACCGCCTTCTGCGCCACCTTGCGGCCGGTGTCCACCGAGCCGGTGAAGCTGATGGCATCCACCCGCGGATCGCCGATCATGGTTTCGCCCACCACACTGCCGCGCCCCATCACCAGGTTGAACGCGCCCGCCGGCAGCCCAGCGCGCGAGATGATTTCCGCCATCGCCCAGGCCGAGCCCGGCACCAGGTCGGCAGGCTTGAACACCACGCAGTTGCCGTAGGCGAGCGCCGGCGCCACTTTCCACGCCGGGATGGCGGCCGGGAAGTTCCAGGGCGAGATGATCCCCACCACACCGACCGGCTCGCGCGTGATCTCCACGTCGATGCCGGGGCGCACCGAGGGCACCAGCTCGCCGGCGCGGCGCAGCACCTCGCCGGCGAAGAACTTGAAGATGTTGCCCGCGCGCACCACTTCGCCGGTGCCCTCCGGCAGCGTCTTGCCCTCCTCGCGCGAAAGCAGCGTGCCCAGCTCATCCTTGCGCGCCAGGATCTCCGAGCCGATACGGTCCAGCGCGTCGGCGCGCTGCTGCACGTTGAACGCCGCCCAGGCCGGCGCCGCCGCTCTCGCCGCGGCGATCGCCTGCTCGGTCTGCTTCTGGTCGGCCTGAGCGTACTCGCCGACGATGTCGCTCACATCCGACGGGTTGACGTCGCGGCTGGCGCTCGCACCCGTCACCCACTCGCCCGCGATGTAGTTGGAACGCTGCTGTGTAGCCATGTGCTCTCCCCCCCGGGTCGGTCGCGTCCGCGGAAGACGCTATTCTACCGCCGCGTGCCGCCGCACTCAGCGCCGGCTCAGTATCCCCTTTCCGGATCGACCAGCCCGAGCGGCGTTTCCTTGCGCTCGATGCGCCGGATGTTGTCCACCACCTGCTCTACCATCAGCTCGGCGATGGCCAGCCCGGCGATGTGCGGCGTGACGAGGATGCGAGGATGGCGCCAGAACGGATGGTCGGCGGGCAGCGGCTCGCGCGCGAAAACATCGAGCATGACGCCAGCGAGCTGGCCGCTGTCCAGCGCGGCCAGCAGGTCGGGCTCGACGAGGTGCGCGCCACGTGCGGGGTTGATCAGGAATGCACCGCGCGGCACGCGCGCAAAGGTGCTGGCGTTGAGGATGCCTTCGGTCTCGCGGGTCAGCGGCAGGAAATTCACCAAGACTTCGCTGCGCGCAAGGAAAGGCTCGAATCCCGCTTCTCCATGGAACGCCTCGACGCCGGCGATCTGTTTCGGCGACCGGCTCCACCCGAGCACGCGGAACCCCAGCGCGACCGCCTTGCGCGCGAAGTCCGCCCCCATCACGCCCAGCCCGAGCGCACCGATAGTGCGCTGTTGCGGAGGTACTCCCGGCAGCTGGCGCCACACGCCGCTGCGCTGCTGCTCGGCGTACCGGCCCATGTGGCGGTGGAAATGCAGCACACCATACAGCGCGTACTCGGACATCTGCGCCGCAAGCCCCGCGTCCAGCATGCGCGTGATCGGCACCCCGCGCGGCAGTTCCGGGTCGCCGAAGATGTGGTCCACGCCCGCGCCCAGCGACAGGATCGCCTTCAGGCGCGGCAGGCCCTTCAGCATCCCGGGCGGCGGCCTCCACACCAGCGCGTAGTCGATCTCCTCGGGACGGCCCACCTCGGGCCAGACGCGAAACTCGAGCCCGGGAAGGGCGCGCGCCAAGGCGCTGCGCCAGGGCCCGGGGTCGTCCGTGTCGCTCTGGAACAGGAGGATCACGCCTTCAGGCGCCCGGCGTGCGCGACAGCTCCGCCAGCTTGCTGCCGTGCGCCTCCCAGTTGCGGCCGTCGAAATCGGTGATGCGCACCTCGCCGAAGCTGCCCTCGTCCAGACAGCGCACGTTGACGCTGAAGCCGTCCGGGTTGGAGCGCGGCACGTAGAAGGATTTGATGCCGCAGGTGCGGCAGAAGTAGTGCTGGGCCACGCCGGTGTTGAACGTGTACGTGGTCAGCTCGTCCCGGGGCGTGAGCAGGCGAAAGTGCGCAGCGGGCACGATCAGATGCAGGTAGCCGGTCTTGCAGCAGATCGAGCAATTGCAGTAGGTCGCGTCCAGGTCGTACGGCGCATCCACCTCGAAGCGCACGCGGCCGCAGTGGCAGCCGCCGCGATGTGTCACCAGAGCCTTCATGCTTCCTCCTCCGCCTTCCAGCGCTCCACGATAGTGTACCGCGAGCCCTCGTCGTTCAGCTCCGAGCGCACCAGCACGAAGTCGCGCACCGGCCAGTCGATCGCGGGCATTCCCGGGTCCATCGGCGTGCAGCGCGCCTTCCTGAGCAGGGTGATGTGCGCGGCGTACGGGCGGCGGTCGAAGCGAAAGCCTTCGCCCTCGAGCGTGTCCTCGAGCCCGGCGACCAGGCGCACCAGAGCGGCAGGCGTGTCGCTCGGTCCGACCCAGCCGATGCCGTTGTGACGCCAGCAGCCGGCCTGCTCCAGGCGCAGGACGAACGGCTCGAAGCGCACCGCCGCCGCGCGCGCCTGCAGCGCCGGCAGCCGCTCCAGCGCCACGTCGCCCAGGAACACCAGCGTGAGGTGCACCGACTCTTCGCGGGTGAGCTTGCCGCCCAGCAGCCGCTGCATCTTCAATCCCTGGCGCGTCAGCGCATGGCGCGCCTCGGCACCGGGCCACAGCGCGAAGAACATCCGCGCGCTGCGGCGTTCGGGCGCGTCAAGCACCCCGGCCTTCGATCAGCGCCACCGCCTCGGCGGCGATGCCCTCGCCGCGTCCGGCGAAGCCCAGCCGCTCGGTGGTCTTGGCCTTGATATTGACTTGCGCCGTGCCGATGCCGAGCGCGCCGGCGATGTTCTGCACCATGCGCGGCACATGCGGCGCCAGCTTCGGAGCCTGCATGACGAGCGTGCAATCGACGTTCACCACGCGCCAGCGCAGACCATCCAGGCGCTGCGCCACTTCGCGCAGCAGCTCGAGGCTGTCTGCACCCGCATAGCGGCCGTCGGTGTCCGGGAAATGCTGGCCGATGTCGCCCAGCCCCGCCGCGCCGAGCAGCGCGTCGCAGATCGCGTGCAGCAGCACGTCGCCGTCGGAATGGCCGAGCAGCCCCCGATCGAAGGGGATCTCCACCGCGCCGATGATCAGCTTGCGGCCCGGCACCAGCGCGTGCACGTCGAAACCCTGGCCGATCCGGTACGTCATCCTGGAGTCCTCCCTATACGTCGTTCGCAGGTGGCGAGGAGGCGGGCTGCACGGCGCGGAGCACCATCTCGGCGAGCAACAGATCGTCCGGCCAGGTCACCTTCAGGTTCAGGTCGCTGCCCATCACGAGCTTTGGCTTGAACCCCATCGCCTCGACCGCGCTCGCCTCGTCGGTCGCCTCGCGCGCGGCGCTCAACGCAGCCAGCAGCACCCCGTGACGGAACATCTGCGGCGTCTGCGCCCGCCAGCGGCCCTCGCGCGGTTCGGTCGCCAGCACCCGCGCCTGCGCGTCCGCCCGCTTGAGCGTGTCCGCGAGCGGCACCGCGAGCAGGCCGCCGGCATCGTCCTCGCCCACCTCGCTGAGCAACCGGTCGAGCATCGGCGTCGTGAGGCAAGGCCGTACGGCGTCGTGCACCAGCACCCAGTCTTCGTCCGCTGCGTTTGCCATCGCGCGCAGTCCGTTGCGCACGCTGTCTGCGCGCGTGTCGCCGCCGACCCGCAGGCCCTCGATCTTGCCCAGGCCGCCCCAGGGCTGCCGTGCGAAATGCTCGTCCTTGGGGTGCAGGACGACGAACACGCGCTCGATGCGCGGGTGCCGCGCGAGCACCGCCACCGCATGCCACAACAGCGGCCGGCCGTGCACCGGGAGGTACTGCTTGGGCGTGTTGCCCCCGAAGCGGGCGCCAAGGCCCGCGGCCGGCACCAAAGCGAAGTGGCGGGACATCGGCCTATTATCCTTGCCGGCCCCAGGGTACGGCAACAAAGAGGCGGCGCGGCAATCCAACGCCGAGGGAAACGCGAGGGCGCAGGACAGCAAGAGGGGGGACGGCAACCAGGTCCCTTATAATTCGACTTTTTCGCGGCATGCTGTCCCTTCCCATCCCGCGTCCCGGTCAGCGCAGCCGCGCCACCGGACTGCACGGCTCGAGCGATGCGCTTGCCATCGCGCGGCTCGCGGCTGCCCGCAAGCCGCTGGCCGTGTTCACCGCCACCGCCGCCGACGGCCAGCGCCTGCTCGACGAGATCCACTACTTCGCCCCGGCGCTGCGCGCGCATCTGCTGCCGGACTGGGAAACGCTGCCCTACGACAATTTCTCCCCGCACCAGGACCTGGTGTCCGAGCGCCTGGCCACTCTCTACCAGGCATCGCATCAGGCCTTCGACGTGCTGCTGGTGCCGGTCACCACCGCCTTGTACCGGCTGCCCGCGGTGGAGTTCCTGGCCGCCTACAGCTTCTTCCTGAAGCAGGGCGAGACCATCGAGCCGGAGACGTTGCGCCAGAT
>DATBMG010000170.1:0-36122 GCA_036554965.1 Burkholderiales bacterium
CCTGCAGCCCGCGCGCCAGGCCCGCGCACAGGGACGGGCCGGACAGGCGCCCGTCGCGCCCGATGCACACCGTGGTCTGGTCGAGCGCCCGCGCCCGCGAGCCCACCGCACGCCCGATCAGCTCGGCGATCTCCGGCGTCAGGGTCTTGCCCACGACGCCACGAACGTCATAGGCCTTGAAGATTTCCGGCGGTACGCGGGACATGGCGGGGCAGTCGCGACAGGTGTCGCGCGCATTATCCCACAGCTGGGCGCTACGCTTCCTCGAAGAAGTCCAGCACGCGCGCGGGCAACCAGTCCATGTTGCCGGGAAACCGGCCGTACACGAAGCCGGCGTGCCCGCCCTCGGCCGGAACCTCGAGCGTGATGCAGGCGGGCAGCGCCTGCGCAGCCGGCAAATGCATGCCCGGCAGGAACGGATCGTTGCCCGCGTGCACGATCAGCGTGGGCAGTGCGATGTGCGACAGGTCCGGCTTGCTGCTCGCGCGCGTCCAGTAGTCGTCGGCGTCCTTGAAGCCGTGCAGCGGCGCGGTCACCAGGTTGTCGAACTGGTACAGGTCGCGGGCGCGCGCAACCGCGTGCGCGGGGTAGAGGTCCGGATAGCGGCGCAGCTTGGCGAGGCTCTTGCGTTTGAGCGACCGGAGGAAGTTCCAGGTGTAAACGCGGTTGAATCCGCGACCCAGAAGCCGTCCGGCGATCATCAGATCTACCGGCGCCGACACCGCCGCGGCGCGCGTCACCACCCGCGCTGCGGCCTCGCGCTCGCGCGCGAGCCACTTCAGCAGAGCGTTGCCGCCGAGCGAGACGCCGAGCGCGAAACGCGGCGCTGCGGGACTGGCGCGCGCCACGGCGCGCAGCATCCAGTCGATCTCCGCGTGGTCGCCGGAATGATAGGCGCGCGCAAGGCGGTTAGGCGCGCCTCCGCAGCCGCGGAAGTGCGGCACCACGGCGCGCCAGCCGCGGGCTTGCGCGGCGCGCAGCAGCGCGCGCGCGTAATGGCTGCGCGAGCAGCCTTCGAGGCCGTGGAACAGCACCAGCAGCGGCGCGTCCGCGCGCCCCTCGAGCCAGTCCACCTCGACGAAGTCGGCGTCGGGCGTCTCCCAGCGCTCGCGCCGCAGCGGCGGCAGCGGCACGCGGCGGAACAGGTACGGATAGATGGTCTGCAGATGGCCGCCGGGCAGCCAGCGCGGCGCACGGTAGATCGCCGGCGCGGCCATCCTCGGACCCGCGTCCTCAGTGCAGCGTGCCGACCGGCGCGTCGGGTGCGGCGGCGTCTGGTGGCAGCGGTGAGGCGTGATGCACCAGCATGCGCCAGCCCGAAGGCGTCAGCACGTAGACGTTGGTGGCGAGCGCAAGGTGCGCTTTGCGCTGCCCGACGACGCTGATGCGCTCGTACAGATTATGCACGGCGAGCATGCGACCCGATTGCACGCGCACGTCCAGCAGTCGAAACCGCATGTGCGGACCGGGCGCGAACAGCGCACGCCAGGACTCGCGCACCGCGTCCATGCCCACCAGGCGCTGTCCGCCCGGGTGGATGCACAGGATCTCCTCGTCCTCGGCCCAAACCGCCATCATGGCACCGAGATCGGCCTTCTCGAAGGCGCTGTAGAAGGCAGCTTCCGCCCGCTCGGAGCTCGACAGCGTCATGCGGCGCGCGCGCCGTCCTTGAGGATGTACCCCTTGAGCACGTACAGGGTGCCGCAGTAGGGACACAGCGCCTCGCCGCGCTGCTCGAGCGGCAGGAACACGCGCGGGTGAGCGTTCCAGAGCATGCTCTGCGGCGTCGGGCAGTGCAGCGGCAGGTCTGCTCTATCGACCTCGACGCGCCGCGTACCGTCGATACTCTTTTCCTGTTCCATGGCGGGGCGTCCGTCACACCGGCGTCAGCCAGTGCGTGTACTTCTGGTTGCGGCCGTTGACCACGTCGAAGAACATGGACTGCAACTTCTCGGTGATCGGCCCGCGCTTGCCGGCGCCGATGACGCGGCCATCGAGCTCGCGGATCGGAGTCACCTCCGCCGCCGTGCCGGTGAAGAACGCCTCGTCCGCGATGTACACGTCGTCGCGCGTGATCCGCTTGGCCTGCACCTCCAGGCCCGCATCGCGCGCCAGCTGGGTCACGGCGTCGCGCGTGATGCCGATCAGCGCGGAGGTGAGCTCGGGCTCGTACAGCTTGCCGTGCTTCACGATGAACAGGTTCTCGCCGGGGCCCTCGGCGACGTAGCCGTCCACGTCCAGCAGCAGGGCCTCGTCGTAGCCGTGCTCGACCGCCTCCTGGTTGGCGAGGATGGAGTTGGCGTAGGTGCCGGAAAACTTGGCCCGGCACATGGTGACGTTGATGTGGTGGCGCGCGTACGAGGAGGTCTTCACGCGGATGCCCTTCTCCAGCCCTTCCTCGCCCAGGTAGGCGCCCCAGGGCCAGGCGGCGATTGACACATGCACCTTGGCGCCTTTCGGCGACACACCCATCTTCTCCGAACCGTAGAAGGAGATCGGGCGGATATAGCAGGACTCGAGTTTGTTGGCGCGCACCACCTCGCGCTGCGCGGCGTTCAAGGTCTCGCGGTCGAACGGCATCTTCATGCCGAAGATATGGCATGAATTGAACCAGCGCTCGGTGTGCTCCTTCAGGCGGAAGATGGCGGTCCCGCCGACGGTCTTGTAGGCGCGCACGCCCTCGAAGCAGGCCAGCCCGTAGTGCAGGGAGTGGGTCAGGACGTGCGTGGTCGCGTCGCGCCAGGGCACGAGCTTGCCGTCGTACCAGATGAGGCCGTCACGGTCTGCCATCGACATGTGCCTTGTCTCCCTCGCAAAAACCGGCATTTTAGCGTAGCTTTCAATCTAGCAGCGCCGATTCGGCTCTCCTAACCTAACAGCGCCGATTCGGCTTTCAATCTAGCAGTAGCGGTGCGGCGCGTAACGTCACAGGGGTGCGCTGGAGATGACCGTACAGATCGAGCTGATATCCGACGTGGTGTGCCCGTGGTGCTTCATCGGCAAGCGCCGGCTGGAACAGGCGTTGGCCCGCCTGCGCGAGATGCCGGCCGCGCCGGACGTGAACGTCGCCTGGCTGCCGTTCCAGCTCAACCCGGATCTGCCCGAAACCGGCATCGACCGGGCCGACTACTTGCGGCGCAAGTTCGGTCACGCCGCACCGCAGATCTATGCGCGGGTGGCGGGGGCCGGGCGCTCGGTGGGCATCGCCTTTGCATTCGATGCCATCGCGCGTCAGCCGAACACCGTGGCCGCGCACCAGTTGATCGCCCTGGCCGGGTCCGCCGGGCGCCAGGACCAGATGGTGGAGACGCTGTTCCGCGCCTATTTCCTGGAAGGGGCGGACCTGACGCAGCGCGCGACGCTGATCGCGCTGGCGCAGCGCTCCGGGATCGATCCGGCGCGCGCAGCGGCGTGCCTGGACGATCCGCTGCAACGCCAGGCGGTGCTCGACGCGGAGCGCGACGGGCGCGAGCTGGGGGTGGAGGGCGTTCCGTTGTTCCTGTTTAACCGCCGTCTGGCCGTATCCGGCGCGCACGAGCCGCAGGTGCTGCTCGGGGCCATCGAGCAGGCGGCCCGGGACGCGACCGAGGTGACGTAGTGCGTAGGCGGCGGGGCGTCGGCGGCCCGGCTGCGCGTGTGTTACAGCCGTGCCGGCGCGGCCGCTTGTGGTCGCGGCGCCGCGTGCGGGCTCAGGCACAAGTCGTGCTTTAGGCAGTGGGTTCCCAGCCTCACGCCCCTACCAACCCAATAACACACGCCATGCCCCAGGTCACCGCCGCCGCCGCCTCCGTTCCCGTCAGGGCGGCACCGGTCGCCGAGGAGACGCGCGTGCTTCAGGACAAGACCTCCGCGGTTCCCACTTCCGCCGCCGCCCGCGAGCGGCAGGCCAGGCGCGGGTCGTGGCTGGAGCGCTTGGGCCGCGCCGCGGTGGGCGAGCACGACGACGAGGAGCTGCGGCTTCGCAAGACGCTGCTGATCTTCGCCAGCGGCTTGATGAACATGGCGGCCATCGTCTGGCTGGCGATCTACTGGGCGCTGGGCCTGAAGCTGCCGACCACCATCCCGCTCGCCTATCAGCTGCTGTCGGCGCTGATCCTCGCGGTCTACCTGAAGACGCGCAACTTCGACTTCTTCCGCGTTGCGCAGCTGTCGCTGTTCCTGTTCGCCCCGTTCGTCATCCAGTGGAGCATCGGCAGCTTCGTCAACTCCAGCGGCATCGTGCTGCTGGCGCTGCTCGCGCCGGTGGGCGCGATGGTGGTGTACGGGCCGCGCGAGTCGATCCCGTGGTTCGTCGCCTACGTGGCGCTCACCGCCCTGTCGGGCGCGTTCGACTATTACCTGGCCGACGGCAATCTGTCCGGCGTGCCGATGCGCACGGTGGCGGTGTTCTTCGTGCTCAACTTCACCATCCTGTCGAGCATCGTCTATCTGCTGCTGCGCTACTTCGTGCAGCAGAAGGACACCTTCCAGACCGAGCTCGCGCGCCAGCACGAGCTGGTGCAGCTCGAGCAGCGCAAGGCCGAGCAGCTGCTCACCACGATCCTGCCGCCGCACATCGCCCAGCGTCTGAAGCAGGATCAGACCACCATCGCCGACGGCTTCGCCGACGTTTCGGTGATGTTCGCCGACATCGTCAACTTCACCACGCTCGCCGAGGAGCTTACCCCGAAGGAGGTGGTGAGCTTCCTGAACGACGTGTTCACCCGCTTCGACGAGCTGGCCGAGAAGCACGGCGTGGACAAGATCAAGACCATCGGCGACGCCTACATGGTCGCCGGCGGAGTGTCCGGCGACGACACCCAGTACGTGTCCTCGGTCGCCGACCTCGCCCTGGAGATGCGCGATCTGACGCGCAACGACGACGTCATCCGCCGCTACAACGTGTCCTTCCACGTCGGCATCGCTACCGGTCCGGTGATCGCCGGAGTGATCGGCGTGAAGCGCTTCATCTACGATCTGTGGGGGGACACCGTCAACATCGCCAGCCGCGTCACGGCGGAAGCGCCCTCGGGCGAGATCTACGTGGACAAGACCACGTATCGGCGCTTGGGAACGCGCTACATGTTCAGCGAGCCGCAGGAGCTGATGTTCAAGGGCAAGGGGAAGATGACGGTGTATCAGTTGCTAGGCCGCCGAGCGGTCTAGCAGCTGAGGATCTAGGAGCTAGGGGCTAGCGGGTGCTGAGCGGCCGCGCCGGCCTTACGCTAGATCCCAGCTCCCAGATCCTGGATCCTCGTCGAAAACGGCGCTCCATAGCGCCAGGACCGGCTGCACCAGCCCCGCGACCTTGTCCTTCTCCACCCGTGCGTAGCGCTCGCCTTGCAGGCGCAGCGCGTGCTGCATGCGGCGGAACTCGCGATAGCTGTGATGCGCGGCCTCGGCCGCGTGGGAATCGATCAGGCCCAGGCGTCCGGCCAGGCGCAGCAGCGCCAGGTTGCCGATGTTGCCGGTGAGCTCGGCGTGCGTGCACGCGTGACCCAGCACCAGATATTGGACGACGAACTCGACATCTACGATCCCGCCGCGATCGTGCTTGATGTCGAACAGCCCGCTCGTGTTCGGATGGCCTTCCAGCATGCGCGCGCGCATCGCCGCCACCTCCTCGCGCAGCCGCGGCAGCTCGCGCGGCAGCCGCAGGATCTCGACCCGCAACTGCTCGAAGCGCCGCCCGATGTCCGGGTCGCCGGCGACGAAACGCGCCCGAGTCAGGGCCTGGTGCTCGAACACCCACGCCTTGCCGCGCTGGTACTGCGCGAAGGCATCCAGGCGGCTCACCAGCAACCCGCTAGCGCCGTCGGGTCGCAGGCGCAGGTCGGTGTCGTACAGCACGCCCGCCGCGGTGAAGCTGGTGAGCCAGGTGTTCATGCGCTGCGCCAGGCGCGCGTAATTCTCCGGCGCATCCGGATGCGGATCGTCGTACAGGAAGATGAGGTCGAGATCGGATGCGTAGCCCAGCTCCTTGCCGCCGAGCTTGCCGTAGCCCACCACGGCGAACCGCGCAACGGGCCGATGGCACGTGCGCATTTGGCTCCACGCCAGACGCAGCACCTGCTGCAGGATCAGGCAGGCGAGGTCACTCAGGTGGTCGCTGAGAGTTTCCAGCGGCAGCGTGCCTGCCAGATCCTGGGTGAGCAGGCGCATGGTCTGCACCTGCTTGAAATGGCGCAGCAGATCCATCTGCCGCTCGATGCCGTCCGCCGCGTCCAGCTCCGCCGCCAGGCGCGCGCCGAGCGTCGGCCAGTCCGGAGCGGAGATGGCGTCCGGCGCGATCAGCTCGTCGAGCAACATCGGGTGGCGCGCCAGGTAGTCGGCCGCCCAGGGACTCGCCGCCGCCAGGCCGGCCAGCCGCTGCAGCGCTGCCGGGTACTCCAGCAGCAGCGCGAGGTAGGATTCGCGCCGGCCGATGCTCTCCACCACGCGCGCCAGCCGCTCCAGGGTCTGCCCGGGGCGCTCGAAGGCCGCGGCCGCCTCGAGCAGGCGCGGTACCAGCCGGTCCACCCGCGCCTGAGTGGATGCGGACATGCGCCGGTAGAGCGGCCCTTCGCGGAACTCGCGCAGGCGCGCCAGGGTCACCGCGGCGTTCTCGTATTTCAGTGCCGTCAAGCGCGCCAGGGCCTGGTCGCCGTCCAGCGTGCCGTGCCAAAGCGCGGACAGCGGATGCTCCGCGACTTTACCGACCGCACCGGCGAACACCGCCTCGAACTGGCGCGTGACGTTGGCGCGATGCCGCTCCAGCGCTTCGCCGAATGCCGCCGCGTCGGCGTAGCCCATGGCGCGCGCGATGAGCGCGCGGTCTTCCGCGCTTGCCGGCAGCATCTGGGTCTGCTGATCTTCCAGGTACTGCAGCCGGTGCTCGAGGTTGCGCAGGAAGATATAGGCCGCGCGCAGCTCGTCCACGGCCTGCACCGGCAACAGGCGCCGCTCGCCGAGGCGAGCCAGGGTGGCCAGCGTGGGCCGCAGCCGCAGATCCACGTCGCGGCCGCCGCGCACGATCTGGAATACCTGCGCCACGAACTCGATCTCGCGGATGCCGCCGGGCCCGAGCTTGATGTTGTCGTGCAGCTCGCGGCGCTCGACCTCCGTGCGGATCTGCACGTGCAGCTCGCGCAGCGAAGCGAAGGCGCTGAAGTCCAGGTGGCGCCGGTAGACGAAAGGGGTGATGAGCTGCGTGAGCTCCGGCGTCGCCCGGCCGGTGATCTCGCGCGCCTTGACCCAGGCGTAGCGCTCCCACTCGCGGCCCTGGGTGTGCAGGTAGTTCTCGAGCATGGCGAAGCTCATCGCCAGCGGTCCGCTGTCGCCGTAGGGCCGCAGCCGCATGTCCACCCGGAACACGTGGCCGTCAGCCGTGTATTGCGCCAGCGCGTTGATGAGCTTGCGTCCCAGCTGAGTGAAATATTCGTGCGCGCTCAGGGGGCGGCTGCCGCCGGTCTGGCCCTCCTCAGGATAGAGGAAGATCAGGTCGATATCGGAGGAGACGTTGAGTTCGGCGCCGCCGAGCTTGCCCATGGCGACGACGTGCAGATGCTGGGCCGCGCCGCTCTCCGCGCCGACCGGATGGCCGTGGGCGGCGCCCAGGGCGTCGTCTAGATGCGACAAGGCGAAGCGCACACTGTGCTCCGCCAGCGCGGTGGCAGTGTGCATCACTTCCGCGAGATCCGCCAGGCCGGTGAGATCGCGCGTGATCAGATGCAGCATGACGGTGCGACGTACCTCGCGCAGCGCGCGCAGCAGCGCCACCTCGTCCGCAACCGGCTGGGCGTCCAGCAGCGCGCCGATGGCCGCGTCGGTGAGCGGCTGGTCGAGGCGCGCCGGGTCGAAGCTGCGCGGCGGGTGCTCGCGCAGGCGGCGCAGGAAGCGGCTGCACTGGCCGGCCAGGTCCAGAAGCTGCTCGGGCGCTCGCTGGTCGGGTCGCGGCGGCGCGGAGGGTGATTGCATGGAGATTGGGCGGTAGAATGGGCGAACGAAGCGCGCTGTCCTGTGGCGGATGGCGATCGTCGGCGCCGGGTAGCACGCCCGGCCGCGCCGGCGTCGGTTCGGCCGCGCTTCGCGTCGGGGGGCGCCCCGCCGGGTTGCTGCAAGGGCCGGCAGGCGTATGCCGGGCCGGTCCTGCGGCCGACCGCGCGATTCTATTTTCCGACCTGCACCTCTGGCAAATCCCGAGCCTCTGGCCCACTTACGCCGTGACCCGTCCATGACCCGACGCCCCGCTGTGCAACTCATGCGGCACGGCTCGCTGTGGCTGTACCGCGTGGCGATACTGACCCTGGTCGGCGGCACTGTGCTGGCGGGCGCCGCAGTGCTGTTGCTGCGCTACTGGGTGCTGCCCGGGGTCGATGCGTATCGCCCGCAGATCGAGGCCGCCTTGAGCCGCGCGGCCAACGAGCGCATCACGGTGGGTGCCGTCGAGGGCGAATGGGACGGGATCCGACCGCGCCTCGCGCTGCGCGAGGTGCGCGTGTTCGACCGCGGGGGCGTCGAGCGCCTGGCCCTGGCCAAGGTGGACGGCACGCTTTCCTGGACCACGCTGCTGGCCGGCGAGCCGCGCTTCTACACCATCGAGTTGACCGGGCTCTCCGTCGAGGTGCGTCGCGACCGGACCGGCGGCTGGCTGATCGCCGGCATGCCGCTCACCATGCAAGGCGGCGACAGCGGCTTCGGCGACTGGCTGCAGGAGCAGCACCGCATTGCCGTGCGCGACTCGGCTCTCACCTGGGTCGACGAAACGCTGGGCGGGATCGCGCTGCCGCTGACCGACGTCCAGCTCGAGGTGGAACGGCGCTTCGGCGCGCATCGTTTCGACCTGCGCGCTACGCCGCCGCTCGATGTGGCGGCTCCCCTGGGATTGCGCGGCGAGCTGCGGCATCCCGGCCCCCGGGCGAGCGGCAGCCTGTATCTGCAGGTCGGGTACGCGGACCTGGTCAGGCTGCGGCAGTGGCTGCCGCTGCCGGTGGACGCGGCGCGCGGTGCGGGCGCCCTGGAAGTGTCGATGGACCTCGAGGGCGGCGCGCTGCGGTCCATCTCCGCCCAGGTCGCGCTGTCGGAGGTGAGCGTGCGCCTGGACCCGGACCTGCCCCCTCTGGAGCTGTCGCGCATGTCCGGGCGGCTGGGTTGGGCCGGCAATGACCGCAAGCTCGAGGTCTCGGCCAGCAATCTCGCCTTCACCACCCCGGACGGGCTGCATCTGCCGCCGGCCGACCTGCGCTACCGCCGCTGGGGCGCCGCAGGCGATCCGGCGACGCGCTCCGAGCTGCGCTTCGACGCGCTCGATCTGGCAGCGGTCACGCGCCTGGTCGACCGCCTGCCGATCGACCCCGGCGTGCAGGCGCGCCTGACCGAGATGAATCCGCGGGGCACCCTGCGCGGCTTCGAGGTCGGCTGGACCGGCTCCTGGGGCGGCCCCGGCGACTATCAAGCGAGCGGCGCCTTCGAGCGCGTATCGGTGGCAGCCTCGGGTTATCTTCCGGGCTTCTCGTCGGTCAGCGGGCAGCTGCAGGCCGACCAGCGCGGCGGCAGCATGAGCCTGCGGACCGACCAGTCGGAGCTCGCCATGCCGCACGTATTCGTGGAGTCGTTGCCGCTCGACAGCCTCGCCGGCACGCTCACCTGGTCGATGCAGTCGGACGGCCCGTTGCTGCGCATCGAGAGCCTGGTGTTCGCCAATCAGCATCTGGCGGGGAAGGTCGCCGGCACCTACCGCGCCATCGCCGGACACCCGGGCGCCGTGGATTTGACCGGCTCGCTCGAGCGTGGCGACGGCCGCCAGGCATGGCGCTACGTCCCCCTGCGGGTGCATGCGCGGGTGCGCGACTGGCTGCGCGAGTCCATCGTGTCCGGGCACACGCGCGACGTGCAGTTCCGGCTGCGCGGCGATCTCGCCCGCTTTCCTTTCGCCGACGGCAAGTCCGGCCTGTTCGAGGTGGTCACGCGCTTCGAAGGGGGCACTCTCGCGTACGCGCCAGGCTGGCCCGCCATCGAGGGCCTGCGCGGCGAGATGGTGTTTCGCAACGCCGGCATGAGTGTGGTGGGGGACGCGGCGCAGGTGTACGAGATGCGGATGGCGAGCGGGCGCGCCACCATTGCCGACCTGAGCCTGGAAGCCCCGGTGCTGGAAGTGCACATGGAGGCCGAGGGCCCGACCGAGGACTACCTGCGCTTCGTCGAGCACAGCCCGGTGGACCGCATGATCGGCGGCTTCAGCCGGGGTATGAAGGCCTTCGGGCGCGGCGCCCTGGTGCTGGGGCTGCAGTTGCCCTTGAAGCATCCGGAGCAAGTGCGCATCTCGGGGCGCTACCGCTTCGCCGCCAACACGCTGGATCCCGGTCATGGCGTGCCGCCGCTGGAGCAGCTCAGCGGGCAGCTGTTGTTCAGCGGGCACGACGTAAGCCTGCGCGACGGCAGTGCGCGCATCCTGGGCATGCCCGCGCGCTTCGTCGCCGACCGCGGCGGCAAGGAGGCGCTGGTGATCCGCGGCGAGGGCCGCGCCGACGCCGCCGGCCTGCGCCAGGTGCTGGACCACCCCGGGGTCGCGGCGCTGAGCGGCGCGACCAGCTGGCACAGCACGCTGGCGATCCAAGACGGCGGCTATGACTTCGTCATCGCGTCCGATCTGCGTGGCCTGTCCTCGTCTCTGCCGGCGCCGCTGGCCAAGGACGACACCGCGGACCTGCCGTTCAAGCTGCAGCGCCGTTCCATCAACGAGCGCCACGAGCTGGTCGTGCTGACCGTGGGCGACGTCGTGTCGGCCCAGCTGCTGCGCGGCCGGGACGCGCCGGCTGGCGTGCTGCGCGGGGAGGTGCGGCTCAACGCTTCGGCGCCGGCGCCCGAGCGCGACGGCCTGTGGCTGGCCGGGAAGTTGAACGGTCTCGATCTGGATCGCTGGCGCGCGCTCGTCGGGCGGGGCTCGTCGGCGCTGCCGGTTTCGCTCTCGGGCCTCGATCTGCGCGTCGGCGAGCTGCGTGCCTTCGGTCGCGCCTGGCATGAGGTGGCGCTGAAGGTCAGCGCCACGCCGGCCCAGTGGCAAGGCAGCCTGGCCTCATGGGAAGCCGCGGGCACCCTGTTCTGGACGCCGGCGGGGCCGGGCGCGCTGACCGGCCGGTTCACGCGCCTGCACCTGCCCCTCGCGGGGCCCGAGATGCGCGCCGAGTCGGCCGGCGGGGACGGCGCGGGCTATCCGGCGCTCGACGTGACGGCAGAAGACTTCCGCCTGGGCGAGAGCCAGCTCGGCCGGTTGACGCTGGTCGCGACCCCGGAGAACGGTGAATGGCGCATCCGCCAGCTCGACCTGCGCAGCCCCGAGGGGGCGGTGAGCATGAAGGGCCTGTGGCAGGGCCTCCCGGCGCCGCTTACGCGCCTGGACATCAAGGGCGAGGTGAACGACATCGGCCGCTATCTCGCGCGCCTCAAGCTGCCGCAGGGAGTCCAGGGCGGCAGCGCCCGGGTGCAGGGCCAGCTGTCGTGGAGCGGCTCGCCGCAGGCGATAGACTGGCCGACGCTGTCCGGCGAGCTGCAGCTGGAGGCGCGCAAGGGCCAGTTCCTGAAAGTCGAGCCTGGCATCGGCAAGCTGATCGGGGTGGTCAGCCTGCAGGCGCTGCCGCGGCGGGTGGCGCTCGACTTCCGCGATGTGTTCAGCGAAGGCTTCGCCTTCGACGAGATCTCGGCTAGCGCGGCCATCACGCGCGGCGTGGCACGCACTCAGGACTTCAGGATGGCCGGTCCCTCCGCCCGGGTGGAAATGAAGGGCGAGATCAACATGGCGGGCGAAACCCAGCGTCTGGACGTCAAGGTGGTGCCCTCGGTGAGCGAGAGCGTGGCGCTGGGTGCGGCCATCGTCAATCCGGCCGTGGGCATCGCCACCCTGCTGGCGCAGAAGGCCTTGAAGGACCCGATCAGCGCGATGGTCGCATTCGAGTACGAGGTGAGCGGCACCTGGGCCGATCCCATGGTGATGAAGAAGAAACGCGAGCCGGCGCGGCCGGAGCCCCAGGGGCGCAGATAACGGCCTCTCCGGAACGTGAGCGATCCGGAATCCTGCCGCGGCCGCGCGAGGCGCTGCACGCCCCTTGAACACCGGCATGCCGACGCCACCTGACCTGCTGGCGCGCCCGCGCTAGACTCAAGCTTCTCCTTTGCGTTCGACAGCCGACACGATGACCGTCCTCACCCCCTCCGAAGTCCTGTTCGCCACCGCCCACCAGACCTTGCTTGCCCCGTATGGACTGGACCCGGGCCGGCTCACGCGCGTCTTCGGCGAGATCATGACCCACCAGATCGACTACGCCGACTTGTACTTCCAGTACAGCCGCGGGGAGAGCTGGAATCTGGAGGAGGGTATCGTCAAGTCGGGCAGCTTCAGCATCGAGCAGGGTGTGGGCGTGCGCGCGGTGAGCGGCGACAAGACCGCCTTCGCCTATTCCGATGACATCAGCCTGCCGGCGCTGCAGTCGGCGGCGGCCGCCACCCGCGCCATCGCGCGCCAGGGCGGGGACGCGCGCGCGGCGGTGGCCCGCCGCAGCCATGGACGCGAGCTGTACCTGCCGCACGACCCCATCGCCAGCCTGGACGCGCCGCGCAAGGTGGCGTTGTTGGAGCGCCTGGAAGGCTTTGCGCGCGCCCGCGACCCGCGCGTCAAGCAGGTGATGGCGAGCCTCACGGGCGAGTACGAGGTGGTTCTGGTGGCGCGCTCCGACGGGGTGCTCAGCGCCGACGTGCGTCCGCTGGTGCGCCTGTCCCTGCAGGTGATCGCCGAAGAGGGCGATCGCCGCGAGCAAGGCAGTGCGGGTGGCGGCGGGCGTTTCGACTACGCATTCTTCAGCGACGCGGTGCTGCGCGGCTACGCGGAGAAGGCCGTGGAACAGGCCCTGATCAACCTGCGGGCGCGCCCGGCGCCTGCCGGCACGATGACGGTGGTGCTGGGGCCGGGCTGGCCCGGCGTGCTGCTGCACGAGGCGGTGGGGCACGGCTTGGAGGGCGACTTCAACCGCAAGGGCACGTCGGCTTTCAGCGGCCGCATCGGCGAGCGCGTGGCGGCGCCCGGCGTAACCGTGGTGGACGACGGCACGCTGCCGCGCCGGCGCGGTTCGCTCAACGTCGACGACGAGGGCAATGCAACGCAGTCCACGGTGTTGATCGAGGACGGTGTGCTGACCGGCTACCTCCAGGACGCGCTGAATGCGCGCCTGATGGGGATGCCGCCCACCGGCAACGGCCGGCGCGAGTCGTTCGCGCACGTGCCGATGCCGCGCATGACCAACACCTACATGCTGGCGGGCGCCATGGATCCGCAGGAAATCATCCGCTCGGTCAAGCGCGGGCTATACGCGGTGAACTTCGGCGGGGGCCAGGTGGATATCGTCAGCGGCAAGTTCGTGTTCTCCGCCTCGGAAGCCTACCTGATCGAGGACGGCAAGGTGGGCGACCCGGTGAAGGGCGCCACGCTCATCGGCAACGGGCCGGACGCGCTCACCCGCGTCAGCATGATCGGCAGCGATATGTCGCTCGACACCGGTGTGGGCACCTGCGGCAAGGAGGGCCAGAGCGTGCCGGTGGGCGTGGGCCAGCCGACGCTGCGCATCGACCGGTTGACGGTGGGCGGGACGCAGTCTTGATCCTGATCCTCAGCGAGAACGCCGACCCCGCCGGACCCGAATACGCGGCGCTGACGGAGGCGCTGCGGCGGCTGCCGGGCATCCAGGTCAAGGCGCACCGCATCGAAGGCGAGTTGCGCGCGGTCACCGAGATCTACCTGATCGGCGACACCAAGCAGCTGGCGGTGGAGGACATGCGCGCCTTGCCGCTGGTCGAACGCGTGGTGCGCGTGTCGGAGGAGTATCGCGTGCTCGGCCGTCACAAGGACGACGTGCGGCCGACCTGGTTCGAGTACCAGGGGCTGCGCTTCGGGCAGGATACGCTGCACCTGTTCGCCGGGTTGTGCGCCGTGGACACGCCCGCGCACGTGGAGCGGATGTGCCGCGCGCTGCGCGACAACGGGCAGGTGTGCACCCGCATGGGAGCCTACAAGCCGCGCACCAGCCCGTACGCCTTCCAGGGACACGGCCGCGCCTGCCTCAACTACGTGTTCGAGATCGCCGGCAAGTACGGCATCCGCGTCATCGCCATGGAGGTCACCCACGAAGCGCAGGTCGCCGAGATCCGCGACGCGTTGCGCGAGACCGGAAGCCCGACCGGCGTGATGCTGCAGATCGGCACGCGCAACACGCAGAACTTCGAGCTGCTCAAGGCGGTGGGCCGGGAGCGGCAGTTTCCGGTGCTGATCAAGCGCGGCTTCGGCATCACGCTGGACGAGTCCCTGAACGCCGCGGAGTATCTGGCGAGCGAGGGCAACCAGCGCGTCATCTTCGGGCTGCGCGGCATGAAGACGCACATGGGGGACCCGCACCGCAACTTCGTGGACTTCGTGCACGTGCCGGTGGTCAAGCGGCTGACCCGCATGCCGGTGTGCATCGACCCGTCGCACTCCGTGGGCTCGCGCGCCCGCGGCGTGGACGGCGTCCTCGACCTGATGCATGCCACCGCCCAGGGGGTGATCGCCGGCGCGAACATGGTCCTGGTGGATTTCCATCCCGAGCCTTCCAAGGCCCTGGTGGACGGCCCGCAGGCGCTGCTGCTCTCCGAGTTGCCGCAGTTCATCGAGGACGTGGCCATCGCGCGCGAGGCCTACCTGAAACGGACCGAGCTCGCCCGCCGCCAAGCGCTGTAGGCGCGGCCCTTGCGGTCGACGGCCGCGCCGGTTTTGCCAAAGCCGGGCGCATGCTCGATAATTCACTGCAGCCCGCCGACCGCTCACTACGCGTCGCGCTACAACAACGATGATCGAACCTGCCGCGCAATACTCCCTGCTCAAGGATCTGGAACACCTGGGTGAAGGCACCGCCCTCACGGAGCAGATCTACGACATGATCGGGCACTCGCGCTTCTTCGACGACTTCAACCGCGAGGACGTCCAGGAGCTGGCGGGCTTCATGCAGGTGTACCGTGCCGAGCCGGGCGCCATGATCATCCGCGAGGGCGACGTGGACGACTACATGCTGCTCATCATCCAGGGCAAGGTGGATATCGTGAAGGCCGACAAGCGCGGCGTCATCCAGGCAATGACCAGCGTCGGGCCGGGCATGACCCTGGGGGAGATGTCGATGATCGACGGCGAGCCGCGCTTCGCCACCTGCATCGCGGTCGAACCCACCACCTTCGCCGTGCTGTCGCGCGACGACATGGTGCGCATTATCCTGGAAGAGCCGAGCCTGGGCGCGAAGCTGCTGATCAAGCTGGTCACACTGCTGTCGCAACGCTTGCGCCAGACCAGCTCCACCCTGCTGCACTACATGGAGCGTTGACCGAACCCCTCGCCTCGCGCCGCCGCTTTGCGGCCGTGCTGGCGCTGGCCGCCGCGGCACCGTGCGCGCTGGCCCGATCCGCGCCGGTGGTCGACGACCGCGGCAAGGTGCTGCGGCTGCGATTTTCCGCGCAGCGCATCGCGGCGCTCTCGCCCCATCTGGCCGAGCTCACCTTCGACGCCGGCGCCGGCGGCGCGTTGATCGCCGCGGTGCGCGGCAGCGACTATCCGCCCGAAGTCAAGCGCCTGCCGGTGATCGGTGATGCAGCGGGGCTCGACCTGGAACGCATTCTCGCCTTGCGCCCGGACCTGGTGCTGGGCTGGCTGTCGGGGAACCGAGCGACCGATATCGAGCGGCTCGAGAAGCTGGGCCTGGCGGTCTTCGTGAGCGAACCGCGGCGCCTACGCGACGTGCCCGCGACCCTGCGCCGAGTGGGTACGTTGGCCGGCACGCGCGCGGCGGCCGAGCGCGCGGCCCAGGCTTTCGAGGCCCGGCTCGCGCGCCTGGCGGCGCCGTCCGTCTCGCCCCCGGTCAGCGTGTTCGTCGAGATCTGGCACAGCCCGATGATGACGGTGAGCGGTGCGCATCTGATCAGCGAAGTGCTGGCCGCCTGCGGCGGACGCAACGTCTTCGCCGATCTGCCAGCGTTGGCCGGCGGCGTGGGCGTGGAGGCGGTCCTGGCCGCCGATCCGCAGGTGATCATCGCGGCCACGCCTCCCGGACAGGATGCGCTTGCCGCGTGGCGGGCGCTGCCGCGGTTGCGCGCGGTACAAGCCGGGCGCTTGCACGCCATCGACCCGGATCTGCTCACGCGCGCCACGCCGAGGATCCTGGACGGGGTGGAGCAGGTATGCGCGTGGTTGCGGCCGTGACCGTTCACGCGGCTACAGCTTCGTGCATTGGCCCTTGTACAACACCGGTCCCGTGGGCAGCCCGGTGGGCGATCCGCCCTTGGGCTCCACGCTCATCGCCAGGCCCCAGGCGGCGTTGATCGCCGTGGCCAGCTCCCGTGGCACCAGCACGCTCTGCGTCTCGTGGGTGGTGATCAGGCCCAGAGACAGCGGCTTGCGATCGCCGCCGGGGAGCATCCACAACTCCCAGGCGGTGTCCGGCGCCATCTCGGCATGTCCCAGCACCCGGATGCGCATGCGCTTGTCGCCGCCGCTGTCGGTGTCCCAGGAAACCGTCATCCTCGGTTCCGCGCGCTCGTCCGACATCACTACCACCATCAGCTCCGAGCGCTCCGGCGGCAGTACCCCAAGGCTTGCCGTCAGCATCAGCGCCGCTGCCAGGCCGGCGAAGGCGGCCCCACGCCAGAATCTGAGGCTGTCCCACAGCGCCGCCCACCCGCGGGGGGCGGCGGTCACGCGCCGCTGGATCGCGTGCCAGACGCGCGCCGGCGGTTGCACGGGCGTGACTGCGGCATCGAGCGGGGCCAGGCGCTCCTGCCAGCTCGCCACGTAGCGGCGCAGCGCCGGATCGTCCTTGAGCGAGCGCTCGAAGCGTCGGCGCGCGCGGCCCTGCAGGGTGCCGAGCGCATACTCGGCGGCCAGGGCCTCGCGCAGCAGCTCGTTGTGGTACTTCATCTGCGGTCAGTGGTCGTCCAGGCAGCTCTTCAGCTTTTCCAGCCCGCGTCGAATCCAGGTCTTCACCGTTCCCAGCGGCTGCTGCAGATGCCGCGCCAGTTCGCCGTGGGACAGCCCATGCGCATAGGCGAGCGCGATGCTCTGCCGCTGGTTGCCGCTCAGCCGCTTCAGGCATTCGGCCAGCGCCCGCGCGGCGCGCTCGCTCTGCAGTGTCTGCTCCGGGTCCGGGGCGTCACTTGCCAGCGCTTCGACCAGCAGGTCATAGTCCTCGGTGCCATACTCTTGATGGGGCCGCCGCAACCAGTCGAGCGCGCGATTGCGCACGATCGCCGTCATCCAGGTCGTCGGCGCGCTCTTCTGCGCGCTGTAATCGCCGACGTGGTTCCAGATGTTGACGAAGCTCTCCTGCAGTACTTCCTCCGCCCAGTCCTCCCTGCGTAATATACGCAGCGCCACCGCATACAGTTTCCCGGCGCTGTGGCGATAGAGCTGGGCGAAGGCCTGCGCGTCGCGCAGTGCGCAACGCGCCATGATCTCGGCTATGGGATCGTCGTCAGGCATGCGCTGCGCGCGCCGAGGTCCTGTGGCTGCGCCGCGCGGTCGGGCGCGGCGTCATCCGGGCGTTCCCGGGCCCGCGTCCTTGCGCCACAGCACGTCCGGCTGCCCGGCGCTGCGGTTCAGCACGCGGCTCAGGACGAACAGCAGGTCCGAGAGACGGTTCAGGTACTGCTGACAATACGCCGACAGCGTCTCCGCGGATGCGAGGCTCACCACTCTGCGCTCGGCCCGCCGGCACACGGTGCGCGCCAAGTGGCACAGCGCCGCGCTGCGGCTGCCTCCTGGCAGGATGAATTCCTTGAGCGGTTCCAGCCCGGCGTTGTGGGAATCGAGCAGTGCCTCGAGCTGCCGCACCTGCGCGCCGCCGATGCGGGTGTAGCCGGGGATCGACAGCTCGCCGCCGAGATCGAACAGATCGTGCTGAATGGCGGTGAGCTGGCTGCGCACGTCGTCCGGTACGGGCTCGGCCAGCAGCACGCCGATCGCGCTGTTCAGCTCGTCCACCGCGCCGAGGGCCTCGACGCGCAGGCTGTCCTTCTGCACGCGCGTGCCGTCGCCCAACCCGGTAGTGCCGCCGTCTCCCGTGCGCGTGTAGATCCTGGTGAGTCGATGGCCCATGTGGCGTCAGCCCGCGGAAGTCGACACGGCCGGATTATAGGCTCGCGGCCAGGCCGGGCCAAATGGCGCGCCGCTGCGTCGCTCGGCTTGTCGGCGCCGCTGCGGGGCCCGCGGCATTGACCCGCCGCGGGCCTTCCTTTACAGTTCGCCAGTTTTTTTCCGCCCGGCAATCACACCTTTCGACCACCCCACCATGACCTGCTCGCGAGCGTTTACGGCCGCGGCTGCCGCTGCAGCCTTGAGCCTCAGCCAGCCGCTTGCAGCTGCGCAAGGCGATCCGGTTGCGGCCGTCCAGAAGAAGCAGATGTGCGAGGGCTGTCACGGCAAGGAAGGCTATCGCACGGCGTATCCCACCGTGTACAAGGCACCGAAGCTGGGCGGCCAGACGCAGAGCTACCTGGTCAAGGCGCTGCAGGACTACCGCTCCGGCGTGCGCCGGCAGGCATCCATGAACGGTGTGGCCGCCACGCTGAGCGATCAGGACATCGCCGACCTGGCGGCCTATTACGCCAATGGCGCCCGGTGACCCGAGAATGAGCGCGACGACGAGGCTTCTGGCGGCGCTCGTCGCGCTGTCGATCGGCGTTGCGCCGGCCATGGCGCGTGACTACGAGGCCGGCAAGCAGAAGGCGGAAAGCTGCAAGGCCTGCCACGGCGAGGCCGGCAAGGAGCCGGTCACCCCGGAAACGCCGCGCCTCGCAGGGCAGCACTACGACTACCTGGTGCACTCGCTGCAGGCCTACAAGCAGGGCACGCGCGACAACGCGCTGATGAGCCCGATGGCGCGGCCACTCAGCGAGGCCGACATCCGCGACGTGGCGTGGTACTTCTCCAGGCAGAAGGGGCTGCAGACCAAGTACTAGCCTGGGCTGTTCGCATTGCCCTTGAGGGCGCATTCAGCGTCAGCCGCGCCGGCGCAGGCATTCCAGGTACACCAGCGTCGCCACACCTCGAACAGGAAGCGGCGCGCCTGGTCACGGCTGGGGGCGAACGTCGCTCGGCGCCTTGGTCTTGGCCCGGTACTCGCACAGGTCCAGAATCGGGCAGGCGGGGCACTCCGGCCGCCGTGCCTTGCACACGTAGCGCCCGTGCAGGATCAGCCAGTGGTGCGCATCCTTGCGATAGCGCTCGGGCACCATCTTGAGCAGCTTGCGCTCGACCTCGTCCACCGTCCTGCCGGGAGCCAGGCCGGTACGGTTGGACACTCGGAAGATGTGCGTGTCCACGGCGATCGTGGGCTCGCCGAAGGCGGTATTGAGGATCACGTTCGCGGTCTTGCGCCCCACGCCCGGCAAGCTTTCCAGCGCCGCGCGCTCGCGCGGAACCGCGCCGCCGTGACGCTCCATCAGCAGGCGGCAGGCGGCCACCAGATTCTTCGCCTTGGTGCGGTACAGCCCGATGCTGCGGATGTACTGCGTGAGGCCGTCCTCGCCCAGGGCGAGCATCGCCTGCGGCGTAGCGGCGACCGGGAACAGGCGGCGGCAGGCGATGTTGACGCTCTTGTCCGTGGCTTGGGCGGACAGCACCACGGCCACCAGCAGCTCGAACGGCGTGCGGTACTCCAGCTCGGTGGCGGGCGTCGGGTTGCGCGCCTGCAACCGGCGGAAGATCTCTTCGCGCTTGGCCGGATTCATGCGCTGCCGGTGGCGCGTAGCCGCGCTCGTTCGATCGCCACGCGCACGGCGGCGCGCTTGCGATCCGGATCGGGTCCCGCGCTCATCGGCGTCGGCCCTGCGAGCTGGTCCTGCGCCGCGGCTGCGAGCCCTCGCTCGTGCTCTTCGCGCTCGCGGGCGAGCCGTTCTTCGTGCCGGCGATGCCGCTCGCGCCAGCGCGCGGCGTGCGCAGCGACCGGCGTGCCGGCCTCGCGTTGAGCCGCGGCGGACCCGCGCTGCGCCAGCGGCAGCATGTCGATGCAATCCACCGGGCAGGGCGGCAGGCACAGCTCGCACCCGCTGCATTGCTCGACGAGCACGGTGTGCATCTGCTTCTGCGCGCCGACGATCGCGTCGGTGGGGCAGGCTCGGATGCAGAGCGCGCAGCCGATGCAGCGTGCCTCGTCGATGAGCGCGGCCATGCGCGCTCCCTCCTGGCCGCACTCGGGATCGAGCGGCAGCTCGGCTCGCCCGAGCAGCGCGGCCAGCCTGGCCACGCCCGCCGCGCCGCCCGGCGGGCAGCGGTTGATCTGCGCCTGCCCCGCCGCGATCGCCTCGGCATAGGGCCGGCAGCCCGCGAAGCCGCACTTCGTGCACTGCGTCTGCGGCAGCAGCGCGTCGATGTCGTCTGCGGTGGCCGGCAACGATCTCATGGTTCAAGCTCAAGCCGCGGCGGCGCGGCGCGCGAGATGCACCAGGCAACGGTCGATCCACTGCGCGGTGAGCTTCTCCTGCAGCGCATTCTGCGCGAGGCGTGCGCCCAGGCCGGCGAAGTCCACCCGGTCCAGCGGCTGGTCCTGGTTGAAACAGGAGAATACGTAACTGCTCCGGCCGGTGGCCGGATCCACGTGCGGCTGCAGGCACTGCGCACAGATCTCCTTCATCATGCACTGCATCGGCGAGTTGATCGAGCCGATCGCCACGTGGCGCGGATCGAGATGTGCGGCCAGCACGCCGTGGCGGGCGGCGGCGACCGCCGCCATCATGCGGTCCGAGCCGATCGCGATCAGGCGCTGTGCTTCCTTCAGCGGCACGCCGGGCTCGCCCAGCCGTCCCTCGGCATAGGCGAGCAACGCCTGCACGATGTTGCCGACGAAGGCGCGATCCTGCGGTCGCGTGGGCACGAAGCCGGGCGCCTCGTCACAGCACCAGACGACGAAGTCGCTGGCGGCCTCGATCTCCGCTACCTTGTAGCGGTCGATCATCCTCTTGTAGCCGGCGAAGTACAGCACGCGCGACCCGGCGCGGCGCAGCGCCTGCCCGATGGAGAACAGCACCGCGTTGCCCAGGCCGCCGCCGACCAGCACCACGGTCTCGCCGGAAGGGATCTCGGTGGGCGAGCCGGTAGGCCCCATCAACACCACCGGCTCGCCGGGGCGCAGCCAGGCGCACAGGTCGGAGGAGCCGCCCATCTCCAGCACGATGGTGGACACCAGGCCGCGCGCGCGATCGACCCACGCGCCGGTCATCGCCAGGCCCTCCATCGCCAGCCGCGTCCCGTCCACCTGCGCTGCGAAGCGCTCGTAGTTCTGCAGGCGGTAGAACTGCCCTGGCCGGAAGCGGCGCGCGGCGGCGGGTGCGCGCACCACCACTTCGACGATGTCGGGCGTGAGCCGCAGCACCTCGTGCACGCTGGCGCGCAAGGCGTCGTTGAGCTGCCAGACGAAGGCTTCGTCGCTGCCTGGCCAGGCCGGCGCACGTGCATTCAGCACGCGGCTCACCACCGGATAACCCTGTTTCGCGCCGCCCATCGCCTTGACCACGTTGCCGAAGAAGGATGGGTGCAAGTCGCCGAAGAAGCTGATGAAGCGGCCGTCCGGCTCGCGCGCCAGCAGCACGCGCACCGCGCGCGGCTTGGCGCTGCGTTCGGGCGCGACCGGCTTGCCGTCCTCGTCGCAGGCCTGGAAGTAGCGCCCGTCGAGCGGGAAGTGCGCGGCGTCCTCGCGCGCCAGCACGGTGTTGGGCTGGGTGCCCGCGGCCACCAGGAGGGCGCGCGCGGGCAGCACGGTCTCGCCGGTCGGGTGCAGCGTGCCGTGCTCGTCCGGCTTCTGTGCGGCCACCCGTAAGCCCGCGGCATGGCCGAAAGCGTCTACCTCCACGGCGACGGGAGTGAGGCCTTCGGCGAAGCGCACGCCTTCCTCGAGCGCTTTCTCGATCTCCTCGTGGTTGAGCGTGTACGAGGGGCTGTCGATCATGCGCTTGCGGTAGGCGATGGTGGCGCCGCCCCAGGACTGCAGCAGCTCCGCGATGCGCGGCGCGCGCCCCTCTGCGGCAGCCGCTGCGCGCTCGGCGCGCAGCGCCCGGGCATGGGCGATGAACTCGTCGGCGATGGCGTGCTCCTCCGCGTTCCAACCGGCGCGCACCGCCGCCTTGCCGCGCTCGGCCGCCAGGGTCTCGTAGCGCAGCAGGAACTTCTCGACCTGCACCGGGTAGTAGGCGAGCGATTCGGTCGCGGTGTCGATGGCGGTGAGGCCGCCGCCGATCACCACCACCGGCAGCCGGATCTGCAGGTTGGCGACCGAGTCGGTCTTGGCCGCACCGGTGAGTTGCAGCGCCATCAGGAAGTCGGAGGCGGTGCGTACGCCGCGCGCGAGACCGTTGGGCAGCTCCAGCACGGTGGGCCGGCCGGCGCCGGCGGCGAGCGCGATATGGTCGAAGCCCTGTGCCCAGGCGTCCTCGGCGCTCATGGTGCCGCCGAAGCGCACGCCGCCGAACATGGAGAATTGCGCACGGCGCTCGAGCAGGAGCCGGATCACCTTGAGGAAGTTCTTGTCCCAGCGCACCGTGATGCCGTACTCGGCCACGCCGCCGAAACCGGCCATGACGCGCTCGTCGAGCGCCTCGTACAGCGCCTGGACATCGCGCACCGGCGCGAACGGCACGCGTGCGCCGCGTTCGTCCACACCGGACAGCTCCGGCGGCAGCGGCTCGATCTTCAGCCCGTCGATGCCGACCACCAGGTGGCCGTCGTTGATCAGATGATGGGCGAGCGTGAAGCCGGCCGGACCCAGGCCCACGATCAGCACGCGCCGGCCGCTGCGCGGGCGCGGATACGGCCGGCGCAAGTCGAGCGGGTTCCAGCGCGTGAGCAGGCCGTAGATCTCGAATCCCCAGGGCAGCTCCAGCACGTCCTTCAACGTGCGCGTCTCGGCCTGCGGAATGTTGACCGGGTCCTGCTTCTGGTAGATGCAGGACTTCATGCAGTCGTTACAGATGCGGTGGCCGGTGGCCGCCACCATCGGGTTGTCCACCGCGATCATGGCCAGCGCGGCGATCGCGTGACCGAGCACCTTGACCTTGTGGAACTCGGAGATCTTCTCCTCCAGGGGGCAGCCGGCGAGCGGCACGCCGAAGGGGCTCTTCTTGAACGCGGGCGGCGCATCTCCCGGCGCCTTCTCCTTCAGGCCGCGGGAGCACGAGTCGCGCCCCTGCTCGTGACACCAGATGCAGTAGTTCGCCTGGTCCAGCGCGCCCGTCAGGTCGGTACCGGGATCGGTGAGCGCGAAGCCTTCGCGGCGGCGCAGGTGCGCGCTGCGGAAGCTGCGATGGCCGCCCGCAGCCTCGGCCTGGGCGGGCACCAGGTGAAAGTAGTCGAGCTTGGCGGGCGCTTTGAACAGCACGCCCGCGCGATGGCGCGCGCGGCCCGCGGGAGTGTGCGCCGCCCACGCGGCGTAGCGCGTCGCGCGCTCGAGCTGCGCAGCGAAGGCGTCCTCGTCCTCGAGCCAGGCGCTGACGCGCTGCGCGAAGCCGAGCTCGGTGAACGCCTCGCCCAGGTCGGCCGCCAGCTCGGCCTCCAGCGCTGCGCCGTCCACGGCGGCCGCCTGCTCCAACTTGATGCGCACCATCGCCCGGCGCTGCACGAAAGCGCGCTTCACCGCATAGAGCGGCGCCAGGGCGTGGTGCTGCGCGCTCAGCGCGCGCACCTCGGCCTGGATGCCGAACAGCTCGGCGACGAAGTCGTCGAGGTAGGGCGCCAGCGCGATCAGCAGCTCCGACTCCTGCAGCGGGGTGCAGGTGTCCGGATCGGCCCGCGCCGCCTGCAAGGCGTCCGCCAGCGCCGGCGCGGCCTGTCTGAGCTGAGCGATGAACGCGGCGTCGAGGCGCAACAGGCCCTCGCGCTGGTATAAGGCTTCGAACTGGAGGCCGTGGGCGAGCCGCAGCGGGGCAGCGGTGGAAACGGGCGTCATCGCGGCGAAACAGGAAAACTAGAAAGTATAGCAGCCGACCCGCGCCCCTCACGCGCGCGGGAAACCACGCGCTGCGTAGGGCCGCAGCCGTCTGGCGTCGCCGCCCGGCCATGCGCCGCACCTGCCCTGCGCGTGGGTTACGCCGCGGCCGGGCGCAGCGCACGAAGCGCCCGCACGCAATCGCAGATCAGGGAGGGCCCGGCGTAGACCAGGCCGGTGTAGAGCTGCACCAGGCTGGCCCCCGCGACAGCGCGCTCGGCTGCGTCCGCGCCGCTCATGATGCCGCCCACGCCGATGATGGGGATGCGATCCTGCAGGTGATGGGCCAGCAGCCGCACGATGCCGAGCGCACGCGTGGTGAGCGGCGCGCCGCTCAGACCCCCGCTTTCGCCGCCATGAGGCAGCCCCTCGACGCCGTCTCGCGACAGCGTGGTGTTGGTGGCGATGACCGCATCCACCGCATGCGCCTGCAGGCGCTCCGCGATCGAGCGCACCTGCTCCGGCGCGAAATCGGGGGCGATCTTGACCGCGATCGGGACGTAGCGTCCGTGCTGGTCGGCGAGCCGCGCCTGCTCGGCCTTCAGCTGCGGCAGCAGCCGGTCCAGCGCGTCGGCCTCCTGCAGCCGGCGCAGGTCGGCGGTGTTGGGCGAAGAGATGTTGATCGCCAGATAGCTCGCCAGCGCGTACACCTTGCGCATGCAGGCGAGATAATCCGAGCCGGCGCGCTCGAACGGCGTGTCGAAGTTCTTGCCGATGTTGATGCCGAGGATGCCGCGGTAGCGCGCCGCGCGCACGTTGTGCACCAGGCGGTCCACGCCCAGGTTGTTGAACCCCATGCGGTTGATCACCGCGCGCGCCTCGGGAATGCGGAATTGCCGCGGACGCGGATTGCCCGGCTGCGGACGCGGGGTCACCGTGCCCACCTCGAGAAAACCGAAGCCCAGGCACGCGAGCGCATCGATGTGCGCGCCGTTCTTATCCAGGCCCGCGGCCAGGCCCACCGGATTGGGAAACTCGAGTCCCATCACCCGCACCGGCGCCGGCGGCGGGACCGCAGCGAGCGGCAGGCGCAGCGCTGCGCCCAGATCGAGCAGCCGCAGCGTCGCAGCGTGCGCCGCCTCCGCTTCCAGCCGGAACAGCAGCGGCCGCAGCAGGCGGTAGCTCACGTCGGATCGTCGAAGCGCGGTTCGCGCCGCTCCAGGAAAGCGTTGAGCCCCTCGATGGCGTCCTTGCCAGCGACCGCGGTCTGCATGTCGGCCAGCATGCGCGCGAACGCGGGGCGCTCGCCCCGCTCGCGGGCCAGCCGCGCCGAGGCGAGGGTAGCGCGCACGCCGGTGGGCGATTGCCGGGCGATGGTCTGGGCGATGACGAGCGCGCGCTCGAGCTGCGCGCCCGGCGCCGTCACCTCCTGCACCAGGCCGATGCGAAACGCTTCCGCGGCGGAGAACTCGTCGCCGGTGAGCAGGATGCGCATGGCGTTGCCCCAGCCCGCCTCCTGCACCAGGCGCACCGTGGCGCCACCGATCGGGAAGATGCCGCGCTTGACCTCGATCTGGGCGAAGCGCGTGCCCTCGGCCGCCACACGGACATCTGCCGCCAGCAGCAGCTCGATGCCGATGGTCAGACACCAGCCCTGCACCGCGATCACCAGCGGCTTGGTGAGCGCATGGGTGCGCAGCAGCGGGTCGATCGCGCCCGCGGGCAACGGCGGCATGCGCCCGTCGCGGAACAACGGCAGCCACTGCGGCAGCTCGATGCCGCCGGTGAAGTGCTCGCCGTGCGCGAACAGCAGGGCGCAGCGCGCCTTGGCGTCGCGCTCGTACTCGCCGTACGCTTGCGCCAGCTCGGCGTACATCTGCAGGTCGAAGGCGTTGCGCTTGGCGGCACGGTTCAATCCGATTAGCCGCACGCTGCCGCGGGTCTCGACCGTGATCCGCTCGGGATTCATGGCTTAGAGAAAGGCTCCGATCGCGAAGGACACAAAGCGACGATCAAGGGCACGAAGGCACGGCTCGACTCGAGGAACCATCCCTCGTGCTTGATCGTATCCGTCGTGCGCTTCGTGGTGAAACGAGGCTCAAGCGCGCTGCTGGGGCAGCCGCTGCCACTGGCCGTTTACCAGCCCCTCCACCGGCTGGAAGTTGACCTTGTAGGCCATCTTGCGGCTTTGCGCGATCCAGTAGCCGAGATACAGGTAGGGCAGGTTGAGGCGCCGGCACAAATCCACCTGCCACAGCACGTTGTAGGTGCCGAGGCTGCCCCCCGACAGATCCGGGTCGAAGAAGGTGTAGACCGACGACAGGCCGTCCTCCAGCCGGTCGATGATGCTCACCATGCGCAGCCGCCCGTCCTCGCGGAACTCGACCAGGCTGGAGTTGACGTTGCTCTGCAGGAGGAAATGGCGGTACTGCTCGCGGCTGTCGTGATCCATGCCGCCGCCGGCGTGGCGCGTGGACTGGTAGCGCAGGTACAGCGCATAGTGCTCCGGGTTGTACTTGAGGTCGAGCACGCGCGCGTCCAGGCCGGCGTGCCGTCCCGCCGCGCGGCGCTGCGAGCGGTTGGGGACGAACTCGCGCGCCAGGATGCGCACCGGCACGCAGGCACGGCAGCTGTCGCAATAGGGACGGTAGGTGAACGCTCCGCTGCGCCGGAAACCGGCGCGCACCAGCTGGCTGTAGACCTGCGGGTCGATCGCGTGACTGGGGGTGGCGACCTGGGAGCGCGCCAGCCGATCCGGCAGGTAGCTGCAGGGGTAGGGCGCAGTCGCGTAGAACTGCAGCACCGAGAACGGCAGATCGTTGAGCTGAGTCATGCCGGGCCGAGGGTCATGATCGATCCTGTGCGGGCGCCGGCAGCGACCAGCGGCCCGCCACGTCCGGATAGTTTACCAACTCCGCCAGCCGGCGCGTGAACTCGCGTCGCGGGATCTCGCGGGCGCCGAAGGCGGCGAGCAGCGGCGTGCGCATCTGGCAGTCGACCAGGCCGAACTCCCAGGCGCTGAGCTGGCGCACCAGGTGCACGAACGCGACCTTGGAGGCGTCGGCGGCGCGCGAGAACATCGATTCCCCGAAGAAAACCCGCCCCAAGGCCACCCCGTACAGGCCGCCGACCAACTCGTCGCCGGCCCAGCTCTCCACCGAGTGCGCCAGCCCCAGCGTGTGCAGCGCCCCGTAGGCGCGCTTCATGTCTGCCGTGATCCAGGTGCCATCCTGGTCCGGCCGCGGCGCGCTGCAGCCTTCCAGCACGCGCTCGAAGGCGGTGTCGGCGGTCACGATGAACGGCGCCTTGCGCAAGGTCTTGCGCAGCGTACGGCCGACGTGCAGCTCGGCGGGCAACAGCACCATGCGCGGGTCCGGGCTCCACCACAGGATCGGCTCCCCGGCGCTGTACCAGGGAAAGATGCCGCGCCGGTACGCGCGCAGCAGCCGCTGCGGCGAGAGGTCGCCGCCGGCGGCGAGCAATCCGTTGGGTCGCCGCCGCGCACGCTCCACCGGCGGAAAGTCGTCGTGCTCGGAAAGCCAGGGAATCAATCGGTGCGGCGGGGGGCGCTCAGAACCACTTGTCCTTGCTCAAGCTGATCAGCCCGCAGGCCTGGCGAGCGCCGGCATTGCCGGTGGGCTGGCTGGTGAGATCGTCGCGGTCGGCGTGCACGATGACGGCGCGGCCGATGATGCTGTCCTCGCCCGTGCCCAGGCTGATGCCGCGGATCTCGGCGCGATAGGTGGCGGCGCCGCTGGCGTCGGCCACCAGGTTGCCGAGGTCCCCCGCGTGGTGTGCGCTGGCGCTCGGCGCGCCGTGCGCAGCACCGGCGGGATTGAAATGCCCGCCTGCGCTGGTGGCATCGGGCGCGGTGCAGTTGCCCTTCTCGTGAATGTGAAATCCATGCGAGCCCGGCGTGAGGCCGCTCACGCGCGCCTCCACCAGCACCAGCTCCCCCTGCTGGGTGAAGTGGACGGTGCCGGCCACTTGGTTGCCTTTGGTCGGAGCGAGGTTCGCCAGCGCCGTGGGCGAGCGCAGGCTCATGTTGGCGCAGGCCGCAAGCGTCGCCACGGCAACCGCGGCCAAGACCGTGCGTGTAGTCATTGCGTGCTCCCCCCTTTGAGTAGCGAGCGGCCCGGCGCCTCGCCCGCACCCGGTGCGTGCGCGAGTTGTAGCATCCGACCTCCCCCCTGTCAAACCGATCTCCCTGTGCTGCTAGACCGGCCCCTTTTCACAGCGGATCGGCTATGATTCGCGCAACGTGACGACAGGTAGCCTTCTCGCCGCACCCCCGCGACCTCGCCCCGCGAGTCAGGGCACCGTCGCCGCTTCCCCGGTCAGCCGCCTGCACTGATGGCACAGGCTCCCGGCACCGGAATCGCCGCCCTCACCCGGGGTTTCACCCAACTCAGCAATTCTCAGAAGCTCGGCTTTCTGGCGGCGCTGGCCGCCGTCGCCGCGGTGATCGCGGTCGCCTTCCTCTGGGCGGGCACGCCCGAGTACCGCGTGCTGTACTCGAACCTCTCCGAGCGCGATGGCGGCGAAGTCATCGGCGCGCTGTCGCAGCTTGACGTTCCCTACCGCGTGGGCGAAGGCGGCAGCGTCGTGCTGGTCCCCGCAGGGCAGGTGTACGAGCTGCGCCTGAAGCTGGCCGCTCAGGGCCTGCCCAAAGGGGGAGCGGTGGGCTTCGAGCTGATGGATGGGCAGAACTTCGGCCTCAGCCAGTTCGCCGAGCAAATCAACTACCAGCGCGCGCTCGCCGGTGAGCTGGCGCGCAGCGTCCAGTCCATGGCGGCGGTGCAGTCGGCGCGCGTGCATCTGGCGATCCCGCGGCCTGCCGTGTTCGTGCGCGAGGCGCGCCAGCCGAGCGCGTCGGTGTTCGTGGCCACGTATCCCGGGCGCGCGCTCGACACCGGCCAGGTGGCGGCGATTCAGCACTTGGTGGCGAGCAGCGTTCCGGAGCTGCCCGCCCGCAACGTCACCGTGGTCGACCAGGCTGGCAACCTGCTCTCCCGTGGCGGGGTCGAGGCGACCGGCGATGGGCTCGACGCGTCGCAGCTGCAGTACCTGCACACGGTGGAGTCCAGCTACGCGCGGCGCATCGAAACGATCCTCGAGCCGATCGTGGGGCGTGACAACGTGCGCGCGCAGGTCACCGCGACGCTCGATTTCAGCCGCTCCGAGCAGACCTCGGAGACGTTCAAGCCGAATACGGCGCCGGGAGCCACCATCCGCAGTCAGCAGACGACGGTGCAAACCGTGATCCCCAGTCCAGGCGTACAGCCGGGCCAGGCCGCGGCCGCGCGGCCGGCAACGCCCGGCACACGCCGCGAGAACGTGATCAACTACGAAGTCGACAAGACGGTGCGCCACACCAAGGGCGAGGTCGGGGCGGTCAAGCGGCTATCCGCGGCGGTGGTGGTGAACTATCGCAAGGAAGCAGGCGACGGCGGTGCTTACCGGCCGCTTGGCGAAGAGGCCCTGCACCAGATCACCGTGCTCGCGCGCGAGGCCATGGGCTTCGATCCCGATCGCGGCGACACGTTGAACGTGGTCAACGCGCCGTTCAACGGCGAGGTCGCCGCCTTCGATGACGGTGCGGGCGCGCCCGCGGCCCGGGCTGGCTGGATGCAGGACCTCACCAGCCCTGCTGGCATGACGCTGTTGAAGGCTGCGCTCGTCGCTTTGGTGCTGCTGGTCGCACTGTGGCTCGCGCGCTCGGTGCTGCGCGAGCTGGCGCGCGCGGGACGCAGATCTCCCGGCAGAGTGCTGCCCGGGTTGGGTGCGGAGGCGCAGCTCGCCGCCGCGCCGCCCGAGGCCGCCGGCTACGAGGCCGATCTGCGCGCGGTGAGAGATATGGCGCGCCAGGACCCGCGCACGGTCGCCAACGTGGTCAAGGAATGGGTGGCTCGGGAGTGAGTCGGGACGGCGTCACGCGCAGTGCCATCCTGCTGATGTCGCTCGGCGAGGAAGAGGCGGTCGAGGTGTTCAGGCTCCTCGGTCCCCAGGAGGTGCAGAAGGTCGGCCAGGCGATGGCCCGACTGGGCCGTGTCTCGCGCGAGGACGTGGCGGGCGTGCTGCGCGACTTCCGCCAGGTGGCCGGCCAGCAGCTCCCGATCGGCACCGCCTCGGACCAGTACTTGCGCAGCGTGCTCACGCGCGCCCTGGGCGACGATCGCGCCGCGGGCCTGATCGATCGCATCCTGCAAGCGCAGGACAACCGCGGCATCGACGGCCTGAAGTGGATGGACGCGGCGTCGGTCGCGGAACTGATCCGCAACGAGCACCCGCAAGTCATCGCTACCATCCTGGCGCACCTGGACGCCGACCAGGCGGCCGGCGTGCTGGGCGCGCTGAACGAGCACCTGCGCAGCGATGTCGTGCTGCGCATCGCCACTCTGGACAGCGTCCAGCCGGCGGCCATGCAGGACCTCAACGACGTGCTCACC
This sequence comes from Burkholderiales bacterium, assembly GCA_036554965.1. GTDB lineage: Bacteria > Pseudomonadota > Gammaproteobacteria > Burkholderiales > SHXO01 > SHXO01. Next base: position 30,380 of record DATBMG010000170.1, read on the forward strand.
CAGCTGCTGAGCGGCGGCGAGCCGGCCGGCAAGAGCGCGTTGGACGGCGTGCAGGCGGCTGCCGAGATCCTCAACCGCATGGGCCCGATGGAAGCGGGGGTCTCCTCGCACATTCGCGAAGTGGATGCGGAGCTGGCGCAGCGGATCGAAGACAGGATGCTGGCGTTCGACGACCTGCTCGACCTGGATGACCGCGACCTGCAGTTGCTGCTGCGCGAAGTGCAGTCCGAGACGCTGGTGCTGGCGCTGAAGGGCGCCGGCGCCGCACTGCAGGACAAGGTCTTCAAGAACTTGTCGCAGCGCGCCGCGGAAATGCTGCGCGAGGACCTCGAAGCGAAAGGTCCGGTGCGCCTGTCCCAGGTGGAAGCCGCGCAGCGCGAGATCCTGCGCATCGCGCGCCGCCTAGCCGCGGATGGGCTGGTGGTGCTGGACGGTGCGGGAGGTGCAAGCCTTGTCGAGTAGGATCATCCCGCGCGAGGAGGCGCAGCGCGCACGCAAGCTGGACCTCGGTGACATCGCCGCCGGCGGCTCGCGCATCGACGCCCGGCGGGCCGGCGGCGAGCAGGAAGCGCCCGCCGCGGACCTCGAGCGCCTGCGCGAGCAGGCCTACCGCGAAGGCGTGGAAGCCGGCAGGCGCGAGGCGGGCGCGCAGTTGCAGCAGCGCGACGAGCTGCGTGCGTTGATTCAAGGCATCAACGAGTTGCTCGAGAACGTGGAGCAGCGCCTCGCTACCGAAGTGCTGTCCATCAGCCTGGAGCTCGCCAAGCTGATCGTGCGCGCCGGCGTGCGGGTCAAGCCCGAGCTGGTCCTGTCGGTGGTGCAGGATGCCATCGCCAGCCTGCCGGGGGCGGGTGAGCCCGTCACGCTGCTGCTCAACCCCGCCGACGCCGCGCTGCTGCGCGAGCTGGCTCGGGGCGACGCAGCGCTGTCCGCCCTGCCGTGGAAGATCCTGGAGGATCCGCACATCGAGCGCGGAGGCTGCAAGTTGGAGACCCCGAGCACCGAGGTGGACGGCACGCTGGAGACGCGCTGGCGCCGGGTGATCGCCAACCTGGGCCGGGACGACGCCTGGATAGACATTACCACCTAAGGGATCGACATCACCACGTGAGGCCCGGGTCGCGATGAGCCGCGTGCGCCGCTGGCAGAAGTACGTCGAAGACTGCCGCACGGCGGTACGCGCCGCGCAACCGTTCACCGTCAGCGGCCGCCTGACGCGTGTGGCCGGGCTGGTGATGGAAGCGGTGGGGCTGAAGCTCCCGGTGGGCAACAGCTGCTACGTGGTCACGCCCAGCGGCCAGCGTGTGGACGCGGAGGTGGTGGGCTTCTCCGGCGAGCGGCTGTTCCTGATGCCGTCCACCGACGTCTACGGGCTCAAGCCGGGAGCGCTGGTGGTGCCCATCGATCAGGCGGTGATGCGGGTTCCGCGGCTGGGCGAGGACTACGTACCGCGGCGGCGCGCGCAGGATCGCGCCAAGCATGTGCCGGTGGGCATCGGGCTGCTCGGCCGCGTGGTGGACGGCGCGGGCCGCCCGCTCGACAACGCCGGGCCGCTGGCGCTGGACCGCCATGTCCCGCTGCACAGCCGGCCGATCAACCCGATGGAGCGTGCGCCGATCCGCACCGTGCTCGATGTCGGCATCCGCGCCATGAACGCGCTGCTCCCCGTCGGGCGCGGACAGCGCCTGGGACTGCTCTCGGGCAGCGGCGTGGGCAAGAGCGTGCTGCTCGGCATGATGGCGCGCTACACCGCCGCCGACGTGGTCGTCGTGGGCCTGATCGGCGAGCGCGGGCGCGAGGTGCGCGAGTTCATCGAAACCATCCTCGGCCGGGAGGGACTGGAACGCTCGGCGGTGGTGGCTGCGCCGGCCGACAGCCCGCCGCTGCTGCGCCTGCACGGTGCGGCCTATGCCACCGCCATCGCCGAGCACTTCCGCGACCAGGGCCGGCACGTGCTGCTGATCATGGACTCGCTCACGCGCTACGCCACCGCCCAGCGCGAGATCAGCCTGGCCATCGGCGAGCCGCCCGCCACCCGCGGGTATACCCCGTCGGTGTTCGCCAAGCTGCCACAGTTGATCGAGCGCGCCGGCAACGGCCCCGACAACCGCGGCTCGATCACCGCGTTCTACACCGTGCTCACCGAAGGCGACGATCCGCAGGATCCGATCGCCGACGCGGCGCGCGCGATCCTGGACGGGCACATCGTGCTGTCGCGCGACCTGGCCGACCAGGGCCACTACCCGGCGATCGACATCGAGAGCTCGATCAGCCGCGCGATGACCGAGCTGCTGTCCGCGGAAGAGCTGGCGCTGACGCGCCGTTTCAAGCAGCTGTTCGCCGCCTACCGGCGCTCGCGCGACCTGATCGCGGTGGGGGCGTACGTGCGCGGCAACGACCCGTTGCTCGATCGCGCCGTCGCGCTGTATCCGCAGCTCGCCGCCTTCCTGCAGCAGGACATGTTCGAACGCGCGAGCGTCGCGGCGAGCCGCGAGCGCCTGCGCAGTCTGCTGGAGGAGTGATGGCCGCAGCCTTCGCACTGCAGCCGCTGCTCGACTTGGCCGAGCGCCGCCTGGAAGCCGCCACCGCCGAGTTGCAGCGGCTGGCTGCCTTGCGGCAACAGGCCGAAGACAGCCTCGCGCAGCTGCGCGGCCGCCATGCGCAGTACTCGACCGAACTGCAGCGAGCGCTGGCGCGCGGCATCGAGCCGGACCGGCTGCGCGACTATCGTGCCTTCCTCGCCAGGCTCGAGCGCGCCGTCGGTCTGCAGGCCGAAGAGCTCGAGCGTCGCCGCCGGGCGTGGGCCGACGCGCATGCGCGCTGGCTCGAGCTGCGCCGGCGCGAGCAGGCGCTCGGCGTGCTCAGGCGGCGTCGTCAACTGGCCGAGGCGGTGCGCGAGGGCCGACGCGAACAGCGCCAGCAGGAGGAGCTGATCACCAGGAAGAGCGGCCACGAGGCGCTGGAGGACGCGCCGCTCGAGCGCGTGCTGCGTGGCTAGCCCAACTTCGGCTAACCTGGAGCGCGCTTGATTTGCTCCTCGGATCGACCTACACTCCGGCGCGAAGATGACTGTTTTTACTTCGATTTGTTGACTTCCTGCCGACCCCGCTAGATGGCCGACGAGATGCTCTCGCAGGAAGAAGTCGAAGCCCTGCTGCGCGGGGTCCAGGGCCAGCCCGGGCAGGCGTCCGCGACCGCCGCGGCGCAGAGCGTGCGCAGCTACGACATCGGCCAACGGCAGCGCATCGTGCGCGGGGGAATGCCCGCGTTGGGGCTGATCAACGAGCGCTTCGCGAGCCTGATGCACGCCTCGCTGTCCCACCTCACGCGCAGGAGCGCGGAGGTCACTGCCGGGGCGCCGCAGGTGCTCGAGTACGGCGAGTTCGTGCGCAACTTGACGGCCGCCGCCAGCCTGAACCTGGTGCAGGCCAAGCCGCTGCGCGGCGTCGGCCTCATCGTGCTCGACGCCGACCTCGTCTCCCAGACGATCGACCAGCTGTTCGGCGGCCAGGGGCGCTTTGCCACGCACATACAGGGGCACGGGCGCGAGCTCACGGCGACGGAGCTGCGCATTGCCCGGCGCCTGCTGGACGCCGTTCTCGAAGCCTACGGCAAAGCCTGGGAACCGGTGTTTCCGCTGCGCTTCGAACACCTGCGCTCGGAGACCGATGCGCGCTTCGCCAACATCGCTGCGCCGGCGGAGCTGGTGGTGACGAGCAGCTTCAGCGTGGATGCGAGCCCCGTCGATGCAGGCCCCCTCGATGTGAGCCGGCGCACGCGATTTCACGTGTGTCTGCCCTATGCTATCCTCGAACCGATCCGCGGCATCATCGACAAGCCGATGCAGGCCGAACGCAACGAGGCGAACGACCGCTGGACGGCGCTGCTTACGGCGCAGGTGCCCGACATAGAGGTCGACCTGGCCGCGCAACTGGTGAGCGCCGCCATTACGGTGCGGCAGCTGATGCGACTCGAGACCGGTGACGTGATCGCGATCGAGTTGCCCGAGGTGATCGCGGCCGAAGTGGACGGCGTCCCGGTGCTCGAATGCAAGTACGGCGTGGTCCACGGGCGCTACGCGCTCAAGGTGCTGCGCATCGCGCGCGACGGCGACACCTGACTGAGCCGCGCGGATGAGTCGACGGAGGAACGATGGCAGACGATGACATGAAGGCCGGCGTGGACGCGTGGGCCCCCGTGGGCTCGCAATCCGTGTCCTCCTCCGCCCGCAGCAGTCACGCGCGCGTGTTTCCCGAGTTGACCGCCGAGCCCGGCGCGAGCGGGACGGCGGCGAGCCTCGACATGGTCATGGACATCCCGGTCCAGCTCTCGGTGGAGCTGGGGCGCACCAGACTTCCCATCCGCACGCTGGTGCAGCTTGCGCAGGGCTCGGTAGTGGAGCTCGACCGGCTGGCCGGCGAGCCACTCGACGTGCTGGTCAACGGTTGCCTGATCGCGCAGGGCGAGGTGGTCGTCGTCGACGACAAACTCGGCATCCGGCTCACCGAGGTGATCGGGCCGGACGAGCGCTTGCGCCGTCTGCAGCGGTGACCGCATGGTGTTGAGCCGGGCTGTGCGGCCGCCAGTCGCTCGCTGGGCCGCAGGGCTCGCCGCAGGTGTATCCCTCGCGCTGCCGGTCGCCGGCGCCGATGCTCCGGCGTCGGGCACAGCGGTGCCCGTGGGGGGCCTGCTGCAAGTGGTGCTCGCGTTGCTGCTGGTTCTCGGAGCGATCGGCTTGTTCGCCTGGCTGATGCGCCGCTTCGTTCCCGGGCACGGCACCGCCGGTGGTGTGCTCAAGGTGGTCGGCGGCGTGATGGTCGGGCCGCGCGAGCGGCTGGTGGTGGTCGAGGTGGGCGACACCTGGCTGTTCGTCGGCGTCGCGGCCAGCAGCGTGAGGCTGGTGCACAGCATGCCGCGCCCCGAACGCAGCGCGGCTGCGCCGGCGCCAGCGACGTCCTTGACGCGGCGTTTGCGGTATGCGCTGGCCCAGCGCCGGGGGGAGGGCTAACCGCCCGATGCGAAACCACCCTGCGAGCGCCTGCGCGCCGCCGCTCGGCACGATCGGATCGCGCCCCCCTGGCTGCGGCGTGCACCGCTGGCTGGCAGTTCTCCTGCTGCTTGTCGCCACTGCGGCCGCACGCGAGGCGGGCGCGCAGGCGCTGCCCGCGATCACCAGCGCGCCGGCGCCTGGCGGCGGGCAGACCTACTCGCTCAGCGTCTACACGCTGCTGTTCCTGACCTCGCTCGCGTTCCTGCCGGCGGTGGTGCTGACGATGACCTCGTTCACCCGCATCATCATCGTGCTCGCCCTGCTGCGGCAGGCGCTGGGAACGGTGCAGGCGCCGCCCAACCAAGTGCTCGTCGGGCTGGCACTGTTTCTGACCTTCTTCGTCATGGCCCCGGTGTTCGGGCGCATGTACGACGAAGCCTACATGCCGCTGTCGGAGCGGCGCATCGGCACGGAGCAGGCGCTGGAGCGCGCCGCCGTGCCGCTGAAGGCGTTCATGCTGCGCCAGACGCGACAGGCGGATCTGGCGCTGTTCGCGCAACTCGCAGGTGAGCCGCCCCTGGCCGACGCCGACGCGGTGCCGATGCGCGTGCTGGTGCCGGCGTATGTGATCAGCGAGCTGAAGACCGCGTTCCAGATCGGCTTCGTCGTGTTCATCCCGTTCCTGATCATCGACCTGGTGGTGGCGAGCGTGCTCATGTCGATGGGCATGATGATGCTGTCGCCGGTGATCGT
>DATBMG010000177.1:0-8156 GCA_036554965.1 Burkholderiales bacterium
TTCGGCACCGCGGGCTGCAACCTGGCCTGCAAGTTCTGCCAGAACTGGGACATCAGCAAATCGCGCGATATGGACCGCCTGATGGACCAGGCGAGCCCGGCGCTGATCGCCGAGGCGGCCTACCGCACCGGCTGCAAGAGCGTGGCGTTCACCTACAACGACCCGGTGATCTTCGCCGAGTACGCAATGGATGTCGCTGACGCCTGCCACGCGCGCGGCGTCCAAACCGTCGCGGTGACCGCCGGCTATATGCACGACGCTCCGCGGCGCGAGTTCTACGCCAAGATGGACGCCGCCAACGTCGATTTAAAGGCGTTCACCGAGGACTTCTACTTCAAGCTCACCGGTTCGCACCTGCAGCCGGTGCTCGACACTTTGGTCTACTTGAAGCACCAGACCGACGTATGGTTCGAGATCACGACCTTACTGATCCCGACGAAGAACGACTCGGACGAGGAGATCACGGCCATGTGTCGGTGGATCGCGCGGCAGCTGGGCACCGACGTCCCGCTGCACTTCACCGCCTTTCACCCGGATTGGAAGCTGAACGACCTGCCGGCCACGCCGCCGGCCACGCTCACGCGCGCGCGCGACATCGCCATCCGCGAGGGGCTGCAGTATGTCTACACCGGCAACGTCCACGACTCCACCGGAGGCACCACGTTCTGCCCGGGCTGCGGCGAGGCGCTGATCGTGCGCGACTGGCACACGCTGCTCGAGTACCGCATGACTCACGACGGCCGCTGCGCGGGTTGCAGCGCGCCGGTCGCCGGACGCTTCGAGGAATATCGCGGCCAGCACGGGCGCCGCCGCATTCCGGTGCGGCTGTCGACGTTCCTGCCGGCCTAGAGATCAGCCCCCTGCCGCGACCCGTATAATGCGTCGACTTTGCCGGATAGGCTATGGTGCGCATCGAGTTCGGCGGCAGGCGCGTTGTGGTATGCGGAGGTAGTCGAGGCATCGGCAGATCGGTCGCGTTGGCGTTCGCCGAAGCCGGCGCCGCCGTTTCTGCCTGTGCCCGTGGAAGGGAAGCGCTGGACGCGGTCCGATCGGACCTCTCCCGGTTCGGCGGCACCGTCCATACCGCGGTTTGCGATCTCGCGAGCAAGAGCGCCATCGACGCCTATATTCCGGCGGCCGCGGAGGCCCTCGGCGGCATCGATGTCCTGGTCAACAACGCCTCGGGCTTCGGGCTCGGCAACGACGAGGCGGCATGGAAGGCCGGCATGGACGTCGATCTGATGGCGATCGTGAGGGCCTCGACCGCCGCGGAACCATACCTGACCGCCGCCAGATCGGGAGCGATCGTCAATGTCGCCTCGATCTCCGCCTTTCGGCCATCGGCCCGCACACCGGCCTATGCGGCAGTGAAGGCGGCGGTCGTCCAGTACACGACTTCGCAGGCAGCCTTGCTCGCGAGAAAAGGCGTGCGCGTGAATTGCGTGGCGCCGGGGTCGATCGAGTTTCCCGGCGGCTTGTGGGAGCAGCGCCGGACGACGGCGCCAGACCTCTACAACAGCATCCTGAAGAGCATACCGTTCGGGCGCATGGGCAAACCCGAGGAGGTGGCGAATCTGGTGTTGTTCCTGGCTTCGCCGCTGGCGAGCTGGATCACCGGCCAGACCGTAAGCGTCGACGGCGGCCAATTGCTGGGAGCGTAGCTCCGTGGCGCCGCGCGCCCGCGGCGAATCGATTGCTCACGGCCTGCGAGCACTGCCCTGCGCAGAGCGGTGCGACTCAGCCGTCAGCACATGACGCACGTCTTCTTGCAGCTGTAGGCGTGGTCCGGCCCATGATCCCAGGCCACCGGAGCCTCGGGGTAGATGCATACCGCCCAGTGCACCGGCGCCCCGTCATAGCCGGTCAGAGCAGTGGAAGCCCCCGGGAACAGGGTGGTCACGTCGCTCGGCTTGCTCGCGCAGCTGCGCTGCGCCTGCGCACTTTGGATACAGTACATGACGTTCAACCGCTGGCTGCAGCGGTTCATCAGCACCGCGCTCGCACCCGGCTTCGACTCGACTGTGAGGCAATCCCGCACACCGTCGGCGCTGACCGGTGCAACGCCCGGCAATAGCAAGCAGCCGGCAGCGCACAACCAATGCAGGCTCCAGGAGCGGCGCAGCGAGCTCCGGAGCAGTCTTGCCATGAGCGGGATCCGCGAGGTGGGGTTCGGGCGCGACAGCATCCGGCTCTACGCCTTCGCTCGCCCCGGCCGTTGCTCCAGCGCCGCCACCACGTCGCTGTCCTCGACCTGGTGGAACTCCCGGTAGAACTGCCCCACCGCATAGAAGTTCAACGGCGTCTCCAGGCACACGGTTTCGTCGGCGTACTGAGAGACTTCCTCCAGCGTATCCGGCGGCGACACGGGCACCGCGCAGATCAGCCTGGCGGGGCGCTGCCCGCGGATGGCGTGCAGCGCCGCGATCATCGTCGAGCCCGTGGCCAGGCCGTCGTCGATCACGATGACGATCCGCCCCGCCGGATCGATGCGCGGGCGATGCGCCGTGTACTGCGCGCGGCGCTGGCGGATCAGCTCGAGCTGCGCCTGCTTCTCGCGCTCCAGGTAAGCCTCGTCGGCACCCGCCGAACGCGCATGCGGCGCGACGAAGGCCCAGCCGCTCTCCTCTACCGCCCCCACTGCGAACTCCGGGTTGCCGGGTGCGCGCAGCTTGCGCACCAGCACAACGTCAACCTCGCCTTGCAGCGCATCGGCGACCACGCAGGCCATGGGCACCGCGCCCCGCGGAATGCCGAGCACCAGCGGATTCTGGCCCTTGTGGCGTTCCAGCCTGACGGCGAGCTTGCGCGCAGCGTCGTTACGATCGTCGAACATGGCTCCTCCCCGGGTGCGGCGACCCGCTCGCTAGCGCCGCTCCGCCGCGCGCACGGTATTCGAAAGCAGCATCGCGATCGTCATCGGCCCGACCCCGCCCGGTACCGGCGTGATCCAGGCGGCCACCTCCCTGGCGGAGGCGAAGTCGACGTCGCCGACGAGCTTGCCTTCGGCGTTGCGGCTGACGCCCACGTCGATCACGATCGCGCCCGGCTTGATCATGTCGCCGGTGACCAGGCGGGGCTTGCCGGTGGCAACCACCAGCACGTCGGCGCGCCGCGTGTGCGAAGCGAGGTCGCGCGTGCGCGAGGTGCAGATGGTCACGGTGGCGCTGCGCTGGAGCAGCATCAGGGCCATCGGCTTGCCCACGATGTTGCTGCGGCCCACCACCACCGCCTCGCGCCCCTCCAGCGGGGCGCCGATGTGGTCCAGCATGGCCATGCAACCGGCCGGCGTGCACGGCGTGAAGCCGTCCTTGCCGGCCACCAGGCTGCCGAGGCTGTGCACGTGAAATCCGTCCACATCCTTGTCCACGCCGATGGTGTCCAGCACCTTCTCTTCGCTCACCTGCCGGGGCAGGGGCAGTTGCACCAGAATGCCATGGATCTTCGGGTCGGCGTTCAACGCCCGGATGCGCTCCAGCACCTCGGCCTCGGGCGCAGACGCGGGCAGCTCATACAGCTCCGAGTGGATACCGACCTCGCCGCACGCCTTGATCTTGTTGCGCACGTATACGCGCGAGGCGGGGTCTTCGCCCACCAGGATGACCGCCAGGCCCGGGGTGCGGCCGCTCGCCGTCAGCGCTGCCGCGCGCTGCTTCAGGGCGCTGCGCAGTTGCGCTGAGAGCGCGGCGCCGTCGATGAGCTGTGCTGTCATGGATGATCGGGCTGAACCGCCTGGTAACTTCGGACGCGGCCACGAGGCCGGCGGCATGCGGGGATTCAGAGCTGTCGCAGAATGGTTTATTCTACCCGCATCGGTCAGGCCGATTGAGGGAGGCGGCAGTGACAGGCGTCCCTGGGCGGGATCGCCGCGCAGGTCGGCGGGGACATGTGGTCCGGTTCGACCATCCCCCGCCGCCGGCGGTGCCCCGTGCCGGACGAGCTCTATCAAGATCATGCCGATTGCGTCCGAAAAGTAACCGAGGCCTGTGCCCGGGCTGCCGCGCCTGGGCGGATGTTGCCGGAGGACGCCGAGCCGACGATCCGCGAGGCCGATGAACACGAACTACAGAGGTAGACCCATGCCGACCAATCTGGACGACAAGCTCGTCGTCGCCATCTCTTCCCGCGCGCTGTTCAACTTCGAGGAGGAGAACGCGGTGTTCAGCGAGGGCGACCCGACGCCCTACCAGAAGCTGCAGATGGACCGGTTGGACCAGCCGGCCAAGGAGGGCATCGCCTTCCAGCTGGTGAAGAAGCTGCTCGCCTTCAACAGCCCCCAGGAGCAGAAGGTCGAGGTGGTGATCCTGTCGCGCAACGATCCGGTGAGCGGGCTGCGCGTGTTCAAGTCGGCCGAGCACCACAGGCTACCCATCACCCGCGGGGTGTTCCTGCGCGGGCGCTCGCCGTTCGGCTACCTGAGCGCGCTCAAGGCCGACGTGTTCCTGTCCGCGCACCAGGACGACGTCGGCATGGCCCTGGACGCCGGCCTGCCGGCCGCACGCGTCTTCCCGCACTCGGTCGAGGCCAGCCATGCGCACCCGGACGAGGTGCGCATCGCCTTCGACGGCGACGCCGTGATCTTCAGCGACCAGTCCGAGATCGTGTACCAGGAGCAGGGCTTGGCGGCGTTCGAGGCGCACGAGCGGTCGCGCAGCGGCGAGCCGCTGCCGCCCGGGCCGCTGCAGCCGTTCCTGCGCGCGCTGCATCGTCTGCAGAGAAATCCGCCGCGCGACCAGCGCATGCGCATCCGCACGGCGCTGGTGACCGCCCGCAGCGCCCCGGCCCACGACCGCGCCATCCGCACCCTGATGAGCTGGGACATCGAGGTGGACGAGGCGATGTTCCTCGGCGGGCTGGAGAAGGGGCCGTTCCTGCAGGTGTTCGAACCCGACTTTTACTTCGACGATCAGCTCACCCACGTACAGTCGGCCGTCAAGGCCGCGGTGTCCACCGGGCACGTGGAGGCCGGCGTGGTCAACCGCATGATCCGCTCGCGCCGGCCGGAGAAAGTGCAGTCCGCGACCTGAGCTTGCCCGGCGCCATCCGCGGGCGCCTCCGGCTTCGGCTCATTCCATCGACTTGCCGGTCCGTCCGAGCTCCGGCTGGATGAAGATGGTGTCGCTCGGGCCCACTCCGATCAGCTGCAGGATGACCTCCTCGTCCTTGGCGCCGTCGAAGTGCGGCGCCCTGGCGGGGTGCTTCATGAAGCTGCCGGCTCGCAGCGGCTCGGTGCTCTTCGGATCGAAGGTCTCGCCCTTGCCGGTCCACCAGGTACCCTTGAGCACGGTGGCGAGCCGATCCTCCGGATGGTAGTGCGGCATGCTCATGGTGCCGGGGGAGAACTTTACGCGCACCACGTAGGGGCCCGGCTTCTTCGGATCGCCTTCCACCACCATGTACTGGATGCCGGGGAGGCCGGGAGAGTCGTTCCAGTCTTCCTCGCCGAGCTTGAGTACAACGAAACCTCGCTCGTCGACATTCAGTCCGGCGCTGACCAGCGCCACCGGCGCAGCGGCCAGCACCGCAACGGCGATCAGATGTCTGACCGGCATGGAAACCTCTCAATCGGGCTGCAAGTAATCGACGGTCAAGTGCGCCAGTGAGCGCATGCCGAGCAGCAGCGCCGACTCGTCCACGAAGAAGCGCGGCGAGTGGTTGGGCGCGGCCTTCCTCAGATCCGTGCCCTTCGGTGTGATGCCGACGAAGTAGAAGAAGCCGGGCACGTGCTGCTGGTAGCAGGAGAAATCCTCGTAGCCGGTGATCTTCGGGCTCAGGAAGACGTTGTGGTCTCCCGCTACGCGCTTCAGCGTCGGCAGCATCCGCTCGGTCAGCGATTCGTCGTTGTAAGTGACCGGATACGGGTTGTCGAAGGACACCTCGCCGTGGGCGCCGGCGCTCCTGGCGACGTGATCGACGATGGTGCGGATGCGCGCCTGGATCTCGCTGCGCATGGTCTCGTTGAAGGTGCGCATGGTGCCCAGCAGCTCGACTTCGTCGGGGATGATGTTGTCGCGCACGCCCCCGCGGATGCTGCCGATGCTCACCACCGCGGGCTCCAGCGTGACGTCCACCCGGCGGCTGACGACGGTCTGCAACGCCATGATGATCTGCGAGGACACCACGATCGGGTCGATGCCGCGCCACGGCAGCGCGGCGTGGGTCTGGCTGCCGCGCACCAGGATGCGGATGCGATCGGCGCTCGCCATGGCGGGACCCGGCCGGTAGGCGATCCGGCCCGACTCGACGCCGGCGTAGACGTGCAGGCCGAAGATGACGTTCGGGCGCGGGTCTTCCAACACGCCCTGCTTGATCATCAGCGCGGCGCCGCCTTCCTCGCCGGCCGGCGGACCCTCTTCCGCCGGCTGGAAGATGAACTTGATGCTGCCGCGCAGCCGATCCTTCATGCCGGTCAGCAACGACGCCACACCCATCAGGATCGCGACGTGGCAGTCGTGACCGCAGGCGTGCATCACACCCACCTCCTGGCCGTTGTAGGTGGAGCACGCCTTCGACGCGAACGGCACGTCCACCTCCTCGGTGACCGGCAGCGCATCCATGTCGGCGCGCAGCGCAATCACCGGCCCCGAGCGGCCGGTGTCGAGCAGCGCCACGACACCGGTGTACGCCACCTGAGTCTGCGGCTGCAGCCCGAGCGCCTCCAGATGCGCCGCGACCGTGCGCCCGGTCATCACCTCGCGGTTGGAAAGCTCCGGATGTTGATGGACGTGCCGCCGCCAGGCGATGACCTGCTGCTCCAGGGCCGCGGCGCGCTGGTCGATCTCCAGGGACAGTTGCGTGTCTCGTTGCATCGTTCCCCCCTCACCCCGGCCCTCTCCCGACCGGGGAGAGGGAGCCACGCGTCACTTCGGCTTCACGAACATCAAGGTCATGCGGTCGCTTTCGCCAATAGCCAGGTACTTCTCGCGGTCCTTGTCGCCCAGCCGCAGCGTGGGCGGCAGGGTCCACACGCCCGACGGGTGGTCCTTGGTGTCCTTGGCGTTGGCATTCACCTCCGAGCGGCCGGTCAGCTTGAAGCCGACCTTCTGCGCGGTGCTGATCACGTACTCCTCGGTCATGTAGCCGCTGTCGATCTGCTGCTGGAACGGCGTGCCCGGCTTCGCGCGATGGTCCTTGACGCCCAGCACCCCGCCGGGCTTGAGCGCATCCCAGAACGCCTGGAACATCGGCTCGGCGTTGCCGGCCTTGGCCCAGTTGTGCACGTTGCGGAAGGTCAGCACCATGTCGGCCGAGCCCTTGGGGGCGATGTCGGTCCACTGCGGCGCGAGCAGCTTGGTCTTCACGACCTTGCCGTACAGGTCCGGGCGGGTGGCGAGCATGGCGTCGTATTCCTTCTCGCGTGCCTTCACGAAGTCGGGCGTCTTCTCCCACTCGGTGGCGAACCAAGCGGCGTAGTACTTGCCGTCGTCCTTGAGCAGCGGCGCCAGGATCTCGGTCCACCAGCCGGCGCTCGGCCACACTTCGACCACCGTCATGTCCGGCCGGATGCCGAAGAACATCAGGGTCTCCTTCGGGTGCCGGTACTGGTCGCGCGCCGCGTTCTTCGGATTGCGGTGATCGCCGGCGAGAATCCGATCGAGTTGCCCGACGTCCGCCGAAGCGCACGGCGCGATCGCCAATAAGCAGCTCAGTGCCACCGACCGAAGCTGGGATGCAAGCATGGATCTCCTCCTGGAGTTGAAAGTACGACCTGTTCTGCTTCTTGGGCTCGGCAGGACGCGGCTTCAGCGGCCCACGGCGCGTTCGGAGCTGCGCATTATCGCCGAACCCAGGTCCTGCGCGCGCATCTCGCGCTCGAAGGTCAGCCCCTGGATCTGCGTGGACTGCTGGCGCGCGGGGTCGTCGATCGGAAGCCGCGCGTTCTCGGCCTGCAGCGCGGACTGCCGGCGCCGCTGGCTGTCCTGCAGCAGATCGGCGGGGGTCACAGCCGGCGCGCCCGGCGATACGACCGCGGGGCCAGGCGGCAGTTCCGGTGATGGCCGCCGCCCCAGGATCTCGGTGCCTGGAGTGGGCAGCGTGGCGGTGCGCCGCACCTCGCCTGCCGGAACCGGTGGCGGTGGTCCGCGCGGCACCTCGAGGCGCATGGTGAGCTCGCGCTCGGCGGCGGCACGCGCGCGCAGGCTGCGCTCGATCTCCTCCTG
>DATBMG010000168.1:0-18652 GCA_036554965.1 Burkholderiales bacterium
CGCCGAGCGCCATCGTCATGAACGGCGGGTGGCGCTCGCCCTCGAAGCCGAAGCGCTGGATCCACTGCTGCGCGTAGGCCGGGCCGATCGCCTGGATCACGCGGATCGACACCATGTTCTTCGACTTCGCGAGGCCGCGGCGCAGCGACATCGGGCCGTCGAACTGGCCGTCGTAGTTCTTCGGTTCCCACGGCTGGCTGCCGGTGACGCCGGCGTCGAAGAAGAGCGGCGCGTCGTTGATCACCGTCGCGGGCGTGAAGCCCTTCTCGAGGGCTGCCGAGTAGATGAACGGCTTGAAGCTCGAGCCCGGCTGGCGGTAGGCCTGCGTGGCGTGGTTGAATTTGTTGCGGTTGAAATCGAAGCCGCCGACCAGTGCGCGCACCGCGCCGTCGGTGGCGTCGATCGACACCAGACCGGCCTCGACCTGAGGCAGCTGCACGATTTGCCAGGCGTCTTCGGCGGCCTTTTGCACGCGGACCAGGGCGCCACGGCGCAGCCGCCGGTTGGCCGGCACCTTGTCTCCCATCATCGGGCGCGCGAACTTGAGCCCCTCGCCGGCGATCTCGATCACCTCGCCGCCCTTGCAGTAGGCCTTCACCGCCTTCGCGGTCACCTCCAGGATGAGCGCCGGATAGATGTCATCGTTTTCGGTCTGTTCCTGCAGCAGATCCTCGAGCGCCTCCTCGGAGATGCCCTTCGGCAGGTTGAAGTGAGCCTCGGCGCCCCGGTAGCCGTGGCGCTTGTCGTACTCGAGCACGCCGCGGCGCACCGCGGCGTAGGCGGAATCCTGATGCGCCTTGGACAGCGTGGTGAAGACCTTGAAGCCCTTGCTGTAGGTCTCGTCCTGATAGCGCTCGTACACCGACTGCCGGACCATCTCGGCGAAGTGCTCCGCGTGGGTGGCGAACCCGGGCTGATCGCGGCGCACCAGAATTGGGCTCTGACTGGCCTCGTCGAATTGCGGCTGGGTGACGGAGCTCAGCTCGAGCATGCGCCGCAACACGTACAGCTGCCGGTCCTTCGCCCGTTGCATATTGACGACAGGGTTGTAGCGCGACGGCGCCTTGGGCAGACCCGCCAGCATGGCCATCTCGGCCAGATTCAAGTCGCGGAGATTCTTTCCGAAATAGGCCTGAGCGGCCGAAGCGAAGCCGTAGGCGCGCTGGCCGAGATAGATCTGGTTGATGTAGATCTCCAGGATCTGGTCCTTGCTCAAGCTGTGCTCGATCTTGAAGGCGAGCAGGGCTTCATTGAACTTGCGCGTGAAGGTCTTCTCGGTGCTGAGGAAGAAGTTTCGGGCCACCTGCATGGTGATGGTCGAGGCGCCCTGCTTGGCGGAGCCGGTGGAGAAATTGTGCAGCGCGGCACGCAAGACGCCGATGTAGTCCACGCCGCCATGCTCGTAGAAGCGCTCGTCCTCCGCCGCCAGAATCGCTTTGCGCAGGCCCTCTGGCACCTCCTCGATCTTGACCAGGGCGCGGCGCTCCTCGCCGAACTCGCCGATCAGGTCGCCCTCGGCGCTGTAGATCTGCAGCGGGATCTTCGGGTTGTAGGAGGTCAGCGCGTCGAGCGAAGGCAGCGTCGGATAGACGATGGCCGCGGCGTAGCCCACCAGCAGCAACGCCGACACGACAAGCGTGCCGAGCGCGGACAGCGGGTAAATCCACCAACGTTTGGGCATCAATGTTGCTTTGGGGCGGGGCGCCTTGGGGGGAAGGTCCTATTATATGGCCGTCCGGCCAGCCCAGTAATCCGTCGCCGGATTCGCTTTACCGGCTTTGCACTTGCTGATAGCATTTAATGTAGATTGTCGGTAGTCTGCCCAAACTAGCCTATGTTCAAAGGAAAACTAGACTTCGGCGGGGACTTCCTGGCGAATCTGTTCAAGGCCAAGATGCCGCCCCTGATCGGGGTGGACATCAGCTCCTCGTCGGTCAAGATGGTAGAGCTGGGCGACGCCGGCCGCGGCCGCATGCGGCTGGAGCGCTACGCCATCGAGCCTCTGCCCAAGGATGCCGTCGTCGACGGCAACATCATGAATCTCGAGGCGGTGGGCGAATCCATGCGGCGCGGCTGGAAGCGCATGGGCACGCGCCTCAAGGCGCTGGCGATGGCACTGCCCTCGGCCCAGGTGATCACCAAGAAGATCACGGTTCCCGCTGGCCTGCGCGACGACGAGCTCGAGATCCAGGTGGAAACCGAGGCCAACCAGTACATCCCGTTCGCATTGGAGGAGGTGAACCTCGATTTTCAGACGCTGGGCCCGGCCCCGAACAGCCCCGAGGACGTGGAGGTGCTGATCGCGGCCTCGCGCAAGGAGAAAGTCGAAGACCGCGTGGCGGTCGCCGAGTACGGGGGCTTAAAGGCGGTGGTGATGGACATCGATTCGTTCGCCGCGCAGACCGCCTTCGAACTGATGGAAGTGCAGCTGCCCGACGGCGGCCGCGAGCAGGTGATCGCGCTGGTTGACATCGGTGCGTCGATGATGAACATCAACGTGCTGCGCAACAACCAGTCGGTATACATGCGCGAGCAGCCCTTCGGCGGCAACCAGCTCACGCAGGAGATCCAGCGCCACTACAACCTGTCGGCGGACGAGGCGGAGGCCGCCAAGCGCAACGGCGGGCTGCCCGACACGTTCGAAACCGAGGTGCTGCAGCCGTTCATGGACACGCTCGCGCTGGAGGTGACGCGCGCCCTGCAGTTCTTCTATACCTCGACGCAGTACAACCAGGTGAACCACATCTTCCTATCCGGCGGCTGCGCTACGATTCCGGGACTGGATCAAGTGGTTGCCAAGCGCACCGAGGTGAACACGCTCATCGCCAACCCGTTCGCGGCGATGCAGATCTCGCCGAAGATCAAGCAGCGGCAGCTGATCCAGGACGCCCCCGCGCTGGTGGTGGCCTGCGGCCTGGCGATGCGGAGATTCGACGCATGATCCCAATCAACCTACTGCCGCACCGGGCCGAGCGGCGCAAAGCGCAGCAGCGCCAGTTCGCGGTCCTGGCCGGCGCCACCGCGGCGATCGGCATCGGCATCGTGGTGCTGGTGCACGGCTTCCTGGCGCAGCGCATCGACACGCAGAACGAGCGCAACCGCTACCTCGAGGAGCAGATCACCCTGCTCGACAAGCAGATCGACGAGATCAGGAAGCTCAAGGAGCAGACCCAGGCCATGCTGGAGCGCAAGAAAGTAGTCGAGTCGCTGCAGTCGAACCGCACCGAGGCGGTGCGCCTGCTCGACCAGCTCGTGCGCCAGCTGCCCGACGGCCTTTATCTGAAGGCGGTGAAGCAGAACAACGATGTGGTCAACGTAGTCGGCTACGCGACCTCCAACGCCCGCGTGTCGACCTTGATGCGCAACTTCGAAGCCTCGCCCTGGCTGGAGGCCCCCACGCTGGTGGAGATCAAGGCGGCGAAGGTCGGCAACGCCATCCTCAACGAGTTCAATCTCAACGTCAAGGTCACGCGCCCGACCGAGGAAAGCGAGGCGGGAGCGGCCAAACCGGCGGCGCCCGGGGTCAAGCCCGCGCCGGTCGCCGCGCAACCGCCTAAGCAGGGCTAGACGTCATGACCCTCGACGAACTGAGAAGGCTCGATCCGCGCGAAATCGGCAACTGGCCGGTGATGCCCAAGCTGGGCGCGCTGGTCCTCGTGCTGGCGCTGCTGCTCTTCGCCGGGTACTGGTTCGATTGGTCCAACCAGTGGGACCAGCTCAACGCCGCGCGGCAGAAGGAGGCGGAGCTGCGCAACCAGTTCCTGGACAAGAAGCGCCAGGCGATCAACCTCGAGGCCTATCGTAAGCAGCTCGCCGACATCGAGCAATCCTTCGGCGCCATGCTCAAGCAGCTGCCGAACAAGTCCGAGATGGAAGCGCTGCTGTCGGACATCAACCAGGCCGGACTCGGCCGCGGGCTGCAGTTCGAGCTGTTCAAGCCGGCGGCGCAGGAGATCATGTCCGACTTCTACGCCGAGCTGCCGATCAGCATCAAGCTCGCCGGCAACTATCACGACATCGGCGCCTTCGCGAGCGACGTGTCGCAGCTGTCGCGCATCGTCACGCTGAACAACGTCGCGCTCGGGCTGGACAAGGACGGCCGGTTGATCATGGACGCCACTGCGCGCACCTTCCGCTACCTCGACGACGAGGAAGTGGCGGCGCAGAAGAAAGCCGCGCGCGAGAAGGCCGAGAAGGCCAGGAAAGGGGCGGCGGGGAGATAATGCGCGCCGCGATCGCATCGCTGCTGACGTTGCTGCTGGCGGCCTGCAGCGGCGGCGAGTTCGCCGATCTCAAGGAGTTCGTGGACAACTCCGGCAAGGACATGCGCGGCCGGATCGAGCCGCTGCCGCAGATGAAGGTCTACGAGCCGATGACCTACGAGGCGTTCGATCTGTCCGACCCGTTCCAGCCGCGCAAGATCGAGCCCGACAAGGCCGTGGCATTGGGCGGCCCGGCACCGGACCTGAACCGCCGCAAGGAGGCCCTGGAGGCCTACCCGCTGGAGAGCCTGCGGATGGTCGGGACGCTGGAGCGGCGCAAGCAGCGCTGGGCCCTGATCAAGACTCCCGATGCCAACCTGTACCGCGTGCGCAACGGCAACTACCTGGGGCAGAACTTCGGCGTCGTGGCGATGATCACCGAGACTTCCGTCACGCTCAAGGAACTGGTCCAGGACACCAACGGCAGCTGGAGCGAGCGCACCAGCACGCTGCAACTGCTCGACGAAGAGGAGAAGAAATGATCCGACTGCCGCAGTTCCTGGCGCGCGCACTCGCGGCGGTCGCCGCTGCGACCGCCCTCTTCGTTGCAACCGCGCACGGTGCCGGGGAAACCAACGGCAACGGCTCCGGACAGAACGCCATCGAGGCGCTGGATGTGAGCAGCGAGGCGGGCAAGGTCACACTCAAGCTCAAGCTCAAGGAGCCGCTCGCCAATCCGCCGCCCGGCTTCTCGCTGAGCAATCCGCCGCGCATCGCTTTCGACTTGCCCAACACGGTCAATGCGCTGGGCAAGAACAGCCAGGATTTCAAGGAGGGCGACCTGCGCAGCGTGCGCATCGGCCAGAGCCAGAGCCGCACGCGCGTGGTGCTGAACCTGGACAGATCGGTGCGCTTCAACACCGCGCTGGAAGGCTCGAACGTGATCATCACGCTGGTGTCGAGCGTGACCCCGGCGGCTAGCGCCGAGCCCACCCACTTCGCGGAGGCCGGTCCAGCCGCGCAGCCGCACTCCTTGCGCAGCATCGACTTCAAGCGCGGGCGCAACGGCGAAGGCCAGGTGATCCTGGACCTCTCCGACCCCGGCACCGGCATCGACCTCAAACAGTCGGGCCGGAGCATCGTAGTCGAGCTGCTCGAGACGCAACTTCCCGTCGCCCTCGAACGCCGCTTCGACGTCACCGACTTCGGCACGCCGGTGGACTTCATGGAAGTCACTTCCCAGGGCGACAACGCGCGCGTCACCATCCAGGCGCGCGGCCGCTGGGAGCAGGCCGCTTACCAGACCGACAACCGCTTCATCGTCGAGGTCAAGCCGGTGGTCGAGCAGGAGAAGGCGAAGCAGAAGTTCGGCTACACGGGCGAGAAGCTGTCGCTCAACTTCCAGAACGTGGAGGTGCGCGCGGTGCTGCAGGTCATCGCCGATTTCACGGGGCTCAATATCGTCACCAGCGACACCGTGGCTGGCAACCTGACCCTGCGGCTGAAGGACGTGCCCTGGGACCAGGCGCTGGACATCATCCTGACGGCCAAGGGCCTGGACATGCGCAAGGCCGGCAACGTGGTGTGGATCGCGCCACGCGATGAGCTGGCCACCAAGGAGAAGCTGGCGCTCGAGGCGCAGCAGCAGATCCAGGAGCTGGAGCCGCTGCGCACCGAGAGCTTCCAGCTCAACTACCAGAAGGCCGAGGCGCTGCAGAAGCTGATTTCCGACGCCGCGCAGAAGGTGCTGTCCAAGCGCGGCAGCGCGGTGGTCGATCCGCGCACCAATACCCTCTTTGTGCAGGACACGCCGAGCAAGCTCGAGGAAGTGCGAGCGCTGATCAAGCAGATCGACGTGCCGGTGCGGCAGGTGCTGATCGAGTCGCGCATCGTCGAGGCCTCGGACACCTTCAGCAAGAACCTCGGGGCGCGGCTCGGATTCACCGACCTGAGCGCGCTGAAGACCGGCGAGCCTCCGGGGCTGGGCGGAGGCAAGGTGCGCGCCTACGTCGGCGGCAACGTGCGCAGCAACGGCGTGATCACCACCCAGGCCGAGGACTATCCGGAGAGCTTCTTCCCCGACTCCTTCAGCGTCAACCTGCCGGCCGACGGCATCGCCGGCCGCTCGCCCGGCCAGTTCGCCATCACGCTGCTCAACTCCTCGCTCACGCGCTTCGTGAACCTGGAGATCTCGGCGCTGCAGGCCGACGGCAAGGGCAAGATCATCTCCAGCCCGCGCGTGATCACCGCCGACAACGTCGAGGCGATCATCGAGCAAGGCACCGAGATCCCCTACCAGCAGGCCACCAGCAGCGGCGCCACCAGCATCTCGTTCCGCAAGGCCACGCTGAGCCTGAAGGTCAAGCCGCAGATCACGCCCGACGACAACGTGATCATGAAGCTTGAGGTGCACAAGGACAGCGTCGGCCAGAACACCATCGCCGGTCCGTCCATCGACACCAAGCAGGTCAACACCGAGGTCCTGGTCGAGAACGGCGGCACGGTCAGCATCGGCGGCATCTTCACCCAGGAGGAGAGCCGCGAGGTCACCAAGGTCCCGCTGCTGGGCGACGTGCCGGTGTTCGGCGTGCTGTTCAAGAACGAGGTCAATCGCAACGACCGGCGCGAGCTGCTGATCTTCGTCACGCCCAAGATCTTGCGCGACAATCTGAGCGTGCGCTAGCGCGACGACGCGCGGCGTAGCGAGCGCTCCTTCGGGAGCGCTCGGCGTTTCTGCGGCTGCTAGAATTGCCGTATGAAACCCGATTCTCACCGGTGCCGCTTGACATGAGCGAAGCCGACGGCGTGACCGCCCCCGACAACATCTTCCTGGTCGGCATGATGGGCGCGGGCAAGACCTCCGTAGGGCGGATGCTGGCGCGCGACCTGGGCAAGCAGTTCTACGATTCCGACCACTACATCGAGACCCGCACTGGAGTGAAGATCCCGGTGATCTTCGAGCTCGAGGGCGAAGTCGGCTTCCGGGCGCGCGAGGCGAGCGCCATCGAAGAGCTCACCGCGCTGCACGGCATCGTGCTGGCGACCGGCGGCGGCGCAGTGCTGAGCGAGGCCAACCGCCGAGTGCTGCGCGCGCGGGGGGTGGTGGTGTATCTGCGCGCGTCGGCGAACGAGCTGTGGCACCGTACCCGCCACGATCGCAACCGCCCGCTGCTGCAGACCGATGACCCGTTTGCCCGCCTCACCGAGCTGTACGCGCAACGCGACCCGTTGTACCGCGAAGCGGCGCATCTGGTGATCGACAGCGGCAGCCAGAGCCTGCGCGCGCTGGTGCTCAAGCTGCGCGCCCGGTTGGCTCAGCTGCCAGGCGTGGCCGCTCCCAAGCCGGCCCGGGGCGCCGGCGCCGGCTGAGAGGCGCACCATGCAGACGGTGAACGTCGCGCTCGGCGAGCGCAGTTATCCGATCCACATCGGCGGCGAACTGCTGGAGCGGCCCGGGCTGCTGCTGCCGCACCTGCCGCAGCCGCGCGTGGCGATCGTCACCAACGACGTGGTCGGCCCGCTCTACCTCGAGCGGCTGCGAAGCAGCCTTGCCGGCGCCGGCGTCGCGGTGCTCCCGATCACCGTCCCCGATGGGGAGGCCCACAAGAACTGGGCCACCCTCAATCACATCCTCGACACGCTGCTGCGGGAGCGATGCGAGCGCAAGACTACTCTGATCGCGCTGGGCGGCGGCGTCATCGGCGATCTGACCGGCTTCGCGGCCGCCATCTACCTGCGTGGCGTGCCCTTCATCCAGGTGCCGACCACTCTGCTCGCGCAGGTGGATTCGTCCGTGGGCGGCAAGACCGGCATCAATCACCCGCTCGGCAAGAACCTGATCGGCGCGTTCCATCAGCCGAGGCTGGTTCTGGCCGACACCGCCACGCTGAACACCTTGCCAGAGCGCGAGCTCGCCGCGGGTTTGGCCGAGGTGATCAAGTACGGCTTGATCCTCGATGCCGCCCTGTTCGATTGGCTGGAAGCCAACATCGCCCGGCTCAGCGCACGCGATCCCGAGGCGCTGGAGTACGCCGTGCGTCGCTCCTGCGAGATCAAGGCGGCGGTGGTGGCCGCCGACGAGCGCGAATCGGGCACTCGCGCGCTGCTCAACCTGGGGCATACCTTCGGCCATGCCGTCGAGGCCGGATTGTCGTACGGTACCTGGCTGCACGGCGAAGCGGTCGCGGCGGGCACCGTGATGGCCGCGCGCCTGTCGCAGCGCATGGGCCTGCTGGCGCCGACGGACGCCAGCCGCATCGAGTCCCTGTTGTCACGCGCCGGTCTGCCGGTACGTGCTCCCGCGCTGGGTATGGAGCGCTACCTCGAGCTGATGGGGCTGGACAAGAAAGTCGAGGGCGGCAAGCTGCGCCTGATCCTGCTCAAGCGCATCGGCGAGGCGTTCGTGACCGCGGATTTCCCGGAGGAAGAATTGCGCGCGGTGCTGGCTTGGACGGCGTGAAGGCCGGGATTGCTGCACTGCCACAAAAGCGGTTGAAGAAGCCGGGGGGTGGGGGTAGACTTACTCGGTTGCGCCCGGATCTCAACGGCCCCGGACGGGAACCCCGTCACCGGGGCCGAGCGCACTTTGGGGGCCGGCTTTTCGCGCCGAGTCCGGGCCAGGAGGAAAACAACATGACGCGCGCGCTTTCTTGCAGTGGATTGCCCGCCGGGGCCGGGAGCGGTTCGCCGTCGCGCCAGGGCCTGTACGACCCGGCCCGGGAGCACGACGCCTGCGGCGTCGGCTTCATCGCGCACATCAAGGGCAGGAAGAGCCACGCCGTCGTCGAGCACGGGCTGCAGATCCTGCGCAATCTCACGCACCGCGGCGCGGTCGGCGCCGACCCGCTGGTGGGCGACGGTGCCGGCATCCTGCTTCAGCTCCCGGATCAGTTCTTCCGCGAGGAAATGGCGAAGCAGGGCGTCGCCCTGCCGCCCGTGGGCGAGTACGGCGTAGGGATGGTGTTCCTGCCCAAGGAACCCGCCTCGCGGCTGGCCTGCGAATACGAGATCGCGCGCGCGATCAAGAACGAGGGCCAGATGCTGCTCGGTTGGCGCGACGTGCCGCGCGACCGCACCGGCCTGGGTGAAGCGGTCAAGCGCATCGAGCCGGTGATCCGGCAGGTGTTCATCGGCCGCGGGGCGGAGGTCACCGTCACCGACGCGCTGGAGCGCAAGCTCTACATCATCCGCAAATCCTCCGGCCACGCCATTCAGGCGCTCAAGCTCGCGCACGGCAAGGAGTTCTACGTCCCGTCCATGTCGGCGCGCACCGTGGTCTACAAGGGCATGCTGCTCGCGCACCAGGTCGGGACCTATTATCA
The DNA here is from genome assembly GCA_036554965.1 of Burkholderiales bacterium. GTDB lineage: Bacteria > Pseudomonadota > Gammaproteobacteria > Burkholderiales > SHXO01 > SHXO01. The sequence continues at coordinate 9,524 of DATBMG010000168.1, forward strand.
GGACCTGCAGGACCCGCGCGTGGCTTCCGCGCTGGCCCTGGTGCATCAGCGCTTTTCCACCAACACCTTCCCGACCTGGGATCTGGCGCATCCGTTCCGGATGATCTGCCACAACGGCGAGATCAACACGCTGCGGGGCAACGTCAACTGGATCCGCGCGCGTCAGGGTGCGATCTCGAGCCCGGTGCTGGGGGAGGATCTGGACAAGATCTGGCCGCTGATCTACGACGGCCAGTCGGACTCGGCCTCGTTCGACAACGCGCTCGAGATGCTGGTGATGGCGGGCTACTCCGTGGCCCACGCCATGATGCTGCTCATCCCCGAGGCATGGGAAGGCCACACGTTGATGGACCCCGCGCGTCGTGCCTTCTACGAGTACCACGCGCCGATGATGGAGCCTTGGGACGGGCCGGCCGGCATCGCCTTCACCGACGGCCGCCAGATCGGCGCGACGCTCGATCGCAACGGGCTCAGACCGGCCCGCTATCTCGTCACCGAGGACGACCTGGTGATCATGGGCTCCGAATGCGGTTGCCTGCCGGTGCCCGAGGAGAAGATCATCAAGAAGTGGCGGCTGCAGCCCGGCAAGATGTTCCTGGTGGACCTGGAAGCCGGGCGCATCGTGGACGACCAGGAGCTGAAGGACACGCTCGCCCGCGCCAAGCCATACCGGGAGTGGATCGAGCGCATTCGCATCAAGCTCGACGACCTGCCCGAGCCGCAGCGCAAGCGCGAGCCGGCGCTCGAGCCGGTGCTCGACCGCCAGCAGGCCTTCGCCTATACGCAAGAGGACATCAAGTTCATCCTTACGCCGATCGGCACCAACGGCGAGGAGCCGGTGGGCTCCATGGGCAACGATTCGCCCCTGGCGGTGCTGTCGAACAAGAACAAGACGCTGTATCACTATTTCAAGCAGCTGTTCGCGCAGGTCACCAATCCGCCCATCGACGCGATCCGCGAGGAGCTGGTGATGTCGCTGGTGTCGTTCATCGGCCCCAAGCCGAATCTGCTCGGCATCGACGAGATGAATCCGCCCCTGCGGCTGGAGGTGAGCCAGCCGGTGCTCGACTTCGCGCAGATGGAGACCATCCGTGGCATCGAAGAGTGCAGCGACGGCAAGTTCAGCTCGTGCGAGCTGGACATCACCTATCCGCTCGCCTGGGGCAAGGAGGCGATCGAGGCGCGTCTAGCCAGCCTGTGCGCTGAGGCCGAAGACGCGGTGCGCTCGGGATACACCATTCTGATCCTCTCCGACCGCAAGATGGATCGCGACCACGTCGCCATCCCGGCGCTGCTCGCGCTGTCCGCCGTGCATCAGCACCTGGTGAACAAGGGCCTGCGCACCAGCACCGGCCTGGTGGTGGAGACGGGCTCCGCGCGCGAGGTGCATCACTTCGCGCTGCTCGGCGGCTACGGCGCCGAGGCGGTGCATCCCTACCTGGCTTTCGAGACGCTGATCGCGCTCGCCGACGCGGGCGCCCTGCCGGGCACCGACGCCGAGAGAGCCTGCAAGAACTTCGTCAAGGCGATCGGCAAGGGTCTGCGCAAGGTGATGTCCAAGATGGGCATCTCCACCTACATGTCCTACACCGGGGCGCAGATCTTCGAGGCGGTGGGCCTGTCGCACGCGCTGGTGGACAAGTATTTCAACGGCACCACCTCCAGCGTGGAGGGCATCGGCGTGTTCGAGGTGGCCGAGGAGGCGATCCGCATCCACAAGGCCGCGTTCGGCGACGACCCGGTGCTGGAAGGCGCACTCGACGCCGGCGGGGAGTACGCGTTCCGCGTGCGCGGCGAAGAGCACATGTGGACGCCCGACGCCATCGCCAAGCTGCAGCACTCCACGCGCAACAAGAGCTACGCGACCTACCGCGAGTACGCGCAGATCATCAACGACCAGAGCAAGCGCCACATGACCTTGCGCGGCCTGTTCGAGTTCCGCTTCGATCAGCGCACGCCGGTGCCGCTGGAGGAAGTGGAGCCGGCCTCCGAGATCGTGCGGCGCTTCTCGACCGGGGCGATGTCGCTCGGTTCCATCTCCACGGAGGCGCACACCACGCTCGCCATCGCCATGAACCGCATCGGCGGCAAGTCGAACACCGGGGAGGGCGGCGAGGACCGCCAGCGCTACGCCCCGGTGAAGGCCGGCGAGACGCTCGCCGGGCGCCTCGGCCGCGACCGCGTCGAGCGCGATCTCGAGTTGAGGGAAGGCGACTCGCTCAAGTCCAAGATCAAGCAGGTGGCCTCGGGCCGCTTCGGGGTGACCGCCGAATATCTGTCCTCCGCCGAGATGCTGCAGATCAAGATCGCCCAGGGCGCCAAGCCGGGCGAGGGCGGGCAGTTGCCGGGCCGGAAGGTGTCCGAATACATCGCGGAGCTGCGCTACTCCACGCCGGGCGTGGAGCTGATCTCGCCGCCGCCGCACCACGACATCTACTCGATCGAGGACCTGGCGCAGCTCATCCACGACCTGAAGAACGCGAATCCGGCGGCCTCGGTCAGCGTGAAGCTGGTGTCGGAAGTGGGCGTGGGGACGGTCGCGGCGGGCGTGTCCAAGGCCAAGGCCGATCATGTCACCATCGCCGGCCACGACGGCGGCACGGGGGCGTCGCCCTGGTCGTCGATCAAGCACGCCGGCACTCCCTGGGAGCTGGGGCTTGCCGAGACGCAGCAGACGCTGGTGCTCAACCGCCTGCGCGGGCGCATCGCCGTGCAGGTGGACGGCCAGATCAAGACCGGCCGCGACGTGGTGATCGGTGCGATCCTGGGCGCGGACGAGTTCGGCTTCGCCACCGCGCCGCTGGTCGTGAGCGGCTGCATCATGATGCGCAAGTGCCACCTGAACACCTGTCCGGTGGGCGTGGCCACCCAGGACCCCGTGTTGCGGCGCAGGTTCCGCGGTCATCCCGACCACGTGATCAACTACTTCTTCTTTGTGGCCGAGGAGGTGCGCGAGCTGATGGCGAAGCTCGGCCTGCGCAAGTTCGACGAGCTGATCGGCCACACCGAGCTGCTCGACATGAAGCACGGCATCGAGCACTGGAAGGCGCGCGGCCTGGACTTCGGCCGTATCTTCTACATGCCGCGCATGCCCGCCGATGTGGCCGTGTACAAATGCGAGCGGCAGGATCACGGCCTGGAGAAGGCGCTCGATCTGCGCCTGATCGAGCTGGCGCAGCCCGCGCTCGAGCGCGGCGACAAAGTCACCATCGACATACCGATCCGCAACATTAACCGCACCGTGGGCACCATGCTGTCGGGCGAGCTTGCCAAGCGCTACGGCCACGACGGCCTGCCCGACGACACCATCCACGTACGCCTGGCCGGGTCCGCGGGGCAGAGCTTCGGCGCGTTCCTGGCGCGCGGCATCACCCTGGACCTGATCGGCGAGACCAACGACTACTGCGGCAAGGGCTTGTCGGGCGGGCGCATCAGCGTGCAGCCGTCGCCCAAGTTCCGCGGCGAACCGACCCAGAACATGATCACCGGTAACGTCGTGCTCTACGGGGCGATCGCCGGAGAGGCCTATTTCCGCGGGGTCGCCGGCGAGCGCTTCTGCGTGCGCAATTCCGGCGCGCAGGCGGTGATCGAGGGCGTCGGCGACCACGGCTGCGAGTACATGACCGGCGGCACGGTCGCGGTGCTCGGCGCTACCGGGCGCAACTTCGCCGCCGGGATGTCGGGCGGCATCGCTTACGTGCTGGACATCGACGGCCAGTTCGTCAAGCGCTGCAATACCAGCATGGTCGATCTGGAGCCGCTGCTGCCGGAGGCCGAGCAGGAAGCCAAGCTGTCGCGCGACCTGTGGCACCACGGCTCCGCCGACGAAGTCATCCTCAAGCGGCTGCTGGAGAGGCATGTGCGCTACACCGGCAGCGCGCGCGCGCGGGAGATCCTCGACAACTGGGCCGGCTATCGCGCCAGGTTCGTCAAGGTGTTCCCGAAGGAGTACCGCCGCGCGCTCGGCGAGCTGGCCGCCAAGCAGCGCAAGCTGGCTGCGTAGAAACCGTTCGAGCCACAGAGGCGCAGAGAGACACCGAGCAGAAACAGCGCAGGGCCTCTGTGTGCCCCGGGGTGTCTGTGGTGAGTCGAGATTCGAACAAATGGGCAAAGTAACCGGATTTCTGGAATATCAGCGCCTGCAAGAGGCGGCGGAGCCGACCGAGCGGCGGGTCAAGCACTACCGCGAGTTCGTGCTGCACCTCAAGGACGAGGAGGCGGCGGTCCAGGGGGCGCGTTGCATGGACTGCGGTATCCCGTTCTGCATGACCGGCTGCCCGGTCAACAACATCATCCCCGACTGGAACGACCTGGTCTTCAAGCAGAACTGGCGGCAGGCGCTGGATACGCTGCACTCGACCAACAACTTCCCCGAGTTCACCGGCCGCGTCTGCCCGGCACCGTGCGAAGAGGCTTGCACGCTGAACATCAACAACGATCCGGTGGGCATCAAGTCGATCGAACACGCCATCATCGACAAGGGCTGGGAGATGGGCTGGGTGGTGCCGCAGCTGCCGGAGCGCAAGACCGGCAAGCGCGTGGCGGTGGTCGGTTCCGGCCCCGCCGGGCTGGCGTGCGCCCAGCAGCTCGCGCGCGCCGGCCACGATGTGGTGGTGTTCGAGAAGAACGATCGCATCGGCGGGCTGCTGCGCTACGGTATTCCCGACTTCAAGATGGAGAAGGGGCTGATCGACCGCCGCATGGAGCAGATGCGCGCAGAGGGTGTGGAGTTCCACACGCGCGTGTGCGTCGGCGCGGCGCGGGCGATGCCCAGGGGCGTTGCCAGCGATGCGACCAAGTCGATCGCGGTCGCCAAGCTGATGCAGGAGTTCGACGCGCTGGTGCTGTCCGGCGGTTCGGAACAGCCGCGCGATTTGCCGGTCCCGGGACGGCAGCTGGACGGCATCCACTTCGCGATGGAATTTCTGCCGCTGCAGAACAAGCGCGTGGCGGGCGACAAGAGCGTGCCGGATCTGTGGGCCAAGGGCAAGCACGTGGTGGTGATCGGCGGGGGCGACACGGGCTCGGACTGCGTGGGCACCTCTAACCGCCATGCGGCGAAATCGGTCAGCCAGTTCGAGTTGCTCCCCATACCGCCGCAGATCGAGCACGGCAATCCGGTGTGGCCCTACTGGCCGGCGAAGCTGCGTACCTCCTCTTCGCACGAGGAGGGCGCGCAGCGCGACTGGTCCGTGGCAACCAAGATGTTCAAGGGCGAAAGCGGTAAGGTGACGAGCCTGGTGGCGGCGCGCGTGGAATGGCAGAAGGACCCGGCGAGCGGCCAGATGAAGATGGTCGAGGTGCCGAACACCGAGTTCGAGATCCCCGCCGACCTGGTGCTGCTCGCCATGGGCTTCGTCAATCCGGTGCACGAAGGAATGCTGGACGAAGCGGGCGTGGCCTACGATCCGCGCGGCAACGTCCAGGCCGCCACGGACGGCCCGGGCTGCTATCAAACCTCGGTGCGCAAGGTATTTGCCGCCGGCGACATGCGCCGCGGCCAGTCGTTGGTGGTATGGGCGATCCGCGAGGGCCGCCAGTGCGCGCGCGCGGTGGATGAGTTCTTGATGGGCTCGTCCGAGCTGCCGCGGTGACCCGCCCGAAGAACGACACGCTCCTGCGCGCCCTGTTGCGCGAGCCGACGCCCTATACCCCGATCTGGCTGATGCGCCAGGCGGGCCGCTACCTCCCGGAGTACAACCAGACGCGCGCGCGCGCCGGCAGCTTTCTGGAGCTGTGCAAGACGCCGAGCTTCGCTACCGAGGTGACGCTGCAGCCGCTGGCACGCTATCCGCTGGATGCGGCGATCCTGTTCTCGGACATCCTCACCATCCCCGACGCGATGGGGCTGGGCCTGTATTTCGCCGAAGGCGAGGGCCCGCGCTTCGAGCGTCCGCTGCGCGACGAATGGGAGGTGCGCGATCTGACTGCACCCGACCCGCACAACGAGCTGCGCTATGTGCTGGATGCGGTGGCCGAGATCCGGCGCGCGCTGAACAACGAGGTGCCTCTGATCGGCTTTTCCGGCAGCCCCTTCACGCTCGCCTGCTACATGATCGAGGGGCGCGGCAAGACCGACTTCGAGCTGACCAAGCGCATGCTGTATGGGCGTCCCGACCTGCTGCATCGGGTCCTCGCAGTGAACGCGCAGGCGGTGGCCGCCTACCTGAACGCTCAGATCGAGGCCGGCGTGCAGGCGGTGATGCTGTTCGACACCTGGGGCGGCACGCTGTCGCACGCCGCCTACCACGAGTTCTCGCTGCGCTATATCGAACGCGTGATGAGCGAAGTCGTCCACAGCGACACCGGTCAGATGATTCCCCGAATCGTCTTCACCAAGGGGGGCGGACTGTGGCTGGATAGCCTGGCGCGCATCGGCGCCGACGCGCTGGGCCTGGACTGGACCGTGCATATCGGCGATGCGCGCCGCCGCGTCGGCGAGTACGTCGCGCTGCAGGGCAACCTCGACCCGGCGGTGCTGTTCGCACCCCCCGAGGCGATCGAACGCGAAGCCGGCAACGTACTCGCCGCCTTCGGTTCCGGCAGCGGCCACATCTTCAACCTCGGACACGGCGTGTCCCAGTTCACGCCGCCGGAGCACGTCGCCGTGCTGGTCGACGCCGTGCACCGCCTGAGCCGGCCCTACCACGCCGTCTGAGCGGGAGGCGTCCGCGTCCATGAAGGTCGCGCGCGTCGCCCTCGATGTTCCGCTGCCGACGCTGTTCGACTACTCGGTGCCGGCCGCAGCCGGCGACCCCGCCGACCTGCTCGGCCGGCGCGTGGTCGTGCCCTTCGGACGCCGCCGGCGCGTCGGCGTGGTCCTCGAGGCCGACGCCGAGCCCGCGATACCGGCGGCGCGCATCAAACCTCTCGCGCGCGTGTTTCGCGACGAACCGCCGCTCGCGCCCGACGTGCTCGAGCTGCTGCATTTCGCCGCCGACTATTATCATCATCCGCTCGGTCAAGTGGCGCTGAACGCGTTGCCGAAACGTTTGCGCCGCGTCGGCGGCGCCGGGGAAGGGGTGGAGGTGTTTGCGCTCAGCGTGCAGGGCGCCCAGCTCGATCCGGCCGCGACGCCGGCGCGTGCGGTGACGCGGCGGTGCCTGCTCGGCATGCTGCGCGAGCGCGGGCTGGTCGAGGGCAGTGCGCTGCGCGCCGTGTCGCCGCATGCGGGCCGGGCGTTGCGCGAACTGGAGCGCCAGGGACTGGTGCAGCGCAGCCGCGCAGCGGCAGCCGCACCCGGGGGCAGCGCGCGCAGCGAGTCCTCTTCGATTCCACATACCGGTTCGATTCCAGACATCGGATCGATCCCCGACTCCGGGCCAATCCTGTCCGCGCATCAGGCCGCTGCGGTGCAAGCCGTGCTCGCACGTGCCGATCGATTCGCAGCCTTCCTGCTGCGCGGGGTGACCGGCAGCGGCAAGACCGAGGTCTACCTGCAGATCGCAGCGCAACTGTTGCGGCGCGGGCGGCAAGTGCTAGTGCTGGTGCCGGAGATCAACCTGACCCCGCAGCTCGTCGAGCGCTTCCGCACACGTTTCGCCGGCGTGCCGCTCGTCGCTCTGCACAGCAACCTCGCGGAGGGGGAGCGCGTGCGCGCCTGGCGCGCGGCGGAGCGTGGCGAGGTCGGCGTGGTGATCGGCACGCGGCTCGCGGTCTTCACTCCGCTGCCGCATCTGGGCATGCTCGTCGTCGACGAGGAGCACGACGCCTCGTTCAAGCAGCAGGAGGGGCTGCGCTACTCGGCGCGCGACCTGGCGCTGCTGCGCGCCAAGCTGCGCGGCATTCCGGTATTGCTGGGCTCGGCCACACCGTCGCTGGAGAGCTATGCCAACGCCATCGCAGGCCGGTATGCGCTGCTCGAGTTGCCCGAGCGGCCGGGCGCGGCTCCGCCGCTCATCCGCTGCGTCGACACGCGCGGGCAGCGGCTCGCGCACGGCCTGTCGCAGCCGCTGCTGGACGCGTTGCGCGGGCGCGTGGCGCGCGGCGAGCAGAGTCTGGTGTTCGTCAATCGCCGCGGCTATGCCCCGGCGCTGGTGTGCCCGGTCTGCGCCTGGGTCGCACCCTGCACGCGCTGCTCCGCGAAACTGGTGCTGCATCTCGGGGACGGCAAGCTGCGTTGCCACTACTGCGGCCACGAGGAGCCGATCACGGCGGTGTGCCCGAGCTGCGGCAACCAGGATCTGACGCCCGCCGGCCACGGCACCCAGCGCCTGGAAGCGGCGCTTCGGGAGGCGGTTCCAGGCGCGCGCGTGCTGCGCGTTGATCGCGACACGACACGCCGGCGCCACAGCTTCGAGGCCATGGAACGGCAGATCCGCGGCCAGGAGGTGGACATTCTGGTCGGCACGCAGATGCTGGCCAAAGGGCACGACTTCCCGCGCCTCACCCTGGTCGGCGTGGTGAACGCCGACAGCGCACTGTACAGCGGCGACTTCCGCGCTTCCGAGCGGCTGTACGCGCAGCTCACGCAGGTCGCCGGCCGCGCCGGTCGCAGCGGCCTGCCGGGCGAGGTGCTGATCCAGACCGACTTTCCCGACCACCCGCTCTACGACGCGGTATGCCGGCAGGATTACGCCGCCTTCGCCCGGGCTGCGCTCGAGGAACGGCGCCAGGCGGGCTTCCCGCCGTACGCCTACCAGGCGCTGGTGCGTGCCGAGGCCGCCCGCCGAAAAATGGTCGACGACTATCTGACGCGGGCGGCCGCCGCCGGCGTCGCGCTGGGCTTGGCGGTGGAGGTGTACGACCCGGTGCCGCCGCCCATCGCGCGCGTCGGCGGCCGCGAGCGGGGGCAACTCCTGGTCCAGTCGCGCTCGCGCAGCGAGCTGCAGCGGTTTCTGCGCGCCTGGTACCCGCAGCTCGCCGCTCGGGCCTCGCGCGCTGTGCGCTGGTCGCTCGATGTGGACCCGCTGGAGCTGTGATGTGGCCGGTGGTGCAGATTGCAGCGCAACCGCGGCGCTGCTGGAAGCGTTGTAGCGTGTGCGCGTTACTGCCGGTCCGAATTGACCTCGGCCGGATCCGTCGCCGCACCCTGCGCTTCGCCCTCTCCGATGACGGCCTGCCGAACCTGGTTCTTGCCTCCCAGCTTGGCCTGGTACATGAGCCGATCGGCCGCCTGCAGCATCGCTG
>DATBMG010000135.1:0-4671 GCA_036554965.1 Burkholderiales bacterium
GCGGACAGCTCCAGCATCTTCGGGTCCACCATGATCAGCCGCACCGCGTTGGGCGTGGCCTTGTACAGCAGGCTCAGGATCATGGCGTTGATCGCCACCGACTTGCCGGAACCGGTGGTGCCGGCGACCAGCAGGTGCGGCATGCGCGCCAGGTCCGCGACCACCGGCTTGCCGGCGATGTCCTTGCCCAGGGCCAGGCTGAGCGGCGAGGCGACGTCGGCGTACACCTGCGAGCCGAGAATGTCGGACAGGCGCACCACCTGACGCCGGGGATTGGGGATCTCCAGCCCCATGCAGGACTTGCCGGGTATCGTTTCCACCACGCGGATGCTCACCACCGACAGCGCGCGCGCCAGGTCTTTCACCAGGTTCACCACCTGGCTGCCCTTGACGCCGACCGCGGGTTCGAGCTCGTAGCGCGTGATCACCGGCCCGGGATAGGCGGCCACCACCTTCACCTCGATGCCGAAGTCGAGCAGCTTCTTCTCGATCAGGCGCGAGGTGTACTCGAGCGTCTCGGCCGACAACGCCTCGACGCTGGAGGCCGTCTCGTCGAGCAGCGCGAGCGGAGGTAACGGCGAGTCCGGCAGGTCCTCGAACAGCGGCTTCTGCCGCTCGCGGGCGACGCGCTCGGATTTCGGCGTGACGAGCTGCGGCGGTTCGATGTGCAACGGCCGGTGCACTTCGAGGATCCTCTTCTCCTCCTCCACCGCTTCTTCGCGTAGCTGCGTTGCGGTCTCGCCGAGCTTGCGGTCGCGCGCGGCGTCCCAGCGCGTGCGCAGCGCCGCGTAGCCGCGCTCGAGCCACTCGCCGATGCGCTCGGCCAGGTCCAGCCAGGACAGCCCGGACAGCAGGCTGAAGCCCACCGCGCCCACGCACAGCAACGCCAGGGTGCTGCCGGTGAAACCGAAGAGGTTGTGCACCACTCCGCTCAGCGCCAGTCCAAGGATGCCGCCGGGGCCGAGCGGCAGCTCGGCCGAAAGCGAATGCAGGCGCAGCGCCTCGAGGCTGGCGCTCGCCAACAGCAGCGCGAGGAACCCGATCGAGGCGATCCAGAACGGCCTGCGGTCGACGCTGCTGCCGCTATCCAGGCGGCGGTAACCCCACCAAGTGCCGAACAGCAGAAACACCGCGCTCCAGTACGCGGACAGCCCGAACAGAGACAGCAGGATGTCGGCCACCCAGGCACCGAAGCGCCCGCCCGCGTTGTGGATCTCGCCCGGCCCGATGCCGTGCGACCACGCCGGGTCGGCCTTGTCGTAGGTGGACAGGACGAGGACCAGATAGACGGCGGCGGCCACCAGCAGCCACCACCACGATTCGCGCACCAGGCCGGCGACCCGGGGCGGTAGCGGTGCGCGCTGCCTGGCGGCTGCGGACCTGGATCTGGGGAAGCTGTGATCGAGTCTCACGTTGGGCGACCGAGCGATTTTCCCTGAACGGTATCCCGCGCGGAACGATTGCCTGCCATGCCGCATTATAGCCACGCCCCGCGGCCCGCATCCCGGCGCCAGCAAGCGCCGCCCGCCGGGCCGCTGCGATTCGACACTGGCGCGCTCCGACTGTCAGATTTCTGGCCTGCTAGATTCCCGGTCTGCTAGATTCCTGGTTTCGCGCAGGTTCACCCCCATCTACCGCGTATCATGGCCACCTCGACCAAGCACGCACGCCTCCTGATCCTGGGCTCGGGCCCCGCCGGCTACAGCGCCGCGGTGTATGCCGCCCGCGCCAATCTCCATCCCGTGCTGATCACCGGCATCGCGCAGGGAGGACAGCTGATGACCACTACCGACGTGGACAACTGGCCGGCCGATTGGCAAGGCGTCCAGGGCCCCGAGCTCATGGAGCGCTTCCAGAAGCACGCCGAGCGCTTCGGCACCGAGATCGTCTTCGACCACATCCACACCGCGCAGCTCGGCGACAAGCCGCTCACCCTGCTCGGCGATCAGGCTACTTATACCTGTGATGCGCTGATCATCGCCACCGGGGCATCGGCCAAGTACCTGGGGCTGCCCTCGGAGCAGCAATTCATGGGCAAGGGCGTGTCCGCCTGCGCGACCTGCGACGGGTTCTTCTACAAGGGGCAGGACGTGGCCGTGGTCGGCGGCGGCAACACGGCGGTGGAAGAGGCGCTGTATCTGGCCAACATCGCGCGCAGCGTCACCCTGGTGCACCGGCGCGACAAGCTGCGCGCCGAGAAGATCCTGATCGACCGGCTGATGCAGAAGGCGCAATCGGGCAACGTGCGCACCGAGTGGAACCACACGCTCGACGAGGTGCTGGGCGACAAGAGCGGCGTCACCGGCGTGCGCATCAAGCACGCCCAGAGTGGCGCGACCCGCAACCTTGAGGTGAAGGGATTGTTCATCGCCATCGGCCACACGCCGAACACGCAGATCTTCGACGGGCAGGTGGCGATGGAGAACGGCTACATCGTCACCGCCGGCGGGCGTGAGGGCAACGCCACCGCCACCAGCGTCCCCGGCGTGTTCGCCGCGGGCGACGTGCAGGATCACGTCTACCGCCAGGCGGTGACCAGCGCGGGCAGCGGCTGCATGGCGGCGCTCGATGCGGAGAAGTATCTCGACGCGCTCGGCGGATAGGTCGTCGCCGTTTTCCGGAGTTGCGATTCGCATCGGCGGGACGCGCACGAGCAAGGCGTGATCAGAATGGCCAAGCAGCGACTACGCAAAGAAGACGACGAGGGGGAAGCCTTCCGCGAGGCGGTGAAGGACGTCACGCCGTTGCGCGAATCGGGCCGGGTGGTGCACGCCCCGCAGAAGCCTCCGCCGCTGCCGCTGCAACGGCTCGAGGACAATCGGCAAGTGCTGGAGGACAGCCTGAGTGGCTCGGCCGAGCCGGAGCTGGAGTCGGGCGATGCGCTGGCGTTCCTGCGGCCGGGCATGTCGCCGCAGGTGCTGCGCCGGCTGCGCGGCGGGTTCTGGGCGGTGCAGGAAGAGCTCGATCTGCACGGCGCGCGTGCGCAGGAGGCGCGCGCGCTGCTCGCCGACTTCTTCAACGCGGCGCACAGCCGCGGGCTGCGCTGCGTGCGCGTGATCCACGGCAAGGGGCGCGGCTCGCGGCATGGCGAGCCGGTGCTCAAGCGCGAGGTGGCGGCCTGGCTGACCCAGCGCGGGGACGTCCTGGCATACTGCGAGGCGCGCCCGGCCGAAGGCGGCACCGGTGCGGTGATGGTGCTGCTGCAGTCGCGCGCCGCAAAACGCGAGGTGCGCGAGGACGAGTGAGCTGCCCGCCGCTGCGCTCAGACCGCCGCTTCGTCGGTCTCGCCGGTGCGGATGCGGATCACCTGCTCGACGGTGGTGACGAAGATCTTGCCGTCGCCGATCTTGCCGGTACGCGCCGAGCGCACGATGGCTTCGATCGCCGTTTCCAGGAGCTTGTCTGCGACCACCACCTCGACCTTGACCTTGGGCAGGAAATCCACCACGTACTCGGCGCCGCGATACAGCTCGGTGTGGCCCTTCTGGCGCCCGAAACCCTTCACGTCGGTCACCGTCAAGCCGGTGACGCCGATCTCGGACAGCGCCTCACGTACCTCGTCCAGCTTGAACGGCTTCACGATGGCTTCGATCTTCTTCATTTCGCTCCCCACTTGCAGTGAGTGATGGACGGCGCAGTGATGAACGGCGCCCGGGCGGGCCCGGCTACAGTATAGTCACTCCCGCGCTGCAATAGAATCTGCCCGCCCCGCCGCTCCGGCGCACGGGACTCCCCGATGAGATCGCGCATCCTCTCCAGCCTGGCCGATGTCGCGCCGGCCGAATGGGACGCGCTGGCCGGCGCCAGCCCGTTCCTGCGGCACGCCTTCCTGGACGGGCTAGAGCAAACCGGCTGCGTCGTACCGGACACCGGCTGGACGCCCCGCCACGTCACGCTGTGGGAGGACGGTCGGCTGCAGGGCGCGATGCCGCTGTATCTGAAGAGCCATTCCTACGGCGAGTACGTGTTCGACTGGGGGTGGGCGGATGCCTACCAGCGCCACGGGCTGCCCTACTACCCCAAGCTGCTGTGCGCGGTGCCGTTCACCCCAGCCACCGGGCCGCGGTTGCTGGCACCCTCCTCCGAGCTGCGGCGGCGACTGCTGGACGCCGCCTTCAGGCTGGCCGCGGAGCAGCATGCATCCTCGCTGCACGTCCTGCTGCCGCCGGAGGCGCAGGCGCGGGAGCTGGAAGCGCGCGGCCTGATGCTGCGCGCCAGCGTGCAGTTCCACTGGGAAAACCCCGGCTACCGCGACTTCGACGACTTCCTGGCCGGCATGAGCCATGACAAACGCAAGAAGATCAAGCAGGAGCGGCGCCGCGTGCGCGAGGCCGGGATCGTGTTCCGGCGCCTGTCGGGGAGCGAGGCAGGCGAGGCCGACTGGGATTTCTTCACGCGCTGCTACAACCGCACCTACCGCCAGCACCACTCCACGCCGTATCTCAACCGCGCCTTCTTCCGCCACCTCGCGCACAGCATGCCCGAGCACCTGGTGCTGGTGCTCGGCGAGCGCGGCGGGCGGCCGGTGGCGAGCGCGCTGAACGTGCTCGGCGGCGCCACGCTCTACGGCCGCTACTGGGGCGCCACCGAGTACCACTCGGGCCTGCACTTCGAGACCTGTTATTACCAGGCGATCGAGTTCTGCATCGAGCGCGGCGTGAAGCTGTTCGA
>DATBMG010000139.1:0-14320 GCA_036554965.1 Burkholderiales bacterium
GTCCGAGGGCTTGGCGAAGTGGAAGGCGCCGCTGCCGATGAACAGGATGTGATCGGTCTTGATCATGCCGTACTTGGTGGACACGGTGGTGCCCTCCACCAGCGGCAGCAGGTCGCGCTGCACGCCCTGGCGCGAGACGTCCGCACCAGCCACCTCGCTGCGGGTGGCGATCTTGTCGATCTCGTCCAGGAACACGATGCCGTTCTGCTCGACGTTGCGGATGGCGCGCGCTTTCAGCTCTTCGTCGTTGACCAGCTTGGCCGCTTCCTCCTCGGCGAGCAGCTTCAAAGCCTCCTGCACCCGCAGCTTGCGCAGCCGGCGTCGGCCGCCCCCCAGGTTCTGGAACATGGACTGGATCTGCGAGGTCAGGTCCTCCATGCCAGGTGGGGCGAGGATCTCCATCTGCGGTTGCACCGCCGCCACTTCGATCTCGATCTCCTTGTCGTCGAGCTCCCCTTCGCGCAGTTTCTTGCGGAACTTCTGGCGCGTGAGGTTCTCGGCGGCATCGGCCGGCCCGCCGCCTAAGCCGAACTCGCGCGCCGGCGGCAGCAGCACGTCCAGCACCCGGTCCTCGGCGACGTCCTGTGCGCGGCTCATGACCTTGCGCATCTCCTGCTCCCGCGTCTGCTTGATGGCAGTCTCCGCCAGGTCGCGCACGATGGTGTCCACGTCGCGCCCGACATAGCCGACCTCGGTGAACTTGGTCGCTTCGACCTTGATGAAAGGCGCGTCCGCCAGCTTCGCCAGGCGGCGCGCGATCTCGGTCTTGCCCACACCCGTGGGCCCGATCATCAGGATGTTCTTGGGCGTGATTTCCTGGCGCAGCGGCTCGGCCACCTGCTGGCGGCGCCAGCGGTTGCGCAGCGCGATGGCCACCGCGCGCTTGGCGGCGTGCTGGCCGATGATGTGCTTGTCCAGCTCGTGGACGATCTCTTGGGGGGTCATGCCGGACATGATGAAGAGAATCTGGGATCTAGGAGCTGGGATCTAGGGAAACGATAAGGAGCGGCACAGCCGCTCAACGCCCCCCTAGATCCTAACTCCTAGCCCCTCACTCCAGAGTTTCTATCACGTGCTGCTGATTGGTATAGATGCACAGGTCTCCGGCGATGCTGAGCGCCTTCTTGACGATCTCGGCCGGCGTCTGCTCGGTGTTCTCCAGCAGCGCCCTGGCGGCGGCTTGCGCGTAGCCGCCGCCGCTGCCGATGGCGAGCAGCCCCAGCTCGGGTTCGAGCACGTCGCCGTTGCCGCTGACGATGAGCGAGCTGTCGCGGTCCGCCACGGCGAGCATTGCCTCCAGCCGGCGCAGGATGCGATCGGTGCGCCAGTCCTTCGCCAGCTCGACCGCTGAACGCACCAGGTGGCCCTGGTGCTTCTCGAGCTTGGCCTCGAAGCGTTCGAACAGCGTGAACGCGTCCGCCGTGCCGCCGGCGAAACCGGCCAGGATACGGTCGTGATACAGGCGGCGCACCTTGCGCGCGGTGGACTTGACCACGATGTTGCCCAGGGTCACCTGACCGTCGCCGCCCAGCGCCACGCTGCGCCCGCGGCGCACGGAAAGGATGGTGGTGCCGTGGTAGGAATCCATTCTGCTCCGAAGATGGGTGGCGCGCGCCGGTTCTTCAAGGCGCCCGCACCAGCTGCACCCGCGGGTCGAGGTGCAACGTCTCGAGGAGCGCCTCCACCAGAGGGTTGGGGCGCAGCAGGCGCACCACCTTGCCGCTGGCCACCATGCCGTTGATCAGCCCGATCAAGGCGCTGGCGCCGGCGAGATCGATGCGCGCCAGCGTGGCCAGGTTCAGGTTGACGTACTGGCGCTCCGCGGCGAAGGTCTGCAGCGCGTCCAGCTGGCGGTCGGTGGCGCCGGCGAGCACGTCGGTCAGGCGCATCACCTCGGGCCCGGCCTGGTAGCGAGGTTGGTCGCGCTTCTCCTGCAGATCGCGCGGTGCGACAACCGGCATCAGCACGGGTCGCCACTCCGGCGGCGTCGCCCCGGCGGCCAGCGCGTACTCGAGCGCGGTGCGCTCGAAGTCGGCTTGCAGGCCGCGCAGGCGCAGCAGCTCGAGCAGCAGGATCCAGCAAGGCATCTGGCTGCCGTCGCTATCCACGGCCCGCCGCAGCAGATGCGTCAGGTGTTCGGCGCCGGTCAGCACAACGCCGTTGCCGTTGTCGCCGAGCATAGCCAGCAGCTGCGCCAGAGACCGGGAGCCCTCACCGTCGACCGCGGTGACCTTGCTGGCATCGATGTGCACGCCGGCGTAACGCTGCGCCAACCGGGACAGCGGTTCCAGAGCGGCGGCGCTGCGCCGGTCGAGGACGCCCGCCAGGGCGCAATACACTTCCCCGCCGGGACGCATCTCCGGCGGGAGATGGGCCAGCGATTCGTCGCTCAACCAGTTCGGGGCGGCGCGCTGGAAGGTGCGTTCGAAGCACGCGGCGAGCGATTCGAAGCTCTGCCAATCGCCCTCGATGCGGTACAGGCCGAGCAGGAGGTGCCAGGGTCGCACGTCGCTCTCGCCGCCCGCCTCGATCGCCTGCTGCAGCAGCCGCTGCGCCTCGTCGCTGCGGCCGTTGGCGTACATCACGGCCGCCTCCTGAACCGGCGTGAGGCTCTGCGTATGGATGGCGGCGAACAGCCTGGTTGCGGGCTCCATGATCGGTTCTCGGCGAAAGGCGAACGACCGACGCTCAAGCAAGTTGTCGGCCCAAGCGGAGCACGTTGTCGGCTCAAGCGGAGCACGTTGTCGGCTCAAGCGGAGCAAGTTTTCGGCTCAAGCGTGCCAAGTTTACCCGACAGCCGGCTTCAGGCTGCGACGGCCTTCCAGCGCGAACAGCACCACGCCCACGGCCGCGAGCGCCCAGACCACCGCGGCTCCCGAGGGCAGATCGAGCCAGGCGGACAACGTCAGCCCGATAGCGTAGCCGGCGGCCGCCACCGCGTACGCCTTGGTGAGACGCCGGCGGGCGGCCTGGCGCGTGGCGAGCGCCGGGATGATCAGGGTCGCGAACACCAGGTAGATGCCCACCAGCTGCACGGAGGCGGTGACGCTGAGCCCGAAGAGGAGATAGAAACCGATGCGTCCGGCCCCGCGCATCACGCCGAACCACAGCGCCAGCACCACCGCCGTGACCATCGCGACCGCGAGCAGCTGCTCCCCGCCGACCCAGAGGATCTGGCCCACGAGCAGATCTTTCAAATGCTCGCCGGCATGGGGGTTGCCGGCGAGCACCAGGATCTGCGCGGTGGCGGCGAGGATGAACACCACTCCGATGATGGCCTCCTGCACCTCGGGCCAGCGCCGTTCGGTCCAGGTCAGCAGCAAAGCGCCCGCGAGCGCAGCGCTCAGCGCGGACACCTGCACGGCGATGCCTTGCGCCTCGAACCCGAAGTAGTCGGCGAGCAGCACACCCAGACCGGCGATCTGCGCGATCGCGATGTCGATGAAGATGATGCCGCGGGCGAGCACCTGCATCCCGAGCGGGACGTGCGTGGCGGCCACCAGCAGCCCCGCCGCGAGCGCCGGCAGCACGATGGCGAGGCTGGTCGCGTTCATGCCGGCGTTCTCACCGTCAGCAGACGCTTGATGCTGTCGTCGAACAGACCGAACAGGTCGTTCGCTTCCGGCGTCCCGCCCACCGTGTAGGGCAGCACGGCAACCGGCAGCTTGGCGCGTTCGCTCAGCCACTGGGCGGGCTTGGGGTCGTTGTACACCGAGCGCGTGATGGCGTCGGCGGGCTCCGCCGCGAGCTTGGTGAGCAGCTGGCCCAGATAGGCGGCGCTGGGCTGCACACCGGGCTTCGGCTCCAGGCTGAGCGCGCCTTGCATGCCGAGCCAGCCGAACAGGTAGTTGTAATCCCTATGGTGCGACACCACGCGCATGCCCTTGAGCGCGGCGGCCTGCGCCTCCCACCGCGGGATCGCCTGCTCCCAGCGCTCCAGGAAAGCGCCGGTGCGCGCCTGGTAGTGGCCGGCGTTGCCCGCGTCCACCTGGGCCAGGCGCTCGCCGAGTGCTTTCGCGACGCGCGCGACGTTGTGCGGATCGAGATGGATGTGCGGGTTGCCGTAGGGATGCACATCCCCCTCCGCTCGATCCAGGCGCTCCGGGACTTCGATCTTCAGCGCGAAATCGGCGGCCATGAAATGGCCCGGTTGCCCGGGCTGGATCTTGCGGTTGCCGGCCGAGCGCAGCAGCAACGGCAGCCAGCCGATCTCCAGGTCGGCGCCGGTGCACACCAGCATGTCGGCGCCGCGCACCCGCGCGATCAGGCTGGGCCGCGCCTCGATGCGATGCACGTCCTGCTGGGCGTTGATCGCCTGGAACACCGACACCTTGTCGCCGCCCAGCTCCTTCACCAGCGCCGCCCACTCGGGCTCGCAGGCGAACACGTTGAGCGCGGCCTGCACCGCCGCGCCGGGGAGCGCGGCGAGCAGGCCGAAGGCGAATATGCAGAGCAGTTTCATGGCTGGCCTCTCAGAACTTGTGGGCGCCGTGCACGCCCAGGCTGAAGATGTATTGCAGGAACACCTGGTGATCGGTGACGTCTTCGCGCGACTCGTCGTTGCTGTACTGCAGCCGCCAGCGGCTGAACTCCGACGGCGTCCAGTCCACCATCGCCGACCAGCGTCTGGGGTCGTAGTCGACGTCGGGAATGTTGTTGGCGTTCGCGCCCAGGCTGGATGA
This sequence comes from Burkholderiales bacterium, assembly GCA_036554965.1. Taxonomy (GTDB): domain Bacteria; phylum Pseudomonadota; class Gammaproteobacteria; order Burkholderiales; family SHXO01; genus SHXO01. The sequence goes on from DATBMG010000139.1 coordinate 4,683, forward strand.
CCCCTGATCGAGCTGGTCATAGCGCAGGCCCATGCGCCAGGCCGGGATGAACTGGTACACGCCCTGGACGTACCAACCCGATTGGCGCAGCTTGAAGGCGTCTGTTTGGGCGAGGCCGGTCACATCGAAGGTGAGGTCGCCCTCGCGCTCGAGTTGCATCCACTCCGCCACCAGCTTGAAGTTGCGCTGCGCGGGATTGCCGTTGGGAGCCCACTTCCACACCGCGTCCACGCCGTATAGGCGTGCGTCGCCGTTGTACGCGTTCTCGACGCCGGTGCGCGTGTCGAAGTCGGCCAGCGCGAACTGCCCGTCGTCCGTAGAGGTGTCGAGGTACGACACGCCCACGCGGTAGCTGTTGCTCGCTCCGATGTCGCCTCCCAGACGGCCGAACAGCGCGTAGGCGCCGGGGCCGTTCTTGTTCCGCTCGACCTCCGCGAGCTCGGTATCCTCCTCGAAGGTGCCGGGTAACGAGCGCCCCGCACCGACTTCGGCGCCAAGTTCCACGTAGATCGGCAGCGGCGCGATCCAGGTCGCTTGCACGCCGTCGTCGCCGTAGTTGTTGCCCAGGAACGAGCGCTGCACCAGCGCGGCATCGAAGAAGTCCCAGGCGTGCGGATGCACCGCATTCTGGTAACCGATGCCCGAGAAGAAGCGTCCGCCCTTGACGGTGAGACCATACCCGAGCGCTAGCGTCTGGAAGAAGGCTTCCTCGACCTCGGCGCTTCCTTCTTCGAAGGCGATCAGCAGGTTGCCGTAGAACAGCTGATCGATGTTGGCCGAGAGATTGAGTTCCGATTCGCCCAGCGAGAAGCCGCGCGTGCCCGGGTTGATCGCGCCGGGGTCGGCGAAGCCGGTCACCGCATACTCGTCCGGGGATTGTTTCAGGTCCCCATAGACGCCCTGGAGAATGAGCGACATCGCCGGGTTGAACGCGTTGTCCGTGACTTGCTTGGCGGCGGGCGCCGCCACCGCAGGCGCTGCTGCGGCCTGCGGCGCAGTTTTCGCCGTCTCGGTAGCCGCCGGGGTCTGCGCCGCGGCCGCCTCGGCGTCCTGCAGGCGCTTTTCCAACGCCTGGATGCGGTTCTCGTAGGTCTGCTTCAATTGCTGGATTTCCCGGCGGATCTCGTCCAGCGCGGCGCTGTCCTGCGCGGACGCGCCAAGCGGCAGGGTGCAGCATGCCGTGACGGCGACGGCCGTGGCCTTGAGCTTGAACATCAGCACACTCCTCTGAGGTCAATTGACGATGCACGCCGCCGCCGTGCGCGGCGGGGCGTGAAACGGTGCTCGACGACTCAGAGGAGTGCTGGCGGCGCCCGCGCGGAGAATGCGCGGGTCAGAGGCGGGCGGTAGGCCCAGGTGATCGGCGCCGGTTCGAAAACCTGAGCGCCGCTGACAAACGGAGGATGACCGGCGCTGGGCAGGGCACTGCTCGATGCAGCGCCTGCCGCGCACAGCGCGCATAGCACGCGCTCGCCCGGCACGGACTGATCGTCCTGCGTGTCGGCGGCGCCGGCACGATGCGCGAACGGGTGCGCGGTGAGCACCTGCTGCGCCAGCAGCAGGGCCAACACCAGGAACAGATGGGCAATCGTGCGCCGCGGCGCCATGCTGAGCAGGTGTGGTGCCTGTCCGGGAAAAGCGTCGGAAGCAATGCGGCTGCCCACGACGCTGCGTCTAGCGGCGCATAGTCTAGCGCGGTTTGCCGGCGAGTTCAAAGGGCCGGCTCAGAAATCGTCCAGCGCCGCGTCGCGGGTGAGGTGCGAGATGTCGCCCCAGCGCGCGACGTGCCAGCGCCCGCCGCTGTGCCGCAGCCAGTTGAGGCTGGCGTTGTACAGCGGGAAGTCGCGCACGCGATCCAGCGGCATCGCGGTGGCGGTCCGGTACAGGGCATCGAGCACGCCGCCGTGGGTCACCGCGAGCACGCGCTGGCCGGCGTGCGCGGCGGCCGCCTCGTCGAAGAAAGCGGACACCCGTGCATACAACTGGCGGATGCTTTCCCCGCCGGGCATCGCGTGATCCGGGTCGCGCGCGTGGAAGCGCGCGTAGTCCTGCGGCCAGTCGCGCTGGCACTCGGCATGGGTGAGTCCCTGGAAAACGCCCAGGTTGCGCTCGCGCAGCCGCGGGGTCGGCAGCGGGCGCTTGCCGGTGCGGTCCACCAGCGGCTGCACGGTCTGCAGCACGCGCCCGAGATCGCTGCAGTAGAAATGATCGAACTGCTCGTGGGCCAGGCGCTCCGCCACCAGCAGCGCCTGCGCCAGCCCTTCTTCGTTGAGCGGGCTGTCGAGATGGCCCTGGATGCGCGTCTGCGCGTTCCACGCGGTCTCGCCGTGGCGCACTACGATGAACTCAGTCGCTGTGTGGTGCATGGGGTTTTCAACCTGAAGAGACCCGGCACAGCAGCCCCTTCAGGTATTCGCCCTCCGGGAAGCCGAGCGCCACCGGATGGTCGGGTGCCGCCGAGAGCCAGCGCAGGATCTGTGCGTCGATGCCGGCGTCAGCGGCGGCGCCGGCGACGATCTTCTGGAACAGATCGCGCGACACGCCGCCCGAGCAGGAGAACGTGACCAGCAGCCCGCCGGGCGCGAGCAGCTTGAGCGCCAGCAGGTTGATGTCCTTGTAGCCGCGCGCGGCGCGCTCGGCGAGCGCCGCCGTGGGCGCGAACTTGGGCGGGTCGAGGACGATCAGATCGTAACGCCGGCTTTCGTTGCGCAACCGCCGCAGCTGTTCGAACACGTCGGCTTCGACACACTCGACATGCCCGGCTTGCACGCCGTTGCGCTGCACATTGTCGCGCACCGCGGCCAGCGCCCCGGCCGAGGAATCGACGGCGGTCACACGGCGCGCGCCGCCGGCCAGGGCGTTCAGCGCAAACCCGCCGGTGTAGCAGAAGCAGTCGAGCACCTCGCGTCCCGAGGAAAGGCCGCGCACCAGTCGCCGATTGTCGCGCTGGTCGAGGTAGTAGCCGGTCTTGTGGCCGCGCAGCACGCTGACCGCCAGCTTCAGCCCGTGCTCTTCGATGATCAGCGGATCGTGCGGCGCCGCGCCGCGCAGCACGCCCACCTGCTGCGCCAACCCCTCCAGCGCCAGGACGTCCGCGTCCGAGCGTTCGTAGATATCGTGCACGCCGGTCAGCGCCACGAGCGCGTCGGCGATCGCCTCGCGCCACCGGGCAGCACCTGCGCTCGACACCTGGAGCACGAGCACGCCTGCGTAGCGATCGACCACCAAGCCCGGCATGCCGTCGGATTCGCCGTGCACCAGGCGCACGGCCTGCGCATCGGCGAGCTGTTCGCGGCGCATGGTGATGGCGCGCGCCAGCAGCGCCCGCATCAGCGCCGGGCCGGGCGGTTCCTGCTCGTTCCAGCTCCATACCCGCGCCACGATTTGCGAACGCGGACTGTAGGCGCCCCAGGCAAGGAACGCACCGCCGCTCGCGCGCAGCGCCACCGTCTCGCCCAAAGCCGGCTCGCCGTCCACGCGCGCCACCGCACCAGAAAAAATCCACGGATGGCGGCGCAGGAGCGACTTCTCCCGGCCTGCCTTGAGAATGAGATCTGCCACGGCAGGCGCTGCAGATTCAGGTCTTCTTCTTGCGCGCGCGCGGATGCGCGGCGTCGTAGACCTTGGCCAGATGCTGGAAGTCCAGGTGCGTGTACACCTGCGTGGTGGAGATGCTGGCGTGACCCAGCATCTCCTGCACCGCGCGCAGGTCGCCGCTCGACTGCAGCACGTGCGAAGCGAACGAATGGCGCAGCATGTGCGGGTGCACCGGCTGCGTCAGCCCCTGCTGCACGGCACGGCGCCGCAGGCAGCGCTGCACCCCGCGCGCCGCCAGCGGCCGGCCGGTGCGTGCGACGAACAGCGCCTGCTCTTCGGGCCGCGTCATCGCCGCGCGCGCCGCCAGCCAGGCCGTCAGCGCCTGCAGGGCGAAGCGCCCGACCGGCACCACGCGCGTCTTGCTGCCTTTGCCCGTGACGCGCACAGTCCGATCGCTGAAGCTCACATCGCCCAGTTGCAACCCCGTCAGCTCGGACAGCCGCAGGCCGGAGGAATAGAACAGCTCGCAGATCGCGCGATCGCGCACGGCGAGGTCGTCGAGCGCGGCGAGCTCCATCAGCTTGCCGGCTTCGTCCGGCGACAGCGCTTTGGGCAGGTTCTTCGCCGACCTGGGCGCGCGGATCCCCTGGAACGGGTTGTGAGTGAAACCATGATCGCGCGCCAGGTAGCGGAAGAAGGCGCGCCAGGCCGAGAGCATGCGCGCAATGGATCGACCGTCGAGCCCGCGCGCATGCAGCTGCCCCGCCAGCCGGCGTGCCTGAGGCATGCGGATGTCCGGGAGCGGCACCGCCTCCTCGGTCAGGTCGAGCAGAACGCGCACGTCGCGCCCGTAGGCCTGCACCGTGTGCGGGCTCAGCCGCCGTTCCTGCGCGAGATGGGCGAGAAAGGCGTCGAACAAGCGTTGCGCGGCGGAAGTCCGGTCGGCCATCGCGCCGGCTTTACCCCGGAAGATGGCGGCGCACGGCCGTGCCGGCCAGCTCGCCCAGGCGCGCCACGTATAGCGTGCCCATCTCCGCGGTGAAGCGGTCGGGCTCCGGGCTCGCCATCGCCAGCACGCCCAGCGAGCGTTCGGCGCGCAGCGTCACGTACGCGAACGAGCGCAGCACATCGCCTCCGACGCCGAACCATTCCGCGCTCTCGAACATCGGGCGATCGGTGAAATACGGGCCGGCCAGGCTGTCGGCGAACACGCGCGCCTCTTCGCTCACCGGCTCCAGCTCGGCGCGGGCCGCGTCCGGCTGGCCCGGCCACAGCCGCAGCGCCACCTCTGGCACCGCGAAGTCCTCGCGCAGGCCGCTGTCGAGCACCTGCAGCACACCGGGTAGATCGCGCGCGGCGAGCAGTGCCAGGCTGATCCGATGCACGCGGTCGCTGATGGTGTCGTTCTCCTCGCCGAACTGGACCAGCTCGCGCAGCTTGCCCTCCAGCGCCCGGCTGCGCTCGCGCAGGCCGAGCACCTGGCGCTCGGCCAGCGGGATGGCGTGGCCGCCGTAGGGATGCGGCACATAGATGCCGGCCAGCAGCTCCGCGTACTGGTCGAAGAACTCCGGATGGTCCTTGAGGTACTTCGCGACCTCCTCGGGCCGCAGTGTGCCGATGGTCAAAGCTCGATCTCCCCTTCGAAAACGCTCTCGGCCGGCCCGGTCATCAGCACCGGTTGCCGCTCGCCGGCCCAGGCGATGGTCAAGTCTCCGCCGTGCGTGGTCACCCGCACGCGGCCGTCCAGATGGCCGCGCGTGATGCCGGCCACCACCGCCGCGCAGGCGCCGGTGCCGCACGCCAGCGTCTCGCCGGCGCCGCGCTCGTAGACGCGCAGCCGGATGTGCCCGCGGCTCATGAGCTGCATGTAGCCGGCATTGGCTCCCTGCGGGAAGCGCGGGTGGCGCTCGATCAGCGGCCCTTGCGTGAGCACGGGCGCGGCCTGTACATCCTCCACGATCTGCACGGCGTGCGGGTTGCCCATGGACAAGGCGCTGATCTCCACCGGCTGGCCGTCCACCTCGATCCAGTAGGTCAGCGCCTGGCGCTCGGCGAGGAAGGGGATGCGGGCGGGCTCGAACTGCGGTGCGCCCATGTCCACCGTCACGCGGCCGTCCGGCTCCAGCCGTGGGACGATCACGCCGGACAGCGTTTCGACCCGGACCGCGTCCTTGCTCGCAAGACCCTTGTCGCGCACGTAGCGCAGGAAGCAGCGCGCGCCGTTGCCGCATTGCTGCACCTCGTTGCCGTCGGAGTTGAAGATGCGGTAGTAGAAGTCCGTGCCCGCCTTGCGCGGCGCCTCGATCAGCAGGATCTGGTCGCAACCCACGCCGAAGTGGCGGTCGGCGAGCCGGCGCGCGGCGGACGCGTCCAGGCGCACCCGCTGGTTGACCGCGTCGATCACCACGAAGTCGTTGCCCACGCCCTGCATCTTGGTGAACTTCAGCCGCATCGACCTGGGCCGATATCATTGGACAACGGCACCGGCGAGTATTCTATCCGCTCGAAACCGATGATGCTGGGGAAATGCCGATGCGGTCTCAATACACACCGCGCTCGCCGGCGGGGCGGGTCTTGAAGCGGCGGTGCGTCCACAAGTACTGCTCCGGCATCTCGCGGATGCGCTCCTCGAGGAAGGCGTTCATGCGGCGGGTATCGTCCTCGACCGACGCGCCGGGGTAGCCCTCCCACGCCGGGTAGAAGCGCGCCACGTAGCCGCGTCCGCCGGGAAGCTGGCGCACGACCAGCGGGACGATCCGCAGCTTCATCAAGCGCGCCATGCGCGACAGCGCGGTCACGGTCGCCGCCGGCACGCCGAAGAAGGGCACGAACACCGCGTCCTTCGGCCCCAGGTCCATGTCCGGCGACAGCTGCAGCGCCCGGCCGTCGCGCAGCGCGCGCAGGATGGCCTTCACGCCCTCGCGCCGCAGGATCATGCGCGTGCCGGCGAAGCGCTCGCGCTTGCGCTTGAGGAACGCATCGACGAACGGATCCTTCTGGCGCACGTACACGGCTACTCCGCGATAGTCCATGGCCATGCGCAAGCCCTCCAGCTCGATGCCCACGAAGTGCGGCACCAGGGCGATGAAGCGCTCACCCTGCAGCCGCTCCACGTGATCCTGGCCTTCGATGCGCACCACCCGCCGCAACCGCTCCGGCGAACCCCACCAGGCGATGCCGGACTCCACCAGAGCGCGTCCGAAGCACTGGAAGTGCGTGCGCAGCAGGCGCTCGCGTTCCCGGTCGCTCAGCGTGGGAAAGCACAGCCGCAGGTTGGTGCGGGCGATGCGCCGGCGCTTGCCGATCAGCAGATAGGCGAGCAGGCCGATGCCGCGGCCGATGGGCGCAAGCAGCGCCAGCGGCAGGAAGTGCAGCAGCCACAGCAGCAGGATGCCGAGGCGGCTCATGCGGCCAGCGCGGGAAGCGGAATGTAAAAACTCACGCGCGAAACGCGCCGCGCGCGGACCCGGGGTGTGCGCACATCGCTCGTGCGCAGCCTCGACCAGAAGCGGGGAGAAGCGCGGTGGGCGATGCGCCCGAGCAGCGCTTGCGGCCTGTGCGACTCGCCCGTCGGCAACTGGGCCGCCGGAGGCAACGAGAATGTCAGAGCACTCCCTCAGCCTTTGTGCCACAGGCGCAATCTGCTATTCTTTGGCCCGGTTCCAAAACGTGCGCGAGCGGCCTTCCGTCAATGAGCGAATACCTGTTTACTTCCGAGTCGGTGTCCGAGGGGCATCCGGACAAGGTGGCGGATCAGATCTCCGACGCCGTGCTGGACGCTATCTTAGCCCAGGACAAAACCGCACGAGTGGCCGCGGAAACGCTGGTCAACACCGGGCTGGTGGTGATGGCCGGCGAGATCACCACCAGCGCCGTGGTGGACTTCCAGCAGGTGGCGCGCGAAACCATCCGGCGCATCGGCTACGACAACACCGAGTACGGCATCGATTACAAAGGCTGCGCCGTGCTGGTCGCCTACGACAAGCAGAGCCCGGATATCAAGCAGGGCGTGGACAAGGCGCAGGACGACCCGCTCAATCAGGGCGCCGGCGATCAGGGTCTGATGTTCGGCTACGCCTGCGACGAGACGCCGCAGCTCATGCCGCTGCCGATCTATCTGGCGCACCGCCTGGTGGAGCGCCAGTCCAATCTGCGCCGAGACGGGCGGCTCCCCTGGCTGCGGCCGGACGCGAAGTCGCAGGTGACCGTGCGCTATCGCGACGGTAAAGCGGACAGCATCGACACGGTGGTGCTGTCCACCCAGCATGCACCGGACGTCACCCTGGAGAAGGTGCGCGAGAGCGTCATCGAGGAGATCATCAAACCGGTTCTGCCGAGGCACTTGATGAAGGGCGAGATCAAGTACCTGGTCAATCCCACCGGGCGTTTCGTGGTGGGTGGACCGCAGGGCGACTGCGGGCTGACCGGCCGCAAGATCATCGTCGACACTTACGGCGGGGCGGCGCACCACGGCGGCGGCGCTTTCTCCGGGAAGGACCCCTCGAAGGTGGACCGATCCGCAGCCTACGCCGCGCGCTACGTGGCCAAGAACATCGTGGCCGCCGGCCTGGCCAGCAAGTGCGAGATCCAGGTGTCCTACGCCATCGGCGTGGCGCGACCGACCAGCATCATGGTGACCACGTTCGGAACCGGCAAGGTCGCCGACCAGAAGCTGGAGCAACTGGTGCAGCAGCACTTCGACTTGCGGCCCCGGGGCATCATCCAGATGCTCGACCTGTTGCGCCCGATCTACGCCAAGACCGCCGCCTACGGGCATTTCGGCCGGGAAGAGCCGGAGTTCACCTGGGAGCGCTCGGACAAGGTCGAGGCCCTGCGCGCGGAGGCAGGAGTGCGGCTGCACGCTTGAGCGCTTCCCGCTGCAACCGGGACGCGGTATAATCTTGGCCCACTGAGGAGCGCTGCGACCGGTCCGAAGACCGGCCAGGCTCAGCGATACCAACGGCGCTCGCACCCGTAACCGGGTGCGAGCGTTTTTTTTGTGACCCGCTCCGAGGGGCGCTGCGACAGGGGCTCCTGCCAGGCTCGGAAGGGGTTGGCAATCGAACGGCGCCCGTTCCGAATCGTCGAACGGAGGCAACATGAGCGCAGTCCTGCAGTCCCAGCAAACCACCGATTTCCACGTCGCGGATCTCACCCTGGCCGACTGGGGCCGCAAGGAGATCCGCATCGCCGAGACCGAGATGCCCGGGCTGATGGCGATCCGCGAGGAATTCGCCCCGGGGCAGCCGTTGCGCGGTGCGCGCATCGCCGGCAGCCTGCACATGACCATCCAGACGGCGGTGCTGATCGAGACGCTGCAGGCCCTGGGCGCCGAAGTGCGCTGGGCGTCGTGCAATATCTTTTCGACCCAGGATCACGCGGCGGCCGCGATCGCGGCGGCGGGCACCCCGGTGTTTGCCTACAAGGGCGAGTCGCTGGACGAGTACTGGGAGTTCACGCACCGCATTTTCGCCTTCGGCGCGGGTCGCAGCGCCAACATGATTCTCGACGACGGCGGCGACGCCACGCTGCTGGTGCACTTGGGCACGCGCGCCGAGACCGAGCCGGCTTGCATCGGCCGTCCCGCGAACGACGAAGAGCGCGCCCTGTTCGCCGCGATCCGGCGGCGTCTGGACCAGGACCCCAACTTCTACTCGAAGCTCAAGGCCGGCATCAAGGGGGTGACCGAAGAGACCACCACCGGCGTCAAGCGGCTGTACCAGATGCACAAGGATGGCGAGCTGGGATTCCCGGCGATCAACGTCAACGACTCGGTGACCAAGTCCAAGTTCGACAATCTGTACGGCTGCCGCGAATCGCTGGTGGACGGCGTCAAGCGCGCCACCGACGTGATGGTGGCCGGCAAGATCGCGCTGGTGTGCGGCTACGGTGATGTCGGCAAGGGCAGCGCGCAGGCGCTGCGCGCGCTGTCCGCGCAAGTGTGGGTGGCCGAGGTAGACCCGATCTGCGCGCTGCAGGCGGCGATGGAAGGCTATCGCGTGGTGACCATGGATTACGCCGCCGACAAGGCGGACATCTTCGTCAGCGCAACCGGCAACATCGACGTCATCACCCACGAGCACATGCGGCGCATGAAGCAC
>DATBMG010000151.1:0-5529 GCA_036554965.1 Burkholderiales bacterium
GTACACCAGGCAGCTGGTCAAGACCCAGTACGGCTACCACATCATCAAGCTGGAGGACGTGCGCGAGATGCAGTTCCCGCCGTTCGAGCAGGTGAAGGAGCGCATCGAGCAGCAGCTGCTGGCGCAGAAGCGCGACAAGACGATCGAGGCGCTGCGCACGGCCGCCAAGGTCGAATAGCCGGGCCCCAGCGCATCTGGGCTGCTCTCACCCGAGCCAGGCGCGCGCGTTGCGGAACATCCGCAACCACGCTCCATCCTCGCCCCACTCGTCGGGGTGCCAGGAGTTCTGCACGGTGCGGAACACGCGTTCCGGGTGCGGCATCAGGATGGTGAAGCGGCCGTCCGGGGTGGTGAGACCTGCGATGCCTTCCGGCGAGCCGCTGGGGTTGAAGGGATAGCGCGGCCCCGGGCGGCCGTGGTTGTCCACGTAGCGCAAGGCCACCAGCTTGCGTGCCGCGGCAAGCTGCTGCGCGCTCTGGAACTCCGCATAGCCCTCGCCATGGGCCACCGCGATGGGGATGCGGCTGCCGGCCATGCCGGCGAAGAACAGCGATGGGCCGGCGGTCACTTCGACCATTGCAAGTCGCGCCTCGAATTGCTCCGACCGGTTGCGCACGAAGTGCGGCCAATGCTCCGCCCCCGGGATCAGCGCGCGCAGGTTGCTCATCATCTGGCAACCGTTGCATACCCCCAGCGCGAACGCATCCGGGCGGTTGAAGAGCGCCTGGAACTGGTCGCGCGCCCGCGCGTTGAACAGGATCGACTTTGCCCAGCCCTCGCCCGCACCCAGCACGTCGCCGTAACTGAAGCCGCCGCACGCGGCGATCCCCTTGAAGTCCTGCAGGCTGACGCGGCCCCCGATGATGTCGGTCATGTGCACGTCCACCGCGGTGAAGCCGGCGCGGTCGAAAGCCGCAGCCATCTCGATCTGGCCGTTGACGCCCTGCTCGCGCAGGATGGCGATCCGCGGTCGCTGCCCGGCGGCGATGAACGCAGCCGCGATGTCGTGCGCCGGATCGTAGGTCAGCCTGGCATGCAAGCCCGGGTCGGCGGCATCGAGCAGCCGATCGTACTCCTCCTGCGCGCACTGCGGGTTGTCGCGCAGCTTCTGCATGCGATAAGTCGTCTCCGACCAGCCCCGCTGCAGGTTGACCCCCGACTCGGCGTAGAGGGTCTTGCCGTGCGCGCGCACCGCCAGGCGCCCTTCCCGGTTGACGCTGCCCAGCGGATGGCACTGGGCGGCGAGCCCGACGGCTGCGAATGCTTCTTCCACCGCGATCAGATCGCGCCGACGCACCTGCAGCACGGCGCCCAGCTCTTCGTTGAACAGCGCGGCGAGCGCGCTGCCGCCGTTCAGCAGCGCATCGATGTCCACCGTCACTCCCACGCGGCCCGCGAACATCATCTCGCACAGGGTGACGAACAGGCCCCCGTCGGAACGGTCGTGGTAGGCGAGCAAGCGTCCCTGCTCATTGAGCGCTTGCACCACGCCGAAGAACCGGGCGAGCGCTGCCGGGTCGTCCAGGTCCGGGGCCGCGCTGCCGAGCTGGCCGTACACCTGCGCCAGCGCCGAGGCTCCCAGGCGGTTACGGCCCGCGCCGAGGTCGATCAGCAGCAGCACCGTATCGCCGTCCTGCGCGCGCAGCTGCGGCGTGAGCGTGGCGCGCGCATCCACGCAGGGCGCGAACGCAGACACGATCAGCGACACCGGCGCCACCACCTCGCGCGTGCGGCCGTCGCCCGGCCAGGCGGTCTTCATCGACATGGAGTCTTTGCCCACGGGGATGCTGATCCCCAGCGCGGGACACAGCTCCAGCCCCACCGCTTTGACCGTGTCGTAGAGCGCAGCGTCCTCGCCGCCGTGCCCGGCTGCCGCCATCCAGTTGGCCGATAGCTTTACGTCGCCGAGCGTTCGGATGCGAGCCGCCGCGATGTTGGTGAGCGCCTCGCCCACGGCCATGCGGCCCGAGGCGGGTGCATTGATCAGCGCCAGCGGCGTGCGCTCGCCGATGGCCATCGCTTCGCCGCGGAAGGTGTCGAACCCCATCAAGGTGACGGCCACGTCGGATACCGCCACCTGCCAGGGCCCGACCATCTGGTCGCGGCTGCACAATCCTCCCACCGTGCGGTCGCCGATGGTGGTCAGGAAGGTCTTGTCGGCCACCGCCGGCAGACGCAGCACGCGCATCGCCGCATCTTCCAGCTCGATGCCCGCCAGGTCGAGCGCGGGCAGTTCGCGACGCTGGCGCTTCACGTGCCGCGTCATCCTGGGCGGCTTGCCCAGCAGCACGGAGAGATCCATGTCCACCGGCCGGTTGCGGAACAGCGGATCCTCGACCACGAGCTGCTGCGATGCCGTGGCGCTGCCGACCACGGCAAAGGGGCAGCGTTCGCGCTCGCACAGTGCGCGGAACGCCTCCAGCCGATCGGGGCGGATCGCCAGCACGTAACGCTCCTGCGCCTCGTTGCACCACACCTGCATCGGCGACATGCCCGGCTCCTCGCTCGGAATCGCGCGCAGGTCGAAGCGCCCACCGGCAGCGCCGCCGTGCACCAGCTCGGGCAGCGCGTTCGATAACCCGCCGGCCCCGACGTCGTGGATCGACAGGATCGGATTGTCCGCGCCCAGCGCCCAGCAGCGGTCGATGACTTCCTGCGCGCGGCGCTGCAGCTCGGCGTTGCCGCGCTGGACCGAGTCGAAGTCGAGGTCCTCGACGTTGTCGCCTGTGCCCATGCTCGAAGCCGAGCCTCCGCCCAGCCCGATCAGCATGCCGGGCCCGCCGAGCTGCACCAGGGCGGCGCCCTCCACCAGCGGCTGCTTGCGGACCTGCTCGGAGGCGATGCTGCCGAGCCCGCCGGCGATCATGATCGGCTTGTGGTAGCCGCGCTGCTCGCCGGCGACCGGCTGCTCGAAGGTGCGGAAGTAGCCGAGCAGATTAGGCCGGCCGAACTCGTTGTTGAAGCTGGCCGCGCCGATCGGGCCCTCGAGCATGATCTGCAGCGCGGAGGCGATGCGATCGGGCTTGCCGTAGCGCTGCTCCCAGGGCTGCTCGAAACCGGGGATGTGCAGATCGGAGACGCTGAAGCCGGTGAGGCCGGCCTTGGGCTTCGCGCCGCGTCCGGTCGCGCCCTCGTCGCGGATCTCGCCGCCCGAGCCGGTGGCCGCGCCCGGGAACGGCGAGATGGCGGTTGGATGGTTGTGCGTCTCAACTTTCATCAGGATGTGCGCGTCCTCCTCGGCTGCCCGATACACACCGTCCGCGTGCGGGTAGAAGCGCGCAACCCTGGCCCCTTGCATGACGGCGGCGTTGTCGGCGTAGGCCGCCAGCGTGCCGGCCGGATGCCGGGCGTGAGTGTGCTTGATCATCTGGAACAGGGATTGCGCCTGCGGGACGCCGTCGATCACCCAATCCGCGTTGAAGATCTTGTGCCGGCAGTGCTCGGAGTTCGCCTGGGCGAACATCATCAGTTCGACGTCCGTGGGGTTGCGCCGGATGCGCGTGAAGTAGTCGCAGAGGTAAGCGATCTCGTCCTCGGACAGCGCCAGACCCATGCTGCGGTTGGCGTCGGCGAGCGCGCTCGCGCCCCGGCGCAGCACATCGACCTCGGTCAGCGGCCGCGCCGTGGCCTCGTGGAACAGCGCATCGGCCTGGTCCAGAGCGGTCAGTACCGTCTCGGTCATGCGATCGTGCAGCAGCGGCAGCAGCGCACGCCGCCCCGCGGCGTCGAGCCGCGCGCCCGGCGCGAGCTCTACGCGATACGCCGTGCCGCGCTCGATGCGCTCCACCGCATCCAGGCTGCACTGGTGCGCGATGTCGGTCGCCTTCGAGGACCAGGGCGAGATCGTGCCCAGACGCGGCACCACCAGCAGGATGTCGTCGTGCGAATCTTCCGGCCCTGCCTGCGGGCCAACCGTGAGCAGGGCGTCGAGCACCTCGCGGCCGCGGCCGTCGAGGGGCCGCCTCAGCTTCACGAAGTGCCAGTATTGGGTGCGCAGGCGGTGCAGAGCGGGGATCGCTTTGCGGGCCGAGTGCAGGAGCTTGTCGAGACGGAAATCGGAGAGCGCGGGACGGCCGGGAAGCCGGAGGACAGAGGACATCGCAGGTCGAGTGAGCCCGTGAGGTGCGATTATACTCGCCCGAGCGCTGTTACACTCCCGTCGCTCACTTCGGCCAGCGCATGCACGCTCCGACTCCCCACCCCGCCCTGCCCGTCTATACGGCCGCCGACGTTCGCGCCATCGAGCAGGAGGCGGTTGTTTCGGGGCGCGCGCACGATCTGATGGAGCGCGCCGGTCTGGCGGCCGCGGAGATCGCCCGCGAGCGGATGCTGGATCGCGGCAAATCGGTGCTGGTGCTGTGTGGCCCGGGCAACAACGGCGGCGACGGCTTCGTGCTGGCCCGGTATCTGAAGGCCGGGTGGTACCGGGTTGCGCTGATGTTCACCGGCGAGCGAGCCAAGCTCTCGTCCGATGCCGCCGCCGCCCATGACGCCTGGCTGGCGGCAGGAGGCGACATCGCCGACGACCTGCCTGCGGGCGACTTCGACCTGGTGGTGGACGCCCTGTTCGGCATCGGCCTGCAACGCGATGTCGCCGGCCGCGATGCGGAGTTGATCGAGTGGATCAATCGCCAGCCCGCGCCCGTGCTGGCGCTGGACATCCCGAGCGGCCTGCACGCCGACAGCGGCCGCGTGCTGGGCACGGCGGTCGACGCCGAGCACACCGTCACCTTCATCGCGCTAAAGCCCGGGCTGCTCACGCTGGACGGCCCGGACCACGCCGGCGAGATCCATGTGTGCGATCTGGGATTGGCGGTCGAGGCGCTGCGGCCCGCGCACGGCCGGGTGATCGGGAGCGATGTGCTCGGCTCCATCCTGCCGCCCAGACGGCGCAACAGCCACAAGGGGACCTACGGCAGCGTCGGCATCGTCGGCGGGGCGCCCGGGATGGCCGGCGCGGGATTGCTCGCCGGCCGGGCCGCGCTGTGGCTGGGCGCCGGCCGTGTTTATCTGGGCTTGCTCGACGGCGCTTCGCCGAGCGTGGACATCGGCCAGCCCGAGCTCATGTTGCGCCGGGCCGACGAGGTGCTCGCCATCGAGCACCTCACCTGCCTGATCGTCGGCCCCGGGTTGAGCCAGTCGCCCCAGGCCCGCAGCGCCGTCGCGGTCGCGCTCGAGCGCGACTTGCCGCTGGTGCTCGACGCCGATGCGCTGAACCTGATCGGTGCGCACGACGCGCTGCAGGAGGTGTGTCGCGCGCGCCGCGCGCCCACCCTGCTCACGCCCCATCCGGCCGAAGCCGCCCGTCTGTTGCAGACCGGAGTCGGCGAGATCCAGGCCGATCGCGTCGCCGCGGCCCTGCGCCTGGCTGCTCGCTACGGCGCCGCTGTCGCCCTGAAGGGCGTGGGCAGCGTGCTGGCCTTTGCCGACGGACGCTGGTGCATCAATACCAGCGGCAACCCTGGACTGGCGAGCGCCGGCATGGGCGACGTGCTGTCCGGGATACTGGGTGCATTGATCGCCCAGGGA
>DATBMG010000161.1:0-4648 GCA_036554965.1 Burkholderiales bacterium
GATCGATGGAGGGGTAGAATGCTGCTGGCACATCACCAGGAGCACCGCGGGATGCTGAAGTTCGGGTTCAAGATCCGCACCCGCGGGGGCATGATCGTCGACAACTTGATGATCCCCGGCCGCGACCAGGCCGACGCCGAGAAGAAGCTGCAGCAGATCTACCGCTACTGCGAGATCCTCGAAGCCAAGCCGGTCCAGCAGCCGCTGAAGGACGAGGCGATGGACATGGAGGGCATCATCTCGCTGATCTCCCGGCAGGGCTGAGGCGCCTGCCCGGGCCGCCACCGCTGCCATCGCCGGGGCGGCGCCAGTTGGTTCGCCGTGGCCCCGGCTCAGGACACGAAGCCGGACTCGATCAGCTCATCGAGCAGCGCGTCGTAGTCCTGCGCGCCGCGGCTGTCGGGGGAATGGGTGAACACGTCTTCGTTGGCGGCCGGGCTCTCGGCCACGCTGACGTTCTCGGAAATGCGCGTCTTGCACAGCTCGTCGCCGAAGCGCGCGCCGATCTGCTCGTAGATGTCGTGCGACATGCGCCGGCGCGTGTCGAAGCGGGTGATCACGAAGCGGCGCATCAGCTTACGCTTGAACACGTGCTGCTCGAGCGCGCGCAAGGTCTTGTCCACCTGCAGCACGCCCTTCACCGCCAACCAGTCGGCCGACACCGGGATCAGGATGCGGTCGCAGGCGAAGATGGCGTTCAGGCTCAGCACGCCTAGGATCGGGCAGCAGTCGATGATGATCGGGCGGCCGGTGTTGAGGTTCTCGCGCACGATGCCGGTGTGCAGTCGGTTGAGCACTTGCGGTCCCTTGCCGTACGTGGAATCGACCTTGGACAGCTCCATGTGCGCGGGGATCACCGGCCAGCCGCCCACACTCTGGCGGGCGAGCTGGGCGAGCGGCTTCTGCGCGTGATAGAAACCGAAGATGCTGTCGTCGGCGCGCTCGACGCTGGTGCCGGTGATGGCGGACAGGTGCGCCTGCGGATCGAGATCGATACTGAGCGGGGTGTGCCCGCGCCGCGTGAGGGCCGCGGACAGATTGAGCGAGGTGGTGGTCTTTCCCACTCCGCCCTTCTGATTGAAGATCGCGATCTTGGCCACGAACAATCGGATGCGGCGCCCTCGGCGTTCCGCCGGTGTTTGCCTACCCTACTTGCGTAATCAGCGGTTTGTCAAATGCGCGTCGGCGAAGAATGTCAGCAACGTGTGAAGCGCGCCCCGCTGTGGCCTCTCATCGCTTTACGGTTGGGGTCTCCCACTCTTTAGCGCGCTCCAGGGCGCGCGTCCAGCCCGCGCGCAAGTGCGCGCGGCGCTGCGGGTCCATCGCCGGCTCGAACACCCGCTCCGCGTTCCACTGCGCGTCCAATTCCGACGCGCTGCGCCACCACCCCACCCCCAGCCCGGCCAGCGCGGCCGCGCCCAGGGCGGTCGATTCCAGCACCCGCGGGCGCACCACCGGCACCCCGAGGATGTCGGCCTGGAACTGCATCAGCAGGTTGTTGCGGGTCGCACCGCCGTCCACGCGCAGCTCCTTGAGATCGATGCCCGAGTCGGCCTGCATGGCCGCGAGGAGGTCGGCAGTTTGGTAGGCGATCGCCTCGAGCGTCGCGCGGGCCAGGTGGGCGGCGGTCGTACCGCGGGTGAGGCCTGCGATCACGCCGCGGGCATAGGGGTCCCAGTGCGGCGCCCCCAGCCCGGTGAACGCCGGCACCAGGTACACGCCGCCGGTGTCCGGCACCGACGCCGCCAGCGGCTCCACCTCCTCGGTGGAGCGGATCAGGCCCAGCCCGTCGCGCAGCCACTGCACGGCCGCACCGGCGACGAAGACGCTGCCCTCGAGCGCGAACTCGCGGCGGCCGGCCTGTTGCCAGGCCACGGTGGTGAGCAGGCGGTTGTGCGAATCGACCGACCGCTCGCCGGTGTGCATCAGCATGAAACAGCCGGTGCCGTAGGTGTTCTTGACCATGCCGGGGGTCACGCAACGCTGCCCGAACAGCGCCGCCTGCTGATCGCCGGCGATGCCGGCGATCGGTAGCGCCCGCCCAAAAAGGCTCGCATCAGTCTGCGCCACGGTGCCGGTAGACGCCACCACCTGCGGCAGGATCGCGCGCGGCACGCGCAGCAGCTGCAGCAGCTTGTCGTCCCAATCGCCGGCGTGGATGTTGAACAGCAGCGTGCGCGAGGCGTTGCTCGCATCGGTGAGGTGGGCGCCGCTCAGCTTCCACACCAGCCAGGCGTCGATGGTGCCGAAGGCGAGCTCGCCGGCCTCCGCGCGCACGCGCGCCCCCGCGACGTGATCCAGGATCCAGCGCACCTTGGTGCCCGAGAAGTACGGGTCGAGCAGCAGCCCGGTGCGGCCGGTGAACAGCGCCTCGAGCCCCTGCTGCTTGAGCTGCTCGCACAGCGCGGCCGTGCGCCGGTCTTGCCAGACGATGGCCGGATACACCGGGCGGCCGGTGGCGCGCTCCCACACCACGGCGGTTTCGCGCTGGTTGGTGATGCCGAGCGCGACGATGTCCTGCACTGTTGCGCCCGCGCGCTCGATCGCCTCGCGCGCCACCGCGAGCTGCGTTCGCCAGATCTCTTCGGGGTCCTGCTCGACCCAGCCCGGCTGCGGATAGCTCTGCGTGGTCTCGCGCTGCGCCAGGCTGCGCAGCTCGCCCGCCCGATCGAACAGCAGCGCGCGCGAGCTGGTGGTGCCCTGGTCGAGCGCGAGGACGTAACGCATGGCGGTTGTGCTAAAGTGCGAGCGCTTTCCCACGGCCCCCCGCAGCGGGGCCCGGCCTCAGCATACACCCGTCCGCGCAAGGCACATGCCAGTGGAAACGACCGGCCCAGCCGACGGCTTCGCCGCCGCGCTGAGCCGGATGGGCTTGCTGCAACCCGGCGAAACCCCGCGCATCCAGACGCTGACCGGCGGCGTGTCTTCGGATATCGTGCGCGTCGATCTCGCCCGTGGCCCGGTGTGCATCAAGCGCGCGCTGCCCAGGCTCAAGGTCGCAGCCGACTGGCGAGCGCCGGTGGAGCGCAATCGCTGGGAGGTGGCGTGGATGCGCATCGTCGCGCGCGTGGAACCGGACGCGGTGCCCGCGGTGCTCGGCGAGGACGCCGATGGCGGTATGTTCGCCATGGCCTACCTGGACGAGGCGCAGCACCCGGTGTGGAAAGCGCGGCTGCGCGACGGCCATATCGACGCGGCGTTCGCCGCCGAGGTGGGCAGGCGCGTGGCGCACATCCACGCGGCGACCGCGGGCGACGCCAGCGTGCGCGAGCGCTTCGCCACCGATCACATCTTCCATCCGATCCGCATCGAGCCCTACCTGCTGGCGACTGGGCGCGCGCATCCCGACCTCGCGCCGCGGCTCGACACGCTGGCGCGCGACACCGCTCACACCCACCTCGCGCTGGTGCACGGCGATATCAGCCCGAAGAACATCCTGTGCGGCCCGCGCGGACCCGTGTTCCTGGACGCTGAGTGCGCCTGGTACGGCGATCCCGCCTTCGACCTCGCCTTCTGCCTGAATCACCTGCTGCTGAAGTGCCTGTGGCGCCCGCGGTGGGGCGTGCGCTATCTCGAGTGCTTCGACGCGCTCGCCGCAGCGTACCTCGAGGACGTGACCTGGGAGCCGCGCGCGCGCATCGAAACGCGCACTGCGCATCTGCTTCCGGGCCTGTTCCTGGCGCGCGTGGACGGCAAGTCGCCGGTCGAGTACGTCACCGAAGACTGGCAGCGCGCCGCGGTACGCGAAGTCGCGCGCGTGTTCCTCGAATCGCCCGTGGACGAGCTGGCCGCGGTGCGTACCAACTGGGCTTCCAAGTGCAGCGGGTTTCCTGACAACTGATCCTCGATGCAAACCACCATCACCAGCGTCAAGGGTCGTCGCGTGTGGGACTCGCGCGGCCGGCCCACCGTGGAGGCCGAAGTACGTCTGGCCGGCGGCGCGCTCGGCCGCGCCATCGCCCCGGCGGGCGCCTCGCGTGGCTCGCGCGAGGCCATCGACCTGCGCGACGGTGGCGATGCGTTGGGCGGCCTGGACGTGCGCCTCGCGGTAGAGCATGTGTCGGGCGCCATCGCCGAGCGTCTCGCCGGCCTCGACGCCGCCGACCAGGCCGCGCTGGACCAGGCGCTGATCGCGCTGGACGGCACGCCCAACAAAGCGCGGCTCGGCGGCAACGCGACCATCGCGGTGTCGATGGCGTGCCTGCATGCGGCAGCGGCCGCGCGCGGCGAGCCGCTGTGGCGCCACCTGGCGCAGGGCCGTGCGGTGCGCCTGCCCCTGCCCGAGATCCAGATCTTCGGCGGCGGCGCGCACGCGGGCCGGCGCATCGACATCCAGGACCTGATGGTGATGGCGCTGTCGGCGAGCAGCTTCGACGAGGCGCTCGCCATGACCGCCGAGGTGTACCGCGCCGCCGGCGCGCTGATGCAGGAGGGCGGGCTGCTGCAGGGGGTGGCCGACGAAGGCGGCTTCTGGCCGGCCTTCGACAGCAACGAAGAGGCGCTCGACATGCTCCTGCGCGCCATCGAGCGCGCGGGCTACCGCCCGGCCGACGACATCGGCATCTCGCTCGACGTCGCCGCTTCCGAGTTCGGGCGCAACGGCCGCTACCGCCTGGCGCTGGAGGAGCGCGAGCTGGACAGCCTGGAG
>DATBMG010000201.1:0-2147 GCA_036554965.1 Burkholderiales bacterium
TTCCACCATCTTCACCACGTCGGTGCAGTACAGCGTGGAGCGCACGTCGCGCACGTCCGAAGTGGTGAAGCCGATCTGGTTGTTGACGATGATGTGCAGCGTGCCGCCGGTGCGGTAGCCGCGCGTCTGCGACAGGTTGAGCGTCTCCATGACCACGCCCTGCCCGGCGAAGGCGGCGTCGCCGTGGATCAGCACCGGCAGCACCTGCCTGCCCTCGCGATCCTTGCGCCGGTGCTGGCGCGCGCGCACCGAGCCCTCCACCACCGGGTTGACGATCTCCAAGTGCGACGGGTTGAAGGCGAGCGACAGATGCATCGGCCCACCCGGCGTGTTGATGTCGGAGGAGAAGCCCATGTGGTACTTCACGTCGCCGGCGGGCAGGTGATCGACGTTCTTACCCTCGAACTCCAGGAACAGGTCCTTGGGCATCTTGCCCATGGTGTTGACCAGCACGTTGAGCCGGCCGCGGTGCGCCATGCCGATGACCGTCTCCTGCACGCCCTTCTCGCCCGCGGTCTGCAGCAGGTGATCGAGCAGCGGGATCAGCGTGTCGCCGCCTTCGAGCGAGAAACGTTTCTGGCCGACGTAGCGCGTGTGCAGGTACTTTTCCAGGGTCTCGGCTGCGGTCAGGCGCTCGAGGATGAAACGCTTGAAATCGGCCGAGTAGCTGGGCTGCGCGCGGATGCTTTCCAGGCGTTGGCGGATCCAGCGCCGCTGGGCGCTGTCCGCGATGAACCAGAACTCCGCGCCGATGGTGCCGCAATACGTCTCGCGCAGCGCGCGCACGATCTCGCGCAGCGGCATCTGCTCGGGCCCGAAGTCGGCGGCGGTGTTGAACACCAGCTCCATGTCCTCCTCGGTCAACCCGTAGAACGTCGGGTCGAGCTCCGGGACCGGCGGCTTCTCGAAGCGCTTGAGCGGATCGACGTTGGCGTGACGCAGCCCCAGGCGCCGGTAGTTGTTGGTGAGCTGCAGCACCTTCACCTGCTTCTTCTCAGCGGCCGCGACCGAGGCGGTAGCGGCGTGGCCGATGCCGGTGCGCGGGGCCTTCACCAGCTTCACGAAGGACTGGCGGATCGGCTCGTGCGCCACGTCCGGCGCCCCGGGCAGCTGCTGCAGTTGGTCGAAATAGCGCCGCCATTGCGGCGCCACCGACGCCGGGTCGGCCAGGTAGGCCTCGTACAACTCTTCGATGAACGGCGCGTTGGCGCCGAACAGATAGGAAGTGCCCAGGTATTCCTTCAGCAGAGCGGCCATTTGTCGACGACTCCCGTTATCGGTGATTCCGGGGGTTGCTGGTGCGTGCCGCGCGGTCCGCGCTCGCCCCTAGCCGCGCGCCGAAAGAGCGGGCACGTCGCGCTCGGGCGATCCGGTGAAGAGCTGGCGCGGACGCCCGATCTTCTGCTCGGGATCGCTGATCATCTCGTTCCACTGCGCCACCCAGCCCACGGTGCGCGCCAGCGCGAAGACGGCGGTGAACATGCTGGTCGGGATGCCCATCGCGCGCTGCACGATGCCGGAGTAGAAGTCCACGTTGGGGTACAGCTTCTTGCTGACGAAGTAATCGTCCTCCAGCGCGATGCGCTCCAGCTCCAGGGCGAGCTTGAACAGGCGATCGGTGTGCAACCCCAGCTCGTTCAGCACTTCGTGGCAGGTCTCGCGCATGAGCTTGGCGCGCGGGTCGTAGTTCTTGTACACCCGGTGCCCGAAGCCCATCAGGCGGAAGTTGTCGTTCTTGTCCTTGGCGCGCGTGATGAAGTGGCCGATGCGCGAGACGTCGCCGATCTCCTCCAGCATGTTCAAGCAGGCCTCGTTGGCCCCGCCGTGGGCCGGCCCCCACAGGCAGGCGATGCCGGCGGCGATGCAGGCGAAGGGATTGGCGCCGCTGGAGCCGGCGATCCGCACCGTCGAGGTGGAGGCGTTCTGCTCGTGATCCGCATGCAGGATGAAAATGCGGTCGATGGCGCGGGCGACGACGGGATCGATGTTGTAGTCCTCCGCCGGCACGGCGAAGGTCATGTTGATGAAGTTTTCGGAATAGTTGAACTTGTTGCGCGGATAGATGAAGGGCTGGCCGACGGAATATTTGTAGGCGTAGGCCGTGATCGTCGGCATCTTCGCGATCAGCCGGTGCGAGGCGATCATGC
>DATBMG010000003.1:0-5673 GCA_036554965.1 Burkholderiales bacterium
GAATTAGGAACCCCCCATCAACTGCTCGAGCTTGTCGCGCGCGCCTTCCAGGTGCGGATTCACGCGCAGCGCGGCGTGGAAT
The DNA here is from genome assembly GCA_036554965.1 of Burkholderiales bacterium. Classification (GTDB taxonomy): domain Bacteria; phylum Pseudomonadota; class Gammaproteobacteria; order Burkholderiales; family SHXO01; genus SHXO01. The sequence continues at coordinate 83 of DATBMG010000003.1, forward strand.
ACGAACAGCGCCGCCTCCACGTCGCCGCGGGTCAGGCAGATCTCGCCCAGGCCGCACAGGGCGCCGAAGTGGCGCGGCTCCAGCTCCAGGGTGCGGTGGATGTCGCGCACGCTCTCCGCGTCGCGCTCCTGCAGGTAGTAGAGCGTGGCGCGCTTGTTCCAGGCTTCGGGGAAATCCGGGCAGGCGCGCACCAGGCGCTGCAGGCGCGTCTCGGCCAGATCGAAGCGCTGCGCGGCGATGTCGCTCGCCGCCCGATCCAGCGCCTGCGCCGCACGGCGGTGCGGGTGGTGCATCCACAGCTGCCAGATCTCTTCTTCGAGCTCCTCGGCCTGGCAGTCGGGCAGGGCCAGGTATCGGAACAGCTGGTCCAGGCGCGAGGGCAGTATCGGCGCGGGGCGGCGCTGCGCGAGGTGCGCGACCAGCTTCAGCGTCTCGGCATACATGCTCATAGCGCAAGCAAGGCGGATGCCGGAGCCTCTCGCTAGCGCGCCCCGGCTTCCACCACCGCGAGCGCCGTCATGTTGACCAGGCGGCGCACCGTCGCGGTGGGTGTCAGCACATGGCAGGTCTTGGCCGCGCCGAGCAGGATCGGGCCGACGGTAATGCCCTCGCCCGCCACCACCTTGAGCAGGTTGAAGGAGATGTTGGCGGCGTCGAGCGTGGGCATGATCAGCAGGTTGGCCTCGCCCTTGAAGCGCGAGTTGGGGAACACCTGCATGCGGATCTCCTCCGACAGCGCGGCGTCGCCGTGCATCTCGCCTTCGACCTCGAGCTGCGGCGCGGCGCGCTCGAGCAGCTCGCGCACTCGACTCATCTTCTGCGCCGAAGGCGTGCGCGCGCTGCCGAAGCTCGAATGCGACAACAGCGCCACCTTGGGCGTCAGCCCGAAGCGCCGCACCTCCTCGGCGGCGAGCAGAGTGATCTCGGCGAGCTGCTCGGCGCTCGGGTCGGGATTGACGTAAGTGTCGCAGAGGAACAAGGTGCGCTCCTGCAGCAGCAGCAGGTTCATCGCCGCGAACTGCTTCACCCCGGGCTTGAGCCCGATCACGTTGCCGATGTAGGCGAGATGGGTGGCGTGCTCGCCGTAGGTGCCGCACAGCATGGCGTCGGCCTCGCTCTGGCGCAGCATCAGCGCGCCGATCAGCGTGCTGCGGCGGATCACCTCGCGCTTGGCCACCTCGACCGACACGCCCCGGCGCTGCATGATGTCGTGGTACAGGCGCCAGTAGTCGCGGAAGCGCGGATCGCTGTCGGGATTGACCAGCTCGAAGTCGCAGCCCGGCTGCATGCGCGAGCCGAGCTTTTCCAGGCGCCCGCGCACCACCTCCGGACGGCCGATCACGATCGGCCGCGCCAGACCTTCGTCCACCACCACCTGCACCGCCTGCAGCACGCGCTGGTCCTCGCCCTCGCAGTACACGACACGCTTGGGGCTGGCCTTGGCGGCCGCGAACACCGGCTTCATGATCAGGCCGGAGTGGTACACGAACTGCGTGAGCTGCTGGCGATAGCCGTCCAGGTCGGCGATCGGGCGCGTGGCCACGCCGCTCGCCATGGCCGCCTGCGCCACCGCCGGAGCTATCCTCACGATCAGGCGCGGGTCGAACGGGCGCGGGATCAGATACTCGGGGCCGAAGGCCTGGCTCGCCTCGCCGTAGGCCATGGTCACCACGTCGGACTGCTCGGCCTGCGCCAGCTCGGAGATGGCGCGCGTGGCCGCCAGCTTCATCTCCTCGGTGATGGTGGTGGCTCCCGCATCCAGCGCGCCGCGGAAGATGAACGGAAAGCACAGCACGTTGTTCACCTGGTTCGGATAGTCCGAGCGGCCGGTGGCGATGATGCAATCGGACCGCGCCGCCTTGGCCTCCTCGGGCATGATCTCTGGCACCGGGTTGGCGAGCGCCAGGATCAACGGACGCGGCGCCATACGCTTGACCATCTCGGGCTTGAGCACACCGCCCGCCGACAAGCCCAGAAAGATGTCGGCGCCGCCGATGACCTCGTCCAGCGTGCGTGCCGTGGTATCCCTGGCATAGCGCGCCTTGAACTCGTCCATCTCCTCGGTGCGGCCGCGGTAGACCACCCCCTTGATGTCGGTCACGCTGACGTTCGCCAGCGGCAGCCCGAGGCGGACCAGCAGATCCAGGCACGACAGCGCCGCCGCGCCGGCTCCCGAGCACACCAGCTGGACGCTGCGGATATCCTTGCCCACCACCTTGAGGCCGTTCACCACCGCCGCACCGACGATGATCGCGGTGCCGTGCTGGTCGTCGTGGAATACCGGGATGCGCATACGGCCGCGCAGCTTGCGCTCGATCGCAAAACATTCCGGCGCCTTGATGTCCTCCAGGTTGATGCCGCCGAAAGTGGGCTCGAGGCTGGCGATGATGTCCACCAGGCGCTGCGGGTCGCGCTCGTCGATCTCGATGTCGAACACGTCGATGCCGGCGAATTTCTTGAACAGCACGGCCTTGCCTTCCATCACCGGCTTGGCCGCAAGCGGCCCGATCGCACCCAGCCCGAGCACGGCGGTGCCGTTGGTGATGACGCCGATCAGGTTGCCGCGGGCGGTGTAGTCGCGTGCGTGCACCGGGTCGGCCACGATCTCCTCACAGGCGGCGGCCACGCCGGGCGAGTAGGCGAGCGCGAGGTCACGCTGATTCAACAGGTCTTTGGTGGGAGTGACCGCGACTTTGCCCGGCTTGGGCAGGCGGTGATAGTCGAGGGCGGCCTGGCGATACGTGGATTCCATCGGAAGCTCTGGCGGAGGCCTATGTGCGATGCGAGCATTATATGCGCGCATCGCGCATGCTCTCCGCACGCGTGGCGCGCGTGATCGGCAGGGCCACTCTGCTACACTCGCCCGATCCCACCACCAGGAGATGCTCTTGTTCCTGCACCGGCTCATCGCGCCGCGGCTGCGCGCCGCGCTGGCCCTGGCAGCGCTCTCGCCCCTGCTCGCCTTCGCGCAGGCCGGCAGCACACCGCTGCTCTACGAAGTGCGCTCGCCCAGCAACACCGTCTATCTGTTCGGCACGATCCACGTCGGCGCGCGTGCGCTATATCCGTTGAGCGCACAGGTCGAGGCCTCCTTCGCCCACGCGCAGGTGCTGGCGCTGGAAGCCGACCCGACCGAGGGCTCCGGCGCCAGCGCGGCCATGGCCCTGGGCATGTACACGCCGCCGGACACGCTCGCCGACCATATCTCCCCGGAGCTGTACCAGCAGCTGCAGGCGGTGCTGCCGCAGGTCGGACTGCCGATCGAGTTCGCGCGCGCGATGAAGCCCTACCTGCTGGCGATGACCGTCGCGATGCTGGAGATCCAGCGCCTGGGCTATGACCCGGCGCTGGGGCTGGACGCCTACTTCGCGCGGCAGGCGCGCGCCGCGGGCAAGCCGATCGTGCAGCTCGAGTCGATGGAAGAGCAGATGGCGCTGTTCGAGGGATTGCCCCCCGCCACCCAGGAAGCCTTGTTGCGCATGGCGGTGAAAGGCGTGGCCGACGGCGACCTGGCGGTCGAGGTGTCCGAACTGATGGCCGCGTGGAAGGCGGGAGACGTGCCGGGAATCCAGCGCAGCGTGACGCGCGAGCTGGAGGACCTGCCGGGACCGGCCGCCGAGGCGCTGCGCGAGCGCCTCTACGAGCGCCGCAACCACGCCATGGCGGCGAAGGTGAGCGCCATGCTCGCAGGCACACAGCCGCACTTCGTCGCCGTGGGCGCGGGACACCTCATCGGTCCCACGGGGTTGCCGGAACTGCTGCGCAAGCAGGGATACGAGGTGCGGCGGCCTTGATGCCGCGCGGCGGCCAGACGGCTGCCGGTCAGGCCTCGGTATCGATGTTCGACGGCGCGGCGTCCGCAGTGCGCCGGCGTCCTCTGCGCCGCTGCCCAACGCGCGTGTCGATCAGCACCGGCAGTTGCCGCTTGCGCCGCTCGTCCCCGCGGCGCTCGTCGCCGTGGCGCTGGTCCCCGGGGCGTTCGCTCGTCGCCGGCGCCTGCGGCGCTTCTTCGCGCGGCGCGGAGCCCGGAACGGCGCGCACTTCGCGCCGTGGCGTCTGCGCGCTGACCGGCGCCAGCGCGCGCGTTGCGCCCACGGCGGGGCGCACCTCGGGGGGCGTCACTGGCGCAGTGCCGATGGTGTCGATGCGCATCGAGCCCGGTGTCTCCGATCAGCCGCCGGCGGGCCCGGTTCGGCTGGCCGCGGCTTTGGCCGAGTCCTGGATCGCCTGCAGGGCCGCCTTCTGCATCTCCAGCGTCTTGATCGTCATCTGCAGGAAGCCGAGGTTCATCTTCAACCAGTTCTCCACGCTCTGCAGCTCGGCGATCTTCTTGTCCACTTCCTCCACGCTCATGGTCGGGCTGAACATCCCCGGCAGCGGAAAGGAGGCGGGGTTCCACATCTTCTGGAAGAACTCCCAAAGCTCCTTGTTGCTGTCTTCGGCCATCGCGTACCCCGCCATCACATGCTGGAACCGACACTCATGGCGCCGTCACATGGTGGGACCGAGCACCCAGGGCGCGAACTCGTCGTCGCCGTAGCCGAAGATCTCGCTCTTCGATGGCTGGCCGGATGCCGTCTTCACGATCATCTCGAAGAAGCGCTGGCCGACCTCCTGGATCGAGGCCTTGCCGTCCACGATCACACCGCAGTTGATGTCCATGTCCTCTTCCTGCCGCTCCCACAGCGCCGTGTTGGTGGCGAGCTTCAGCGAGGGCGACGGTTTGCAGCCGTAAGCCGATCCGCGGCCGGTGGTGAAGCACACCATGTTGGCGCCGCCGGCGACCTGCCCGGTAGCGGACACCGGGTCATAGCCCGGCGTGTCCATGAACACGAAGCCCTTCGTGGTGACGCGCTCTGCGTACTTGTACACGGCCATCAGGCCGGTGGTGCCGCCTTTGGCCGCCGCGCCGAGCGATTTCTCCAGGATCGTGGTGAGCCCACCGGCCTTGTTGCCCGGCGAAGGATTGTTGTTCATGTCGCCGCCCAGCTTGGTGGTGTAGTCCTCCCACCAGTGGATGCGCTCGATCAGCTTCTCGCCCACTTCGCGGCTCGCCGCGCGGCGCGTGAGCAGGTGCTCGGCGCCGTAGATCTCCGGGGTCTCGGACAGGATCGCGGTGCCGCCGTTGCGCACCAGGATGTCCACCGCAGCGCCCAGCGCCGGGTTGGCGCTGATGCCGCTGTAGCCGTCCGAGCCGCCGCACTGCAGGCCGAGCGTGATCTGGCTGGCGGGACTGGGCTCGCGTTTCACCTTGTTGGCCTCCGGCAACAGCTCCTTGATGCGTGCGATGCCGTTCTCGATGGTCTTGCGCGTGCCGCCGGTGTCCTGGATCGTGAAGGTCTGCAGCTGGTCGGTGCGCTTCAACCCCTGCGCGGCGAGCAGGTCGTTGATCTGGTTCGCCTCGCAGCCGAGGCCGATCATCAGAGTCGAGTGCACGTTGGCGTGCGTGGAGTACCCGGCAAGCACGCGGCGCAGCACGTCCACCGGCTCGCCGTAGGACGCCATGCCGCAGCCGCTCTGATGGGTGACAGCGAACACGCCGTCGATGTTCGGGTAGTCGGCCAGCCGCTCGCCGGTGAAGTGCTCCACGA
>DATBMG010000006.1:0-8196 GCA_036554965.1 Burkholderiales bacterium
GGCAGCGGCAGCGCCAGCATCGTCTCGGTGATCCAGTTCGCCGTGCCCAGGCGCGCGAACACCGCGCCGAAGATGTTCGAGGTCACGGCGAGCAGCAGCACCATGCTGGAGGTCGCCATCGTGTTCAGCAGCGCCCGCTTCAGGCCGGCGAGACTGAATTTGCGATAAGCGACCGCCAGGATGAGCGCTCCCGCCGCGCCCATCCCCGAGGCTTCGGTCGGCGTAGCGAGGCCGGCGAGGATCGTTCCGAGCGTGAACGCGATCAGCAATCCCAGAGGCACGATGCCGATTGCCACTTCCTTCAGGATCGTGACGACGCTGCCCGCCCTCTCGTCCTTCGGCACCGGCGGACCGAGGCGCGGGTTGATGAAGCAGCGAACCATCAGGTAGGCGACGTAAGTGCCGGCGAGCAGGAACCCCGGCCCGAACGCCGCCGCATACAGGTCCGCGACCGAAACGCCCAGCACCGGCCCCATCACGATCAGCATGACCGACGGCGGGATCAGGATGCCGAGCGTGCCCCCGGCGGTGATCGTCCCGGCGGCGAGCTTCGCGTCGTAGCCGGTCTTGATCATGATCGGCGAGGCCATGATGCCCAGCACGGTGACGGCCGCGCCGACGATGCCGGTGGCCATCGCAAAGATCGTCGCCGTCAGGATCACCACCAGGAACAGCGCGCCGCGCACCGGCGCCAGCAACAGCCGGAACGCCACGAACAGCCGCTCCATCAGTCCGGCCTGCTCGGTGATGAAGCCCATCAGGATGAACAGCGGCACCGCCGCCAGCAGCTCCTCCTTCATCATGCCGATGGTCTGGAAGTACGCCAGGTCGAACACCGTGGCGCCGAGCCCGAGGTAGCCGAAGGCGAGCGCGAGGAACAGCAGCGTGAAGCTGATCGGGAAGCCGACGAAGATCGCGCCGATCATCACGATCAGCATGATCAGACCGAGGAGCGCGAGCGCGGACATCTCTAGACCTCGCCGCCTCTGCCAAGAGGGCGCGGTTGAAAGTGGCTCGCGTCGGCGGCCGGAAGTATTCGCCTTGCTCGCATCCCCGGCGCAAGCGCCGGGGCCCCTGCTCGGTGGCTCATACTTCGACTTTTTCCTTGTGCTCGAGCTCGATGCCGGTACGCGCCGCCCACACGCACTTGATCGTCTCGGACACGCCCTGGACCAGCAGCAGCAGGCAAGCCACGGGCACGACCAGCTTGAACGGCCACAGGATCGGCCGCCACGGGGTCTGCTCGGAGGTCTCGTTGATCACCCAGGCGTAGTACGCTTCGTCCCAGCTCACCACGAGCAAGGTCATGAACGCGGGAAAGAAGAACACGATGTAGGCTACCGCGTCGATCACGCCCCGCGTCCTGATCGACCAGCGCTCGTAGAAGAAGTCGGTGCGGATGTGGGCGCCCTTGTGCAGCGCGTAGGCCGCCCCGAGCATGAACAGCGTCGCGTACAGCATGTAGGTGACGTCGAAGGACCAGATCGTGGGCGCATTGAAGGCGTAGCGCGCCGTGACCTCGTAGCAGACCGCGCCGACCAGCGGCAGGCTCAGCGCGGCGATCCAGATGCCGGTGGCGTCGGTGAAGCGGTCGACCGCGCGCACCAGCCGGATCAGGGTCGGTGAGGGCTCTGGCATGGGAAGGGCCCGACCCCGGCTGACGCCGGGGGGCGATGGCTTATGGCGTTACGGCTTGTCGGTGGCCGCGCGCGCGCGCTTCTCGGGAAAGTAGTAGTTCGCCGCGAACGAGTAAGGTGGGAAGTACAGGCGCTTCGCCGGCACCACCACGGCCGCGTACGCGCGCTGCGCCTCGAACACTTTCTTGAAGAACGGATTCTTCGCCGACTCCTCCTTGGCCATCTGGTCCCAGGTCTTGAGGAACGCGATCAGGATGTCGGGCGGTGTGCGCAACACCTGCACACCGTACTTTTCCTGCATCTCCTTGAGGGCGTCGCCGTTCTGCTTCTGCCACTTCGCCCACCACAGCAGGAAGGTCTCGGTGGCGGCGGACTTGATGATCTCCTGGTGCTGGGCCGACAGGCCCTTCCACACGTCGCCGTTGATCAGCAGCTCGCTGATGGTGACGCTCTCATGCATGCTCGGCGTGTAGTGGTACTTCCAGACGTTCTGGAAGCCCAGGCGCAGGTCCTCGACGCCGCCGACCCACTCGGCGCAGTCGATAACGCCGCGCTGCGCGGAGGGGATGATCTCGCCGCCGGGCATGTTCACCGTCTGCATGCCCATGCGCTGCCAGATCTCCGCCGACAGGCCGGTCTGGCGGCATTTCATCCCCTTGAAGTCGGCCAGGTTCTTGATCGGCCGCTTGAACCAGCCGAGCGCCTGAGGACCCGCCGGCAGGATCGGGATCGCAATGACGTTGAGCTTGAGCACGTCGCGATAGAACTCCTGGTACAGCTCGAATCCACCGCCGCTGTACATCCAGCCCATGACGTCGATGAAGTCCATACCGAACGGGCCGCCCGGGCCGCCGGTGAACAGGATCGCCGCCTTGTTCTTCCCGACCCAGTAGCCGGCCCACGTGTGCGCGCCATCGAGCACTCTCTTGGCGGTCGCATCGAGGACCTCGAAGGGCGGAACCACCTGTCCGGCCGGCATGGGCTCGATCTTGAGCGTGCCTGCGGAGAGCTTGTTCACCCGTTCCGCGAAGAAAACGAGGTTCTCGTAGATGGTGAGCGACGCCGGCCAGCTCGCCTGGACTTTCAGACTGACGGTTTGGGCAGCGCCAAGCTGCGCCCAGAGGCACAGCGCGGCGATCGCGGCAGCACGCGCACGCGACCACCCCATGGATCGAAGCATGGTTCTCCTCCTCTTTTCGGGCCTGGCGACCCGGTCGGGTGCGTGAAGTAAGCGCCAGTTGGCGTGCGGTGTCAACTATACGACGGGGCCGCGGTCGTGTGCAGCGCACCCGGAGTAGATGCCGAGAGCCCGGGACAGTCCAGCGCCGGAGCAGTATCCTTGCGCCTTCGACCTCTCCCCATCCGGGGCGGAGGCCCTGCAGCACGGGAGGAGATAACAATGTCCGACTCCAACACCGGCGCTTCCAGCAACCCCGCGGTCGATACACGTCCCGTCCTCAAGGTGCCCGACCCGCTGCCCCTTACGCTGGCCGGGCTGATCGCGGCGGTCGGCCCGCAGGCGATCAACTTCGGCATCTCCATCGGCGGGGGCGAAGCGTACTTCCTGCCGAACGTCGCGGCCCGGGGTGCGTTCGGTTTTCACTGGCTGCTCGTCGTGTCGGTCATCGTGGAGACCGCGCTGGTTTACGAGTGCATCAAGTACAGCTGTTGCACCGGCCGATCGTTCTTCGCGGGCACCAACGAGCTGGCGCCGCGCGGGTTCTGGCCCTGGTTCTGGGCGGTGGCCGCCATCGTGACCTTCGGCTGGCCGGCGTGGATGGCCGGGGCCGTGATCGCGGCCGCGAAGTTCACCGGTCTCACCACGCAGACCCTGTTTCCCACCTCGACGTTGCCGCCGCAGTACCTGTGGGCGGTGATCGCGCTCGTGCTGGTGCTGGTGGTCTTCTACTTCTCGGCCCGGACTTACACCTTCCTGGCCAGGTTCTTCGAGGTCATCATGGTCGCCAACATCGTCCTGGTCCTGGCGATCACGGTGATCGTCGCGAAACCGTCCGACTACTTGACCGTGCTGGCCGCCTACTGCGGCGTGAAGTTCTTCACCGACGGCGTGAGCGGTCTTTCCCCGCTCGACATCACGGCGATGTACAACCAGCCCGGCGGCAGCCTGATGTGGGTCAGCTTCTGGGTGGTCGCGGCCGGCTGGGGCATGGGCAGACACGCGGGACAGGTGACCGGTCCGCTGCGCCCGCCGGAGCAGATCACCGCCGAAGAGCTGCGCTGGGACACCAAGGACCCCGCCGAAGTCGCCAAGATGAAGCAGTGGATCAAGGTCGGAGGCTGGAGCCTGATCATCTGGTGGGCGATCATCGGCGGGCTGATCATGACCTATCTGTACTCGGTCGCCGGCTATGCCTACCTGCACGACGAGTTCCTGCGCACCGGCAACATCCCGAAAGGCGTCGAGGTGCCGCTGCAGATGGCCACCATCGCGCAAGGCGTGCTCGGCCAGATGGCCGGGTGGCTGATGCTGCTCGTGGTGATGGTGACGCTGTACGACGCGCAGTTTCCTTTCTACGACACGATGATCGGTCGCACGACGACCGATGCGATCGCGGTGACTACGGAGCTGGAGAAGAAACGCCCTTACCGCTTCTACTACTTCGCCGTCGTGACCGTTGCAGTGGGCGCCGGGTTCTACCTGGTGCTGCAGAAGGAACCGTTGGTCGTGTGGATGATGATCGCCACCGCGGCAGTGGCCTACCGCTCCATCGGCTCGCTGCAGATCATGCTGATCAACAAGAAGCGGCTTCCGCCCGAGTTCCAGATGAGCAAGCTGAATGCTGCGCTGCTGTGGTTCAGCTTCGTCACCGGTCTGACCTCGGTCGGATACTTCGTGATCTTCGAGCTGCCGAAGCGGCTCGCGGGCGGGTGATGGTCAGGGCCATCGTCTGGCACGTGCTGATGGTGCTCTGGCTGGCGGCTCTGCTATCCGGCGTCTGGTGGCTGTGGCCGACGCTCTCCGCGTTGGCGATCACCGGCGACCTCGTCGCCGGCCTGCTGTGGCTGGCGATCGGGACGCTGGCCTGGATCGTCGCGTTCAACTACGGGCGCCAGCGCTACTGGCGCCAGCGCTAATCCGCTCTCCCGCCCGGGCGCTTGACGCGGCTGGACCGAGCCGATAGATTGAACCCCGGCATACGCCGCACGGGTTGTCGCTCGAGGGAGGAGGCACCATGGTTCGGTATCCGAATGTCATTGCTTCGCTGATCGCCGTATTCGGTTTCTGCGGTCTCGCCGCGGCCGCGCGCGCGGCGCCGGTCGCGGGAGCGCCGGCGGAACTGAAGATCGGCGTGGTCGCGTTCTTGTCGGGGCCGGCCTCCGGCCCGTTCGGCATTCCGTCGCGCAACGCCGCGCAGCTTTGGATCGACAAGATCAACAGCGAGGGCGGCATCGGCGGCGTCAAGGTGGTCCCGGTGTTCACCGACGAAGCCGGTCCGGCCGACAAGGTCGTCACCGAGTTCCGGCGCCTGGCGCTGGACGAGAAGGTGAGCGCCGTCATGGGCTACATCTCCAGCGCCAACTGCCTGGCCGTGCCTCCCGTCGCCGACGAGCTGAAGGTCCTCACCGTGCTCTCGGACTGCGGCACCGACCGCGTGTTCGAGGAGGGCAAGCACCCCTACGTGTTCCGCACGCACGCGCACACGGTGATCGACGGCGTGGGCGCGGCGCGTTACGTGCTGAGCGTGAACCCGAAGGTGAAGACCATCGCCGGCATCAACCAGGACTACGCCTGGGGCCGCGACTCCTGGGAGGTGTTCCAGCGCAGCATCCGCAAGCTCAAGCCCGACGTGCAGGTGGTCGATGCCCTGTGGCCGAAGATCTTCGCCGGGGAGTACTCGACCGAGATCTCCAAGCTCCTGGTGAACAAGCCCGACGTCGTGTTCACCAGCTTCTGGGGCGGCGACCTGGTGACCTTCTCCGGGCAAGCCAAGGCCCGCGGGCTGCTCGAGGAAACCACGGTCGTGGTCAACAACACCGGCGCGGACATCAAGGACCTGGCGCCGGGCATGCTGATCGGCTCGCGCGGGCCGCACGGCATCGTCTCGCCCGACATGGAAAAGAATCCGCTGCGTAAGCAGTTCATCGACCTCTACCGGCAGAAGCACGGGCTCGCGGCGAACAACTACATCGCGCACGGCGCCTACCATTACCTGCAGGCGCTGCAGGGCTTGCGCACCGCCTACGAGAAAGCGATCAAGGCGGCGGGCCGCTGGCCCACGCCCGAGCAGGTTGCCGCCGCCTTCAAGCGCCTGGAGTTCGACACGCCCAGCGGCCGTATCGCCATGGCCATCGGCGACGGCCATCAGGCCGTCGAGCCGGCAGGCTACGCGGTGATCAAGTTCGACCCTGGCCTGGGCGTGAACACGTTCGCCGACATCCGCATGTTCTCCGCCCGCTGCGTCAACCCGCCGGACGGCGTGAAGAGCCTGGACTGGATCGATCGCGGATTCCCTGGCGCGCAGTGCCCCTAGCCTAGTGAGGGGAGTGGTTTTTAAGTCGCGCCTTAAGGGCGCACTAGGCGAGTCGCCGTGCGCCTGCTGACCGTCATCGCACTGGACGGGCTCGCGTACGCGTCCTGGCTGTTCCTCGTCTCCGCGGGGCTGACGTTCACGTACGGCGTGCTGCGGGTCCTCAACCTGGCCCACGGCAACCTGTACGCACTGGGCGCCTATCTGGGCGCGACGCTGGTGCTGCGCTATGCGGCCGGCGGCTCCACCGTCGCACTCGGCTACGGACTACTCCTGCTCGGCGCGGTGGTGATCGGGATCGTGGCCGGGCCGCTGATCGAGCGGCTGTTCCTGCGGCGCGTGTACGACAAGGACGAGGAGGTGCAGCTGCTGCTGACGTTTTCGATCTCGCTGATCCTCGAGGACGTGGTCAAGCTCACCTGGGGCGTGAGCCCGATCTTCGCCGACGCGCCTTACACCGCGCTGGGGCGCGTAAGCCTGGGGGGTATCAATTACGCCTGGTACCCGTTCCTGCTGACGGCGATCGCGCTCGCCGTGGGTGCTTTGCTCTGGCTGGTGGTCACGCGCACGCGGCTGGGCAAGGTGCTGCAGGCGGTGATCACCGACCGCGAGGTCAGCCTGACGCTGGGCATCAACGTGCCGCGCGTGTACACCTGGGCATTCACCGTCGGCGCCGTGCTCGCCGCCCTGGGCGGGGCGTACACCGCACCGATGTTCTCACTGGTGCCCGGCGTGGGGGCGGAGGTCCTGGTGACCTCCTTCGCCGTCATCGCCATCGGCGGCCTGGGGAGCATCGGCGGCGCGGCGCTCGGCGCCCTCATCGTGGGCATGGCGCGCTCCGCCGCCGTGTACCTGTTCCCCGAGCTCGACCTGTTCGCGATCTATTTCATGATGGCGCTGGTGCTCCTGTTCCGGCCGCAGGGCCTGTTCGGAGAGATCGAGATGCGGAGGATCTGAGCGCATGTCTCCCCGCATTCGCGCTGCCGCCGTCCCGGGCACGCTCGTCCTGCTGGCGGCGCTGCCGTTCGTGCTGTCGGGCTGGGTCCTGTTCCTGCTCACCGTGGCGGGCGCCAAGGCGCTGGCAGTGCTGGGCGTGGTGCTGCTGCTACGCGGCAAGCTGCTCACCTTCGGCCACGCGCTGTATTACGCCGCCGGGGCCTATGCCGCCGGGATGGCGGTGAAGTATCTGAACGTGCGCGAGGCCCTGGTGCTGCTCGCCCTCGCGCTGCTGGCGGGCGCGCTGCTCAGCGCGTTGCTCGGGCTGCTGGTGGCGCGCTACCGGGCGGTGTACTTCGCGCTGCTCAATCTCGCCTTCTCGATGGTGCTCTACGGCATCCTGCTCAAGTTCTATTCGGTGACCGGCGGCACCGACGGTCTCGGCATCGCCGAGCCCACGCTCGCCGGTTGGCGCCTGGGCGGCGAATCCCTGCGCCTCGCCATGTACGAGCTGACGCTCATCCTGGTGGCGCTGCTGGTCTATCTTGCCCACCGATTCGCGGTCTCGCCGGTCGGCTACGCGCTGCGCGCGATCCGCGACAACGAGGTGCGCATCGAGTACGTTGGCGCGTCGGTGTGGCACACGGTGTACGTCTCCTATGTCATCGCCGGCGCGCTGGCCGGTGTCGCGGGCGCCCTGATCGGCATCTCGGTCGGGCACATCACGCCCGACCTCGCGTTCTGGTCGCAATCCGGCGAGTTCGTCTTCGTCGCGATCCTGGGCGGTACCGGCAGCGTGCTGGCTCCCGTGGTCGGCTCGATCCTGTTCGAGTTCGTGCGCAACTACGCCTTCGAGCTGTCACCCTACACCTGGCAGATGACGCTGGGGGTAGTGCTGCTGCTGATCATCTTCTTCCTTCCCGGCGGAGTGTGGAGCCTCACTCACCTGGCGCTGCGGCGGAGCACCCGATGAGCGCGCTGCTGGAGACCGTCGGGCTGACGCGGTTCTTCGGGGCGGTGCGCGCCGCGGAGGACTTGAACGTGCAGGTTGCCGAAGGCGAGATGCTCGGCATCATCGGCTCCAACGGCTCGGGCAAGACCACGTTCCTGAATCTCGCCACCGGCTACCTCAA
>DATBMG010000037.1:0-5383 GCA_036554965.1 Burkholderiales bacterium
GCTCTTGCAGCCGGTGCGGTAGGCCGCCTCGGCGATCAGCGCCGGGCTCGCCTGGTCCATCAGGCGGTCCATATCGCGCGATTTGCTGATGTCCCAGTTCTGGCAGAACTTGCAGGCCAGGTTGCAGCCCGCGGTGCCGAAGGACAGGATGCTCGAGCCGGGGTAGAAGTGATTGAGCGGCTTCTTCTCTACCGGGTCGATGCAGAAGCCCGAGGAGCGCCCGTAGGTGGTAAGCAGCATGGCGTCGCCCACGCGTTGGCGCACGAAGCAGGCACCGCGCTGGCCCTCGTGCAACCGGCAGTCGCGCGGGCACAGGTCGCATTGCATGCGCCCGTCGTCCAGCATGTGCCACCAGCGGCCGATGTAGCCGACTTCAGTCATTTGGCGTAGTTGGCTTCGCTCATGCCGGGCCCGGAAGCTCCGCCTCCTGCCACTTGCTGACGGTGTAGCGCGACAAGCGGACGTCGTCCGCCCAGAAGTCGGGCGCCAGACCGGCCTTGCGCTTGAGGTGCGCCAGGAACTCGCGCGGGTCGGGGATCTGCTCCCACACCTGAGGCAGGAAAGTGCCTCGGTTGCGGCCGCACTCGAGGATGACGCCGTCCAAGTTCGGGCGCAGCGCGGCGATGGCCTGCGCTTCGCCGGCAAAGGCGATCGGCTCGGCGGCCGACAGCAACGAAATCTCCACCAGCGTGGACTTGAACTCGGTGGCGGTCAGCGGTTCGAAGCGCGGATCCAGGAACGCCGCCGCTTTGGCGTTGGCCTTGACGTCGTCCAGCAGCTTGCGGTGTGCCTGCAGGGTGCCGATGCAGCCGCGCAGCTTGCCGTGGCGGGTGAGGGTGACGAAGCAGGCGCCGTGGGTGTGCAGAAAAGCATGCTCCTCGCGCGTGCGGAACGCCAGGCCGAACATCCCGCCGATGGCGGAGCGCGCGATGGGAATCAGCACATCGCCCGGTGTATCGCCTGCGGCTGCGGCATTGGCATAGAAGCCGAACGAGCCATAACCGACCACGCGCGTGCGATCGCCCGCGGTGTCGCCCGAATTGCGCAGGTCGAGCAAGCGCGGGCCCAGGCCGCGGCGCGCGGCCACCAGCAGCAGGCCGTTGGCCGGCGCGGCGCCACAGGCCTGGTGCGGGTCGAGCGTCGGCTGGCGGTTCAGGATCAGGCGTGCGGTGTCGCGATCGGTCGCCTGCGCCTGAGCGTAGCCGAGATAGTGCGAGAGGTCCGAACTCACCACCACGAGCGTCTCGTCGCCGCCCCACAGGCGCTCCAGCACCTGAGCGACTTCGTCGGGCGCGGCGCGGCCGACTACGAGCGGGATCAGCTTGAAACCGCCCAGCACCTTCTGCAGGAAGGGCAAATGCACCTCGAGGGAGTGCTCGAGTGCGTGCGCTTCGCGGCTGACCACGACTTGGGGCAGGTCTTGCAGCAGCGCATGCCCTTCCTCGTCCAGGGGAACGCTCCCGAGCGGAGTGTCGAATGCCGCGGCGCCGGGCAAGGCGAGCCCGCGCACGGCGACGCGGTGCGCAGGGCCCAGCAACACGACCCGCTGGATGCGCCCGGCCAGCGGTGCAAGGCGCGCGTACACTGTCGCCGCCACCGGGCCGGAGTAGATGTAGCCGGCGTGTGGAGCGATGATGGCTTTCGGGACAGGCTCACCGGACTCGATGCGCGCCCGCGCCTGATCGAGCAGCGCAGCGACATCGCGCGCCAGAACGGCGGGGTCGGCCGGGTAGAACGCGCCGGCGACGGCGGCGGGGCGAGTGGAGGCGGTCATGTATGCAGCGATCACCCGGCAGATGCGGGCGCGTCGAAGCATTTCAATAGTCTACAACTTCGACCGAAGGCGCGACCGACTTCAGTGTGAGGCAGTTCATTGACAGTCTCCGGTGCGCCATATATTTTACTGACCAGTCAGTTATTAGGGGACTCCAAGCACCTGTTTAGAGGGGCAGCCGTTTAGAAGAGCAATGCGTACCGTCGCCAAACCCAACCCCCGCTGGTCGCGCCGCAAGCAGGCGCGGCCCGCCGAGCTCACTTCCGCCGCGCTCGAGCTGTTCGTGGAGCGCGGCTACGCCGCCACGCGCCTGGAGGACATCGCCCGGCGGGCGGGTGTCAGCAAGGGCACCCTGTATCTGTACTTCGACAGCAAGGAGGAGCTGTTCAAGACGGTGGTGCGCGAAGGGCTGGTGCCGGCGCTGGAGCGCGGCGAGCGCATGCTGGACGAGCATCGCGGGAGCGCGGCGCAACTGCTGCGCGAGCTGGTGCAGGGCTGGTGGGAACTGATCGGCAACTCACCTTACGGCGGCATCCCCAAGCTGATGCTGTCCGAGTGTCGCAATTTTCCCGAGCTGGGGCGCTTCTATCTCGAGGAGGTGATCAGCCGCGGCTACCGGCTCCTGGGGCGGGTGGCCCAGCGCGGGATGGACAGCGGCGAGTTTCGCCGCCTGGACCTGGACTACGTCACGCGGCTGGTGATCGCGCCGGTGGTGTTGATGGCGATGTGGCGGCATTCCTTCGACTTCTGCGACAGCCACCGGCTCGACGCGCAGCGCTACATCGATCACCATTTGGATCTGCTGCTGAACGGATTGACGTACGCGCCCAGTGGAGCGAGCAGCGCAGCGGCCAACGACGGCCGCGGATGGCAACCCAGGAAAGCAGGTAGGAGACCATGAAGCAGATCGTTTGGATCGTGCGCTTGGCGGCGGCCGTCGCGGCGGCCGTAGCGCTGTCGGCCTGCGGACCGAAGCAGGAGCATGCCGAAGAGGTGCGGCCGGTGACCACGGTGCAGGTCGCGCCCGGAAGCGGCGAGCAGGAAGTGCGTTACACCGGGGACATCCGGGCGCGGTACGAGACGGCGCTGGGCTTCCGCGTGCCGGGCAAGATCGTGGTGCGCCAGGTCGAGGTGGGTTCCAGCGTGAAGCGCGGCCAGCTGCTCGCGCGGCTCGATCCGAGCGACTTCCGGCTCAACATCGAAGCGGCGCGCTCGCAGCTCGCTGCGGCTCGGGCCGATTTCCTGCAGGCCAAGGACGACCTGGCGCGTTACCGCAACCTGCACGAGCAGAAGTTCGTCAGCGCCGCCGAGTTCGACCGGCGCCAGAACGCCTACAACGTGGCCAAGGCGCGTCTGGAGCAGGCGCAGGCGCAGCTCGGCGTGACCCAGAACCAGTCGGCCTACACCACGTTGCGCGCCGACCACGACGGGATCATCACCGCCATCGCCGCGGAGGTGGGACAAGTGGTGTCCGCCGGGCAGGAAGTCATGCGACTGGCACGTCTCGAGGAGAAGGAGGTGGTCATCAGCGTGCCGGAGAGCCGCCTGGGCGAGCTGGATGCGGCGCGCGCGGTCAGCATCACGCTGTGGGCACAGCCGGACGTGGAGTTTGCCGGACGCATCCGCGAGATCTCGCCCAGCGCCGACCCGGTGACCCGCACCTACACCGTCAAGGTCACACTGCTCGAGCCGAGCGCGGAGGTGCAGCTCGGGATGACCGCCAACGTGCTGCTGGGCACCGAGGGCGCGCAGCCGATCATCCGCCTGCCGCTCACCGCGCTGTATCAGCAGGGCGACCAGCCCGCAGTCTGGATCATCGACCCGAAGACGAGCGCGGTGGTGCTCACCCCGGTGCAGGTGATGCGCTACACGCAGGAAGCGGTGGAGATCAGCTCGGGGCTGAAAGCCGGCGACGTGGTGGTGCGCGCCGGCGTGCACAAGCTCACCGCCGGCCAGAAGGTGCGCGTGCTGGCCGCTCCGGACGCTTCGTAACGCGCGCCGCTCGACGCGCATACCACCGCGCACGCCGCTCCCGCCCGGCGCATGAAAGGCCCCAATCTCTCGGAATGGGCCCTCGGGCACCGGTCCTTCGTCCTGTTCCTGATCGTCGCGCTCGGTTGCGCCGGGGTCTACTCTTATCTGCGCCTGGGGCAAGCGGAAGACCCGGCCTTCACCTTCAAGGTGATGGTGGTGCGCACGCTGTGGCCGGGGGCCACCGCGCGCGAGGTCGAGCAGCAGGTCACCGAGCGGCTGGAGAAGAAGATCCAGGAAGTGCCGTGGTTCGACTACACGCGCAGCTACTCCAAGCCCGGCGAGTCGATGATCTTCGTCCTGCTGAAGGACTTCACCCCGCCGCCCGAGGTGCCCAACGCCTGGTACCAGGTGCGCAAGAAGATCGCCGACATCAGGCACACGCTGCCCGACGGGGTGCGCGGTCCGTTCTTCAACGACGAGTTCGGCGACACCTTCGGCACCATCTACGCGTTCACCGCGGACGGCTATTCGTTCGCCGAGTTGCGCGACTACGTCGAGCGCGCGCGCAACGAGCTGCTGCGGGTGCCCGACGTGGCCAAGATCGACATGATCGGCGATCAGGACGAGAAGATCTACGTCGAGATGTCGCACCGCAAGCTGGCTACGCTGGGCATCGACCCGCTGCAGATCTTCAACGTGCTGCGCGCGCAGAACAACCTGGTGCCGGCCGGCAACTTCGAGACCGGCGACGACCGCATCTTCGTGCGCGTGGGCGGCGCCTTCGAGTCGCCCGAGAGCGTGCGCGAGATCGGCATCCAGGCCAACAACCGCCTGTTCCGGCTGGGCGACATCGCCACCATCTACCGCGGTTACGTGGACCCGCCGCAGCTCAAGGTGCGCTACCGGGGCCAGGAGGCGATCACGCTCGCCATCGCCATGCGCAAGGGCGGCGACATCCTGACCCTGGGCCAGGCGCTGAAGCGGGAGATGGCGCGGCTCACACGCGAGTTGCCGGTGGGTATCGAAGTGCACCAGATCGCCGATCAGCCGACCGTGGTGCGGCGTTCCGTCAGCGAGTTCATGAAGACGCTGTCCGAGGCGGTGGTGATCGTGCTGGCGGTGAGCTTCCTGAGCCTGGGATTTCGCACCGGCGTGGTGGTCGCGCTGTCGGTGCCGTTGGTGCTGGCGGTCACCTTCCTCGGCATGCGGCTGGCCGGCATCGACCTGCAACGCATCTCGCTGGGCGCGCTGATCATCGCCCTGGGTCTGCTGGTGGACGACGCTATCATCGCCGTGGAGATGATGGCAATCAAGATGGAGCAGGGCTGGGACCGCTTCAAGGCGGCGAGCTTCGCCTACACCTCGACCGCGCCGTCGATGCTTACCGGCACGCTGATCACCGCCGCCGGCTTCCTGCCGGTGGGCCTGGCCGAGTCCGCGGCGGGGGAGTACACCTTTTCGATCTTCGCGGTGGTCGGCATGTCGCTGCTGATATCCTGGGTGGTGGCGGTGCTGTTCACTCCCTATCTCGGGTTCAAACTCCTGCCTGAGACGAAAGCCGGCGGCCACGTGCCCGGGCTGGCGGCACGGCTGCTGCGGAGGTTGCGGCCGCGCACCGCACGCGCCCTCCCGCAC
>DATBMG010000063.1:0-21640 GCA_036554965.1 Burkholderiales bacterium
CGAGCAGCAGGCGCGCGTGCTGTGCGGGATGCCGCTCGGCGACACCGGCTTGCACAGCCCGGCGGTGATGGTCAACGTGCTGGGCGATCTGTGGGCCGCGGGGGAGCCGCGCTGGGAACACGTCCTGCGCGAGCCGCGCGCGAAGCTGCACCTGTACGGCAAGCGCGAGGCGCGCCCCGGTCGCAAAATGGGGCACTATACGGTGCTCGGCGAGAGCGCCGACGCGGCGCTCGCCAAGGCGCTGGAGATCCGTGTGAAGCTGCGGGCCGACGCGCATGGAAAGCGCTGAAACTTCACCCGCCGCACCGGCGCCGCTGTACGTCGAACGCCGTCGCGGCAGTTCTGACTCCGCGGCGAGGGCAACCCGCTCCCGATGACCACACCTCTGTTCGAATCCAACTTGCGCTCGCTCCGGCTGCTCCACCGCGGCAAGGTGCGCGACCTCTACGAGATCGACGGCGAGCGCCTGCTGATCGTGCAGACCGACCGGCTGTCCGCCTTCGACGTGGTCCTGCCCACGCCGGTGCCGGGCAAGGGCGCGGTCCTCACGGCGCTGTCGCTGTTCTGGTTCCGCCGGCTGGCGCAGGTGATCCCCACGCATCTGCTGGAGGTGGACCCGCTCGCGCTGGTGCGCGAAGACGAGCGCGACCAAGTGCGCGGCCGAGCGATGGTGGTGCGGCGGCTGAAGCCCCTGCCGATCGAGGCGATCGTGCGCGGCTATCTGGCGGGCTCGGGCTGGAAGGAATACCGCAGCACGGGCGCGATCTGCGGTATCCCGCTGCCGGCGGGGCTGAGGGAGGCGGACCGCCTGCCCAGCGCCATCTTCACCCCATCCACCAAAGCGCCCGCCGGGACCCACGACCAGAACATTCCGTTCCCCGAAGCTGAGCGCCTGCTCGGCGCCGAGCGTGCCTCCCGGGTGCGCGACGTCGCCATCGCGCTGTACACGCAGGCCGCCGACTATGCGCGCGAGCGCGGGCTGATCATCGCCGACACCAAGTTCGAGTTCGGCACTGACGCGAGCGGGGTGCTGTATCTGATCGACGAGGCGCTCACGCCCGATTCCTCGCGTTTCTGGCCTGCCGACCAGCACCGTCCCGGGACGAGCCCGCCCAGCTTCGACAAGCAGTTCGTGCGCGACTGGCTCGAGGCGCAGCACTGGGACAAGCGCCCGCCGGCCCCGGCGCTGCCGCCCGATATCCTGGCGCGCACCGCGGCGAAATACCGCGAGGCGCTGCGCATGCTGACCGGGCAATGACGCTCCCCGCGCCAGAGGAGATCGCGCGGGCGGCGGACCTCCTGCGCGCCGGCGGACTGGTCGCTTTCCCGACCGAGACCGTGTACGGCTTGGGCGCGGACGCCTCCAAACGCAAGGCGGTCAAGCGCATCTTCGAGGCGAAAGGGCGCCCGGCCACCCATCCGCTGATTGTGCATCTGCGCGGCAGCGGCGAGCTGGACCGCTGGGCGCGGGAGATCCCGGATGCGGCGCGGCAGCTTGCAGAACGCTTCTGGCCCGGGCCGCTCACGCTGGTGCTGAAGCGCGCCGCGCGGGTGCTCGACGTCGTGACCGGCGGGCAGGATACGGTCGGCCTGCGCGTGCCGGCGCACCCGGTCGCCCAGGCGCTGCTGCAAGCCTTCGGCGGCGGCATCGCGGCGCCCTCCGCGAACCGTTTCGGACGGGTGAGCGCGACCACGGCACAACACGTGCGCGAAGAGCTGGGCGAGCGCGTGGACCTGATCCTCGACGGCGGCGCCTGTCCAGTCGGGATCGAATCGACCATCCTGGATCTGTCCACCGGCGCGCCGGTACTGCTGCGACCGGGCCACATCACCGCGGAGGAGATCGGCGCCTTGCTGCACGCGCCGGTGACGCGCGGCGGCGCGGCTTCGCCGCGCGCGCCCGGCGGTCTCGTGGCCCACTACGCACCGCAGCTGCCGCTGCGCCTGGTGCCGCGGCCCACGCTGGATGCGACCGTCCGCGAGCAGGCGGCGCACGGACCGGTCGCCGTACTGGCGCGGCATCCGCGCCCAGCCTCGTCTGCGGCCACGGTGTGGATGCACGCCCCGCTGGATGCCGCGAGCTATGCGCAGCACCTCTACGCCGGGCTGCGCCAGCTCGACCGATCGAGCTGCGTGGCCATCCTGGTGGAGGCGCCGCCCGAAACCGCGGATTGGTCCGCAGTCAGAGACCGTCTCACGCGTGCGGCCCGGGGTAGCGGTGCGGCCGACCTGACGACAATGAGCGCCGACGCCTCCGACGCGACCTGACCGTCAAGCGGCGGCAGCGGTCCGCTTTCTCTCGGAAAG
Organism: Burkholderiales bacterium; assembly: GCA_036554965.1. Classification (GTDB taxonomy): domain Bacteria; phylum Pseudomonadota; class Gammaproteobacteria; order Burkholderiales; family SHXO01; genus SHXO01. The sequence goes on from DATBMG010000063.1 coordinate 2,308, forward strand.
CACGCGTGCCTGCTCCAGCGCGCGCCGGATGCGCGCAATTTCGGGCGCGGTCAGCTTCATCAGCGGCGGGCGCACCGCCGCGCAGGGGATGCGCCCGAGGATCACCAGCGCTTCCTTCATCCGGTTGTGCATGTCCACGAAGGGCTCGGCGTAAAACGCCTCGGTCAGCGGATAGATGCGGTCATTGATCGCTCTGGCGCGCGCCAGGTCGTCGGCCTGCACCGCCTGGAACAGCTCTGCCTGGAGGTCCGCGATCACGCTTCCCGCCCCGGACAGCAGGCCCTTGCACCCCAGCACCAGCGAGCTCAGCAGCCAGGCGCTGTGCGTGGTCAGCACGTTGACCGGTCGCGGCAGGCTCTGCAGCGCCCGGATGTGGCGCTCGTGCAGGGGGACGTTGTTGCACCAGTCCTTGATGGCGCGGACCGTCGGCACCTGGTCGGCCAGCTTCAACAGCGTATCCAGCGGGTAGCCCAGCCCCGATTCCAGCCGATACTCGAAAGCGATCAGCGGCAGGTCGGTCGCGTCGGCGATGGCGTTGAAGTGAGCGATGACCATCTCCGGCCGCTCGCGCGCGCCCAGGCCCAGGCCGTTCGGCGGGAACACCAGCAGGCAGGACGCGCCGGCCTGCGCCGCCATGCGGGCGAGGCGCGCCGCCTCCAGGCTTCCATCGGCGTAGATGCCGTTCACCAAAGGGATGCGATCGCCGAGCTCGTCGAGCGCGATCTCCAGCACGACCCGTTGCTCTTCGAAGCTGCACGACGACACCTCGGTCGAGTGCGCGTTGATGGTGAGCGCGGACAAACCTGGTATCGCTGCGACATGGCGCAGGTGCTTGCGGAACGCGCGCTCGTCGATGCTCAGGTCTTCCTTGAACGGCAGCAGACAGGCCGGGATGACGCCCTTGGGCTCGAAACCGCTGAGTTCGCTCATGGTTTTTCCTGGGGGATTCCGGGTCCGGTCAATGATACCGCGCCGTGATGCGCCGCGCCGCTTCGCATAGAATATCCTGGCTTGTCGCCTCACCTTATCTTCTGTTTCTTTTTAAATCGCGCCTTGAGGGCGCAATGAAATTCAGCGTACAAACTGCAGTGCTGCCGGAATTGACCCGGGAGCAAGTTGTGGAAAAGCTGCGCGCGCACGGCTACGACGGCGTGGAGTGGCGCGTCCACGAGGACTACCACGTTGCGCCCAAGGAGCTGGTTGCTCGCGCGCGGGAGATCAAGCGCCTGGTGGACGCTCATGGCTTGGAGGTGTCGTGCCTCACCGGCTATGCACCGATCGGCGATGTCGCCCAGCAGCGCTGGTTCGCGGAAGCGTGTGCCATCATGGGCTGCCCGCGGTACCGGCCCGGCGCGGTGATCTACGACGGCTCGCGCAACTACGGCGAGCTGTATCAGGCCACCGTCGATGCGCTCGGCAAGGTGATCGAAGCGATCGCGGCCTTCGCCGTCAAACCGGTCATCGAGACCCACTTCGGCACCATCGCACCGAGCGCCGGCCTGGCTTATCGCCTGGTCCAGCACTTCGATCCCGCCAGGATTGGCGTCAACTACGACCCCGCCAATCTCATCATCGAGGGCCGGGAGTCCTGGCAGATGGGTCTGGAACTGCTCGGCCCCTATCTCGACTACGTGCACGCGAAGAACATCGCCTGGGTACGCGAGAAGGGCGCGTGGCGCTGGGTCTTCGCTTCAATGGCCGACGGCCAAGTGGATTGGGCCGAATTGATGCGCCTGCTCAAACGGGTCGGGTACGACGGCTACGTCTCCTTCGAGAACTTCCATCTGGTGCCGATGAAATCGAAGGGGTTTGTGGGCGAGGATCTCACGCAGCACGCCGAGGTATTTCGCGATATCGACCGGCGTCTCGACGAGGACCTGCGCTATCTGAAGGGCCTCGCCAGCGCCTGACCATGCCATGTCATGTTGAAGCGCGCTGACGCAGGCGACCTCAGCGTTGCTTACGAAGAAGACGGCAGCGCGACCGGTGTGCCGATCGTGCTGCTGCACGGCTTCCCCTATGACGTGCACGCCTATGACGAGGTCACGCCCATCCTCGCCTCGGCCGGATGTCGAGTGATCACCCCCTACCTGCGCGGCTACGGACCGACGCGCTTCCGGTCGCCGGATACGCTGCGCTCCGGGCAGCAGGCGGTGCTGGCCCACGACCTGCTCGTCTTGATGGATGGGCTGGCGATCTCGCGCGCGGTGCTGGCCGGGTACGACTGGGGCGGACGCGCCGCCTGCATCGTCGCCGCGCTGTGGCCGGAGCGCGTGCTCGGACTCGTGTCGGGCAACGGTTACAACATTCAGGACATCGCTGCCGCCGGCCGGCCGGCGGCGCCGGAGAACGAGTTCCGCCACTGGTACCAGTACTACTTCCACGGCGAACGCGGCCGCGCCGGTCTCGAGCAGAACCGCCGTGAGCTCTGCCGGTTGCTGTGGAAGCTGTGGTCTCCGAATTGGCGTTTCGACGAAGCGACCTTCGAGCGCACCGCGGCGTCTTTCGACAACCCCGATTTCGTACCCGTCGTGATCCACTCGTACCGCCACCGCTTCGGGCTGGTGCCGGGAGATCCGAGCGTCGAAGACACCGAACGACGACTGGCAACGCAGCCGCGCATCGCCGTGCCCACCGTCGCATTGGATGGGGGTGCCGACGGTGTCATGCCCTTGGGTGGCTCCGCGCGGCACGATCGGTTCTTTACGGGAAGATATGAGCGCCGCGTAATTCCCGGGGTGGGCCACAACCCGCCGCAGGAAGCGCCCAAGGAGTTCGCGGAAACCGTGCTATCCCTCGTCTGAGCGTCTCCTACTCGGGCGACCGCCGGCAGCGCGCGACCAGCATGCGAGGCACGGTGTCCGCAATCGGGCTCTGTATGCGCCATTTCGCGAGCTCCACGTTCTCACACAGGCGCCGCCCCGGCGTATCGGCCGCAGCCGCCGGCTGGGTCAGCAGCTGTCGCAAGCCCTGGATGGTTCGATCGTTCAGAAACCAGCTCATCGGCGGGTCCTCGGTTGGCATCGCTGGGATCGGGATCCGCAGCTCCACGATCCGGCCGCTGGCGCATTCCCTGTCCACCGCATTCTTCGCTTGCAGATCTGCTGCGTGCGCCCGGGATGCCCGGGTCTGATACAAAGCAATACCCGGAGCTGCAACTTCGGTAGCGAACTTTCCCGGCTCCCGGAGCCGTTCGCGCAGGAAGCGGGGCCAGGTTTCCCGATCGCCCGAGGGTTTCGGTTCCAGCTCAGGCGCCGGATCCTCGCAAACATAGTCCGTGACCCCGTCCGAGGGCTGGTTGGACAGCATGATGAGGACGAGCCTGCGGGCATTGACCGGATCGAACCTCGTCACTTCACGAATCAGCGGCGCCAAGGTCGCCGAGCCCGAGTTCTCGAAGTAGCCGCCGTCGACCACGTAGCCCCAAGGCACCGCCTTGCGTCGCGCCTCGTGCCACCGCCACACTTGCCCTGCCGGACTGACGTAGGTGAAGCGCGCGCTGTTGTGCACGGCGCCTGCGAGCGTCAGCTCGCCGGTCAGCAGATCGGCGGCGTACAGGTCGTAGGCGTCGTTCGGCGCGAAGCGCAAGTTGGATTGCACCGCTTTCTTGCCGTCCGCCACGCGGGTGGTATTCAGAAACAGGCTGGGCAACGTCGTGCCGCGTCCGTCGGTGTACAGGTCGCGCATCGGCCTCGCGAACCAGTTCAGCTCGACGGCGCCCTCGCTCGTCGCGCCGGGAAACAGCCGCTGCGCCATGTCGGCCCAATCCGCCACCCAGGCATCCTCGAGACCATGCGAGCGGTCGAACGAGGTGAACGGGTAGGGCAGGAATCGCTGAAGCCCATCCTGGAACAGCATGTAGCCCAGCACCGGCGCCAACGCATCGCGGCCGAGGAAGTCGGCCGAGGCCAAAGGCAGATCGAGCCATCGGCGCTGCAGGGCCTGTTCTTGCGCCAGCAGGGAGACGAACGTAGCCGCCGCCAACGCCCCGCCGGAAACGCCGCTGATGGCGAAGATATTGCGGGCGAAGCACGGCTCGCGTCCCTCGGCGGTCGCCAGCCTGCGCTCGTCGCGTTCCAGGGCCGCGAGCGCATGCGAGCTCCAGAGAGCCGCCCGCGTCGCACCTCCCGCGATCGCGACGAGGTAGATCGGCTTGCCTGCGCACTGCGTGGCGTCGAGCGCGGAACGCCATGCCTGCCAGTGATCGTCGAGCCTCGGCCGCGCCCACTCGGCCGGAGCGGCCTGCGCGGCGGGCGGCGGTCCAAGCGGAACGTTGTGATTCTCCATCCACAGTGAGAACAATGCCGCCAGCACGAACGGCCAGGGCGTCCATGCCGGAAATCGCCAGGACATCGGCAGGTAGATCAGGACGAACCCGCCGAAGATACTCCACGACCCCAGCGCGAACAGCAGAATCGCCGGCGCACCGATCCAGCGCGCGACGCCGATCTCATCGATGCACAGAGACAGGAAGACGAAGAAGGAGACCGCGCCAAGCAGCGAGACCAGCAACCAACCCTTCCAGTTGAGCTTGCTGAAGCGGCGATAGCCGTAGCCGGGTTCGTGGGGAATCAGCTCGACCAGCTCGCCGAAGAACTTGCGACGAAACACGACGAAGCCGAGGAACACCACGGCTATGACGAGCGGAGAAAGCCGCACCCACAGCTCGACGTGCCGCATGCGTTGGGCGAGGAGAAACACCAGAGCGATCGGAACGATCGCCGCGAGACCCAATGCGCGCGGCGTCCATTTGATGACGCGGCGCGCGAAGCGCTCGCTGATACACGGCAGGAGCGGGTCGAAGGGTGCGAAGGACCGCTCCAGCACCAGGCGCGCGGTGTACCAGGCGCACAGCGCCCAGTACAGGAGAGCCATCCAGAAGCAGAGCACTTGCGACAGCCCGGCCCCGGGGTTGAACGCCTCCACCGTCTCCCGCACCGGATCCACGCCCAGGATGAGGATGTTGCCGAGACCCACCGTCAGGAAGGAGAAGAATGCGAGGAACACCGCTTTGGAGAGAAATCCCCCGCGGTTCTGCAGCTTGACGACGGACTTGCCCTGTGTGTCGTTGCCCATCGGCGGCCCCTTTCCGATTGCGGCAGTTGCGCTGTCCTCGACAATCTACACCTTGCGCGCTCGGTCGCCCAAGGGCTGCTAAGATCGCGGCAACCTCGGAGTTCGGACATGTCTACAACCGACCAACGCCGCATGCCGGGAGGCGACATCGCGTCCGCCGCGGCGGCGACGGTCTTCGGAGTTCTGATGGCGCTCAGTGCAGACACGGCGCAGCCGAGCTCGACGCAGGCGACTGCGTCCGATTTCGGCGTACTGGTATTCAGCAGGACGGCGGGATATCGGCACGACTCGATCGCAGCGGGCGTCGCGGCGGTTGCCGAGCTCGGCGAGAAGCACCGGTTTCGCGTGGACGCCACCGAGGCGGCCGCGGCGTTCACGGACCAGAACCTGAGCCGGTATCGGGTGGTGATGTTCCTGAATACGACCGGCGATGTGCTCGATGCGAGCCAGCAGGCGGCGTTCGAGCGCTTCGTCCGCCGTGGCGGCGGCTTCGTGGGCGTGCACTCGGCATCGGACACCGAATACGACTGGCCCTGGTACGGTGCTCTGGTCGGCACCTACTTCAAGAGTCACCCGCGCATCCAGCCGGCGACTCTGAGGGTCGTGGATGCGACGCATCCGTCGACCGTGCACCTGCCCGCCGAGTGGAAGCGCATCGACGAGTGGTACAACTTCCGCCACGATCCCGCCCCGCACGGGCGCGCCTTGCTGGTAATCGACGAGACGAGCTATTCGGGCGGGACGATGCGGACGCACCATCCGATGGCCTGGTGCCAGGAATACGACGGCGGCAGGAGTTGGTACACGGCGCTTGGCCACACGATCGAGACCTACGGCGAGCCCTTGTTCCTGGCACACCTGCTGGGCGGTATCCGCTGGGCGGCCGGAGTCGCTGCTGAGTAGAGCCGCGCGCGGTCGCGTGGATCTGCGCGCTCGTGCAGGGGGGACGCATGTGGGGAGTCTGAAGCACCCGGAGTACGATCGGCTGCTGATGGGCTCGCCGCTGCGACGGCGCAGCATATCCATGCTGGTCGGTACGGTCCTGTTCGTTCTGCTGGCCGCTTCGACGCTCATCCATCTGACGCTGCTTGCCGCCATGCGCCCGGAGGTCGCGGTGGTCTACTACCGGGCGCTCGGGCTGTCCTTTTTGCTGGCGCTGGTGCCGCTGGCCGTGCTCTGGTTCCTGGATCGGCGCGAGCGCGAAACGCCGTGGTTGTTCGCGGCGGCCTTTCTCTGGGGCGGGTGCATCGCCACCGCGCTCGCCATGCCCTTGAACACGGCGTTCTTCATTGCTGTCGATGCGTGGGTCGCGCAACATCCGGTGGTCACGGAAGTCCTCGGCGCGGATGCGGCCATGATGCTCGCCGCGCCGATCTCGGCGCCGATCGCCGAGGAGGCCACCAAGGCGCTCGGGGTGACGTTACTGTTCTGGTTGCTGCGCGCCGAGTTCGACAACATGCGCGACGGCCTGGTGTACGGTGCGCTCGTCGGGCTGGGATTCACCTGGCTCGAGGCAGCGCTGTATGTGGCCAAGAGCTATGTCGAGCATGGTGTGGTGGCGTATGGCCCGCAGCTCGGCCTTCGGTACGCGCTGTTCGGGTTCGGCGGGCACACGCTGTTCACCGGGATCTTCGGCGCCTGCCTCGGGCTGGCGCTGCAGACGCGGCGCCGCTGGCTGCGCATCCTCGCGCCGATCCTTGGGTTCGCTCTCGCGGTGGCGACCCACATGCTCAACAACGCACTGCCGTTGTTCGCAGCGCTCGCGGGCGCCGCCTCTGGCAAACCGCCGGAGGGGCCTGCGCTCGACATGGCGTTTCTCGATGCTTTCCTGGCCGGCACGCTGACCCAGCTCACGATCTTCCTGCCGTTCGTCGCGATCATGGCGCTCGTGCTGTGGCGTAGCGGCGTGTGGGAACGGCGGGTGATCCGCGAGGAACTGGCCGACGAAATCGGTCGCGCCGTGACCTCGGCCGAGTACCGGGAGATCGTGCGCGATCACGTGCTGCGCACACGCCGCATCGACCGCATGCGCCCACGTGCGTCGTCGGCCCTGGTGAGCGCGCAACACGAGCTGGCGTTCCGCAAGCGCCGGGTGCGGGACCAACGCGAGGATCCCGAGCGCGATCCCCTGGTCGCCGGCTGGCGAGAGGATATCCGGCGGCTGCGCGAAGCGGTGTAGACCTTCTCAGCCTATTCCCGCGCGAAGTGCTCCAGTGCCGCTTGCACGCCGCTGCCGAGCAGCGGCACGCCGGCGAGCTTCAGACCCATCTCCACGCCGCACAGCGTGCCGGCCAGCATCAGGTCGTTGAAATGGCCGAGATGGCCGATGCGGAAGATCTTGCCCTGCAGCTTGCCCAGGCCGGTGCCGAGCGACATGTCGAAGCGCTGCAGGACGATCTGGCGCACCCGGTCGGCGTCGACACCTTCGGGCATCAACACCGCGGTGAGCGACCCACTGTACTCGCGCGGGTCGGCGCAGAGCACCTCAAGGCCCCAGCCTGCCACGGCGCGCCGGGCGGCCTCGCCGTGGCGTTGATGGCGGGCGAACACGTTCTCCAGCCCCTCCTCGCGCAGCATGCGCAACGCCTCGCGCAGGCCGAGCAGCAGATTGGTCGCGGGCGTATACGGGAAGAAGCCGCCGGCGTTGGCGGCCAGCATCTCCTCCCAGCTCCAGTAGGAGCGCGGCAGAGCAGCGCGCTTCGAGGCGGCCAGCGCTTTCGGCCCCACCGCGTTGAAGGACAGTCCCGGCGGCAGCATCAGGCCTTTCTGCGAGCCGCCGACCGTGACGTCCACGCGCCACTCGTCCATGCGGTAGTCGATGGAAGCGAGCGAGGAGATGGTGTCCACCATCAGCAGCGCCGGATGGGCCGCGCGGTCGAGCGCGCGGCGCACTTCGGGCACGCGCGTCACGCAGCCGGTGGAGGTCTCGTTGTGGACCACCGCAACTGCCCGGATGCGGTGCTCGCTGTCCTGCGACAGGCGCGCTTCGATGGCGTCCGGGTCGGCGCCGTGCCGCCAGTCCCCCGGCAGGAACTCGACCTGTAGCCCGAGCCGCTCGGCCATACGCCGCCACAGCGCGGCGAAGTGCCCGGTTTCCGCCATCAGGACGTGATCCCCGGCGGACAGGGTGTTGACCAGCGCCGCTTCCCAAGCCCCGGTACCCGAGGCCGGGTAGATGATCACTGGATGGGCGGTCTTGAAAACCTGCTTCATCCCCGCCAGGACTTCCTTGCCCAGCTCGGCGAACTCCGGGCCGCGGTGGTCGATGGTCGGCTGGTCGATGGCGCGCAGCACGCGGTCCGGCACGTTGGTCGGACCGGGAATCTGCAGGAAGTGGCGACCGGTGTGCAGGATCCCGCTGTGCTGGGTCCCGCCGTCCCGGCTGTCGGTGTCGGTGCGCCGATTCATCGACTCAACGCCCCGGCTTGAACTCGATGACGATCCCGCGCAGCGGCACGTCGCCGACGTTCTTCACGGTGTGGATCACCGGCGGGCTGAAGCTCGGGCGCTCGGGTACCGTTTCCACGAACAGCTCCGGCGCACCGTCGGGCCACTGCTGCAGGCGCGCCCGATTGAGCTGGATCACCACGCGCTGGCTGTGACTGTGGCGCGCGCGTGTGTCGCCCGGGGCGAGCCGCTCCTCGAACACGAAGAACTCCTCGCCGTCGTAGAGCGGCGCGTTCTTCTCGGCGGCGATGAGCTCGGCCGGCGAGAGCGCGGGCGGATGGCCCGGCTTGATCGCGACCTCGAAATACGAACCGGCGGCCGGGGCCGCGTAGTCCTGGCCGGGGCCGAACACCGCGATATCCCCGCGCACCAGGCGATGCAACGCGGCGCCGGCGCGCAGCTCCAGATCGGCTAGCGCTACCAGCACGCGAAAGCCACAGTCCGGCGCGGCTGCAGCGGCGCAGGGTGCAGCATCGCGCGACACGCGCACCCAGGCGTTATCGATGGCGAACGCCGGCGCGGGCAGCAGGCACAGCGCGAGCGAGACGGCGCGGATCAGGCGTGGCATGGCAGCCGGGAGCTTAGCGCATTCGTCGGAAACATGCGGGCTGATCGCGGGCCCTCCTGGCGTACAATTCCAAGGCGATCATGTCCAGCGTAACCCAACCGGCGCGCTTCATCCCGCGCGCGGCCACATCGGCGCATCCGCTCGAAGCACGCCTGCGGCGCGAAGTGGACGGCGAAGTCCTGTTCGACGCCTTCAGCCGCGGCCGCTACAGCACCGATGCGTCGATCTATCAGATCGAGCCGGTCGGCGTGGTGCTGCCGCGCACAGAGGAGGCGGCACGCGCGGCGGCCGAGATCGCGATCGAGGCCGGCGTTCCCCTGCTGCCGCGCGGCGCGGGCACCTCGCAGTGCGGACAGACCGTCGGCGCCGCGCTGGTCATCGATTACAGCAAGCACCTCAACGCCGTGATCGCGATGGATCCGCAACAGCTGCACGCGGAAGTGCAGCCGGGCGTGGTGCTCGATCAGCTCAACGCGCACCTGCGCCGGCACGGCTTGTGGTATCCGGTGGACGTTTCCACCTCGGCCCAGGCGACGCTCGGCGGAATGGCCGGCAACAATTCCTGCGGCTCGCGCTCGATCCGCTACGGCAACATGGTGCACAACGTGCTCGGCATCGAGGCCTGGTTGCCGTCCGGTGAGTGCTACTGGTTCGGCCCGGACGCGGAGCTGCCGGGCGGGCCGGCCGGCTACCGCACCTTGATCGAGAAAGTGCACGCCATCGCGCGCCGCGAATGCGAGGAGATCGCGGCGCGCTGGCCCACGGTGCTGCGCCGGGTGCAGGGCTACAACCTGGACATGGTGCAGCCGCACCTGCCGCACAACCTCGCGCACCTGCTGGTCGGATCGGAGGGCACGCTCGCCTGCTTCCGCCGGCTGCGTCTGAAGCTGTCGCCGATCCCGCGACACAAGACGCTCGGCGCGTGTCACTTCCCGACCTTCTACCAGGCGATGGACCTCGCGCGCCACATCGTGCCGCTCGAGCCCGATGCCGTCGAGCTGGTGGACCGGACGATGCTCGACCTGGCGCACGAGATCCCGCAGTACCGCGATGTGCTGCGGCAGTTCGTCCGCGGCGCACCCGGGGCGGTGCTGCTGGTGGAGTTCGCGGGCGATGACCGCGGCGCGCAGATCGCACGGCTGAAGCGCCTGTCCGAGCTGATGGCCGATCTCGGTCTGCCGGACAGCGTCGTGGAGGTGACCGACGCCAGGGTGCAAAAGGACATCTGGGAAGTGCGCAAGGCCGGGCTCAATATCATGATGTCGATGAAGGGCGACGGCAAGCCGGTGTCCTTCATCGAGGACTGCGCCGTGCCGCTCGAGCACCTGGCCGAGTACACGCAGCGCATCAACGAGATCTTCGAGAAGCACGGCACGCGCGGCACCTGGTACGCGCACGCCTCGGTGGGCACGCTGCACGTGCGGCCGGTGCTCAACATGAAGGAAGACGGCGCCGCCAAGATGCGCGCCATCGCCGAGGAAGCCTGTGCGCTGGTGCAGCGCTTCAAGGGCGCCTACTCCGGCGAGCACGGCGACGGACTGGTGCGCTCGGAGTGGATCGAGCCGATCCTGGGCCGGCGTCTCACCGCGGCGCTGGCCGAAGTGAAGACGCTGTTCGATCCGCGCGGCCTGATGAACCCGGGCAAGATCGTGCAGCCGACCAGGATGGACGACCGCGAGCTGTTCCGGTTCAAGCCCGGCTACGCGACGCGTCCGCTCGACACCGCGCTGGACTGGAGCGAGTGGGGCGGCTTCGGCGGCGCCGTCGAGATGTGCAACAACAACGGCCACTGCCGCAAGTTCGACGCCGGCACGATGTGTCCGTCGTACCGCGCCACGCTCGAGGAGCAGCACCTCACGCGTGGCCGCGCCAACAGCCTGCGGCTGGCTCTGTCGGGCCAGCTCGGCGGCGACGCGCTCACCTCGGATGACATGTATGCGACGCTCGACCTGTGCGTCGGCTGCAAAGGCTGCAAGCGCGAGTGCCCCACCGGGGTGGACATGGCGCGCATGAAAGTGGAGTTCCTGCACCATTATCACCGGCGCCATGGATACGGGCTGCGCGACAAGCTGATCGCTTACCTCCCGCGGTATGCGCCGTGGGCGGCGCGGCTCGCGCCGCTCGTCAACCTGCGCGACCGCACGCCGGGCTTGGCGCGGCTATCCGAGCTGTGGCTGGGGTTGAGCGCGCGGCGCGCGCTGCCGCGGTGGCGGCGCAGGACTTTTCTCGATGACCCCTCACCCCGGCCCGTAGACGGAGGAACGCCGGTGGTGTTGTTCGCCGATACCTTCAACAACTACTTCGAGCCGGACAATCTGCGCGCGGCGGTGCAGGTGCTGGAGGCGGGGGGCTATCGCGTCGAGATCGCGCGACCGGTGCGCGGCGGGCGGCCACTGTGCTGCGGGCGCACGTTCCTCGCCGTGGGCATGGTGGAGGAAGCGCGCAACGAAGCGCGCCGCCTGCTCGAGGCGCTGAAGCCGTATGCCGAACGCGGCGTGCCGGTGATCGGGCTCGAGCCGTCCTGCCTGCTCACGCTGCGCGACGAGTACCTGGTGCTCGGTCTGGATGACCAAGAGGTGGGCGTGGTGGCGGAGCGCGCGGACCTGTTCGAGGAGTTCCTGGCCGACGAGCTGGATGCGGGGCGGCTGCGGCTTCCGCTGCAACCCATCAACGACGCGCGGGCGATGCTGCACGGGCATTGCCACCAGAAGGCCTTTGCCGCGATGCCGGCGGTGGAGGGGGTGCTCAAGCTGATCCCCGGCCTGCAGGTGGAAAGCGTCGAATCGAGCTGCTGCGGCATGGCCGGCGCTTTCGGCTACGAGGCCGCGCACTACGACATCTCGATGAGGATGGGCGAGGCGAGCCTGCTGCCCAAGGTGCGCGACGCGTCGCCTTCGACCCTGATCATCGCCGACGGCACCAGCTGCCGCCATCAGATCCGCGATGCCGCGGGGCGCGAGGCGCTGCACGTCGCGCGCGTGCTGCAGCAGGCGTTGCACCAAGTGCGCCCTTAAGGCGCGCGACCCCGCCTGACACGAGGCGGAGTGCGAGCGTAGCCAGCGGGGCGGTGTTGCGCTATCTCGCCGCCCAGCGAGCGATCGCCGCGTGCAGCGCATCCAATCCGTCCGTGAGCGCGGCCGGACCGGGCTGCAGGATGATCGACGACTTGATCTCGTGCAGCTCGCCGTCGCGCACGGCCGGGATGACGGCCCAGCCGTCGCGGGCGGCCACGCGTTCCGGCCGGAATTTCTTGCCGCACCACGAGCCGAGGATGATATCCGGCGCGCGGTGCACGACTTCCTGGGCATCGGCCAGGATGCGTCCGCGCGCGAGCTCGGCAGCGGCCCGTTCCGGGAACACGTCCTGCCCGCCGGCGATGCCGATCAGCTCGCTCACCCAGCGGATGCAGCTGATCTGCGGCTCGTCCCATTCCTCGAAGTAGACGCGCGGGCGACGCGTCAGCCGCGATGCGCGCTCGCGCACCGATGCCACGTGCGATTCGAGCTCGCGCGCGTAGCGCTCGGCTCGGTCCCAGGCACCCACCAGCGCTCCGAGCCGCCGCACGTAGCCGAGGATGCCCTCCACGCTGCGGTGGTTGCTGATCCAGACCTCGACACCCTGCTTGATCAGGGCCTGCGCGATGTCCGCCTGGATATCGGAGAAGCCGACCGCGAGATCCGGCTGCAGCGCCAGGATCTCGTCGATCTTGGCGTTGGTGAACGCCGACACCTTCGGCTTTTCCCGGCGCGCGCGCGCCGGGCGCACGGTGTAGCCCGAGATGCCGACGATGCGCTGTTCCTCGCCGAGGGCGTACAGCACCTCGGTCGGCTCTTCGGTCAAGCAGACGATACGCTGCGGATAGGCTGCGGACATCCTTGGCCGGCCTTCAGATTCGGCCCCCGTCGCGCCCGGGGCCGCCAAACGGCGAAGGCGGCGGCGGCGCCGCGGTGATCGCCTTGCGCACCGCCGCGAGCGGCGCGTCGTCGTCGAACACGATGTCGTCCGCGCGCACGCCGACGCCGAGCTGGCGCCACAGGTCCTCGAGGTTCACCTGGACGGGCGTGGTGCGCATTTCCGCGTACAGCCGGGACAGCACGTCCACGCCGACTGCACGGTCTGCCGTTTCCAGCGCGTGCTCGATCGACCACATCACGAAGATGGTACCGCCGGCGTCTACCACACCGCGCAGCGCATCCTGCAGCCCATGGCGGTTGTCGGTCTGCTTGCGGATCTCGATGTCGGCGAGCAGGCAGAACAGCGCCCCACCCCAGTAGGTGCGACCCCAGCTCGGCGTGTAGTCCAGGCCGCGATCGCCGGGTTGCGGCAGGCCGAGCGGCAAGCCGTGCACCAGGTCGCGCCAGACCACCTCCGCAGGCAGCTGCCCGGCCTGCGCGCGTGCGATTGGCTCGACATAAGTTGCCAGGCCCTCCTCCAGCCAGTGGTGCATCTGCGCCAGCCGCGGGAAGGCGAGGTGCACCATCTCGTGGGTCATCATCCAGTCGTGCGCGAGGTCCTCGCCCTGCGTCGCACGGCCCAGCGTCATGCGAATCACCGGCGTGCTGAAGCCGAACGTGGTGCCCGACTGTGCCCCGCGCCCGTCGGTGGCGTCCACCACTACCTGCAGCTTCGGCACCGGCAGGCGGCCGTAATAAGTGTGCACCGCGCGCGCCGCATCGGACACCCAGCTCTGCAGCGCAGCCTCGTCCAGCGAGAGCGCTCGCCGGGGGTGGGCGATCACCACGGTGCCGTTCCCCACCGGCAGCTCAACGGTGTGCAGGCGATAGGCCTGCAACGATGCCCGGTCGGCGTCGGATGGCCACGTGGCGCAGCCGCCCAGCGCCAGCGCCACTAGCAACCAGAAACCGCGCACCCGCAGAGTAACCATGTCGGCCGATGCGCTAGTGGATCTCGGGTTCCGGCGTCGGCGCGGTACCTTCGAGGAAGCGGAAATCGCAGCCCTCGTTCGCCTGCGTGATGTGCTGCGAGAACAGCATGCCGTAACCGCGCCGGTACTTCGGCTGCGGCGCGGTCCACGCCGCGCGCCGGCGTTGCAGCTCCGCGTCGCTCACCTTCAGCTCGAGGCGGCGCTGCGGCACGTTCAGCTCGATCGGATCGCCGCTGCGCACCAGCGCCAGCGGGCCGCCGACGAAGCTCTCGGGCGCAACGTGCAGCACGCAGGCGCCGTAGCTGGTGCCGCTCATGCGCGCGTCGGAGATGCGCACCATGTCGCGCACGCCCTGCTTCAGCAGGTTCTTCGGGATCGGCAGCATGCCCCACTCCGGCATGCCGGGGCCGCCCAGCGGCCCGGCGTTGCGCAACAGCAGCACGGAGGCGGCGTCCACCGCCAGGTTGTCGTCGTCGATGCGTCTCGCCATCTCGTCGTAGTCCTCGAACACCACCGCTTTGCCGGTGTGCTCCAGCAATTTCGGCTCGGTGGCGCTCGGCTTGATGACCGCGCCGTCGGGCGCCAGGTTGCCGCGCAGCACCGCCAGCCCGCCGCTCGACTGCACCGGCCGCTCGAGCGGGGCGATCACGTCGTGGTTGTAGCTCTTCGCGCTCTCGATGTTCACGCCGAGAGCGGCGCCGTTGACGTTGCGCTGGCCGAGGTCGAGCAGGCTCTTCATCTCGGCCATCAGCGCGCGCAGCCCGCCCGCGTAGTAGAAGTCCTCCATCAGGTATTTGCCCGACGGGCGCACGTTGGCGAGCACCGGCACGCGCCGCGAGATCTCGTCGAAGCGTGCGAGCTCGAGCTTGATGCCCGCGCGCCCGGCCATGGCGATCAGATGCACGACGGCGTTGGTGGAGCCGCCCAGCGCCATCAGCACGGCGATGGCGTTGTCGAATGCGGCGGCGGAGAGGACGTCGCGCGGCTTCAGATCCTCCCACACCATGCCGACGATACGCCGGCCGCAGGCCTCCGCCATGCGCGAGTGGTTAGAGTCCACCGCGGGGATCGAGGACGAGCCGGGCAACGCTAGCCCCAGCGTCTCCGCCAGGCTCATCATGGTGGCCGCCGTGCCCATGGTCATGCAGGTGCCGGCCGAGCGCGCGATGCCCTCCTCGATCTCGGCCCAAGCCTGCTCGTCGAGGTTGCCCGCGCGCAGCTCGGCCCAGTACTTCCACGAATCGCTGCCGCTGCCCAGGGTCGCGCCGCGCCAGTTGCCGCGCAGCATCGGGCCGGCGGGCAGGAACACCGCGGGCAGGTTCATCGACAGCGCGCCCATGATCAGCGCGGGCGTGGTCTTGTCGCAGCCGCCCATCAGCACGCAGCCGTCCACCGGATAGGAGCGCAGCAGCTCCTCGGTCTCCATCGCCAGCAGATTGCGGTACAGCATGGTGGTCGGCTTCTGGAACGGCTCGGACAGCGAGATCGCCGGCATCTCCACCGGGAAGCCGCCCGCCTGCCACACGCCGCGCTTCACCTCCTCCGCGCGCTGGCGGAAGTGGGTGTGGCACTGGTTGATCTCGCTCCAGGTGTTGATCAGCGCGATCACCGGCTTGCCGGCGTAATCCTCGCGCGAGTAGCCCATCTGCAGGGTGCGCGAGCGGTGGCCGAAGGAGCGCAGGTCCTTGGCGCCGTACCAGCGGTGGCTGCGGAGGTCTTCGGGGCGCTTGCGAGGCATGGGCCTACTCTGGGAACGGCGAAACGAGGACGGCGAGGGAAAAGCGCGCCCGCTACCTTACCACCGGTCGCGCCGATCGCCAAAAGATCCCACGCTAGGCGCGATAGCGCAGCGCCTCCACCAGCAGGGCGAAGGCAGGTGAGTGCTGGCGGCGGCTCGGGTAGTAGAGATGGTAGCCCGAATACGGAGGGCACCAGTTCTCGAGCACCCGCCAGAGCAGACCCTTGGCGAGATGGGGCTGCGCCAGATCCTCCGGCACGTAGGCCAAGCCGAGTCCGGCCAGCGCCACATTGAGAATATGCGTAGCGCCACTGAGGACGAGCTGGCCGTCGACGCGCACCTTGAGTTCTCGGCTGCCTTCCGCCTCGGACCATCGGATCAGCCACTGCGACATGGCGTGCTGGTCGATGACGAAGTGCGCCAGCTTCATCTCGATCTTCTGCTGGGCCTGGACGCCGGCGCACACGCCGAACGCCAGCGCCGCCGCGGCGCAGAAACGCGCTATGCCCATGGGCTCCTCCCTAGCCGTATCACTTCTTCGGCAATGCCGTGGACTGGCGCGCCACCAGCTGCCAGCGGCCGTCGCGCTTGACCCAGACGTTCAGGTAGAACAGAGACAGCTGCCGCGGCTCGCCCTTGAACACGACGTCCAGATGCGTCGTGGCCATGACCGTAGCGGTATCGCCGTAGAACTTGACCCGGCTGTTCTCGCGCTTGAAGCTGTTGATCTTCACGTCTCCGGCGACGAACTGCGCAATGTAGCTAGACTTGGTATGCGTCGCGCCGCTGAGGGTCTGGTAAGCGAACTCATCGGCGAACAGCTCGCCCATGGTCTTGGCGTCGGCGTTCTTCATCGCTTCGTAGCGCAGGTCCTCCAGGCGATTGAGCTCCGCCTCGGTGCTTAGCTGAGCGGCGGCGGGGATGGCGTATGCAGCGATGCACAGACTGAGAACGATCCAGATCGATTTCATAACAGGTCTCCCATGGTTTCTGCGTCTCACATCAAGGAAGCTCCGCATACCGGGGGTTCCTGCTTAGACGACCCGGTGCTCCTCGACAGAGAACACCGTGATCTCGCCCAGGAACGTTTGCGCGTGCTTCATGCTCGTGCGGCCGGCGGCCGAGCCGAAGGCTGCTTCCAATGCTGCGGCATCCTGGAACCAGAGTTCCACGATGCCATCGATCGGCAGCTCGTCGTAGCCGCATGGCTGCCCCTTGATCCGCTCGCGGGCGATTACGACGTTCTGCCTGTACCCTGCCACGCCGGGCATCTGACGCACCAGATCGCGGTGGACGATCCATTCGCGCCGGAAATCGTCCTCACTCAGCTCGGGGCGCCGTTTGAGCGTGGAAATCCGCTTGTGCAGCGCATCTCTCTTCGGCGCAGCCGGCACCGGAACGACCACGTTCTGTTCGGCGGTAACGATGTGCAGCTCGCCGAGAAAGCGACGCTCGTCGGCGATCAGTTCCCCGGCAATGTCGCTGTCCGTGAAGGCGTGGTCTGCCTGACGCGCGTCGTCGAAGTACAGCTGCGAGAAACCGTCGAAGGCCCACGGCCCGCGCGCAAAATCGATGCCCCGCTGCACGCGGTCGGTGACCCGGTTCTGCCAGTACTCGCGAAGGTTCGGCGCACGGGCGGCCAGAGGACCGTGTTTGTCACGCCAGTAGGCGCGGAACTCGTCCACCGTCCAATCCGGCTTCTTTCGCAGCAGGCCCATCCTTGCTTTCACTGGCGAGTCCTTCATCACCTCAGGCTACGGTTGGCTGGGTTCCCACGAAAGACGCGGGATGCGATTGGCGTCCGCCGCGTGTGGTCACCGTCGCGGCCGCCTTCACGAGCTGCATCGCCGCCACGTACCCGAAGGTCAGCGCCGGGCCCAGAGTGATGCCGGCACCGGGATAGTTGCCGCCCATGATGCTGGCGGCGTCGTTGCCCACCGCGTAGAGCCCCCTGATGGGCTTGCCCTCGGCGTCGAGGACCTGGGTGTTTTCGTCGGTGACGAGGCCCGCGAAGGTGCCGATGTCGCCGATCACCAGCCTGATCGCGTAGTACGGCCCGTGCTCCAGCGGAGCCACGCACGGATTGGGCTGCACCAGCGCATCGCCCTGGTAACGGTTGTAGGCCTTCGTCCCCTTGCCGAAAGCCGGATCCTCGCCGGAGCGGGCGGTGGCGTTGAACTCCCGCACCGTTGCCTCCAGCACCTCGGGTGCGATCCCGATCTTTTGAGCGAGCTCTGCCACGGTGGCGCCGCGCTTGAGGTAGCCGCTGCGCAGATGGCGTCCGATGGGCAGCGGTGAGGGCGCGACGCACCCCAGGCCGTAGTTGCGCAGCGCCTTGTGATCGCACAGCAGCCACGCGAACACTTCCGGCCCGCCCCGGCACGCCTTCACCATCGCCTGCACGAAGTCGTGGTAGGAGTTCCCCTCGTTGGTGAAGCGCTTGCCCTCTGGCGTCACCGCAATGACGCCGGGCTTGGCGCGATCGATGAAGTGGGGCATCACGCCCTTCGATCCATCTTTGCGCGTGGTGACCGAGGCCGGGACCCATGCGGCAGCGTGGGGAATGGTCGGGTCGACACGGCCGCCCACCGCCTCCGCCAGGCGCAGGCCATCGCCGGTGTTCGCCTGCGGGGACGGCGAGTAGTGCTCCCTGCCGGTCGGCGCATGCGGGAACAGCTGCTTCCGGCGCTCGATGTCGTGCGGGAAGCCGCCGCACGCCAGCACAACGCCGTGCCTGGCGCGCACGAAGATCGCCTTGCCCTCGTGCTCGACCAGCGCGCCTGCGACGCCGTCGTGCTCGGTCACCAGCTTCGTGACCGGAGAAGACAGCCACACCGGGATGTTGCGGTCCATCGCTGCCTTCGCCAGCCGGCCCGCCAGGGCGTTGCCGTTGGTGAGCGTCATGCCGCGGCCATGCACGATGACGTCGAGAAAGTGTCGGCTCAGCCGCTTCGCCACATAGATGAACGAGGCCAGCGACTTGAACGCGCGCATGAAGTGGCGGATCTCCGGCCCGGAGCCCAGCATCATCCCGAACACGGTGAGCTCCGGCAGCGGCGGGGCGAGCTGCTCGATGCGCTTACCCAGCTCACGGCCGTCGAACGGGCGCGTGACCATGGATCGGCCGCCCTGCTGTCCGCCGGGCGCCTCCGCGTGATAGTCCGGGAACACCGCCGGCATGTCGAACTGCACGCAGGTGTCGCGGGTGAAGAAGTCGATCGCCTTCGGTCCGTTCTCGAGGAAGGCGTCCACGCGCTTCTCGTCGAAATGCGTGGTGGTCTCGTGCTTGAAGTAAGTCTTGGCCGCACCCTGCGGCTCGTGAATGCCCTGCGCCGTGGCGAGCCGTGTCCCGGGGATCCACAGCCAGCCTCCCGAGCGCGCGGTGGTGCCGCCGTAGCGCGGTTCCTTCTCGACCACCAGCACCTCGAGGCCGTGGTGTGCCGCGGTCACCGCGGCCGACATGCCCGAAGCGCCCGTCCCTGCCACCAGCACGTCGACTGCGATCTCCTCTGCGGCCATGGCTCGCCTCCCGGTGTCGATTGGCGCATTCTACAGAGCATCCGACCACAGTCGGGCGCAAGCGCGGCTGGGCGAGAGGCACAAAAAAAGCCCGGCGGCG
>DATBMG010000069.1:0-21311 GCA_036554965.1 Burkholderiales bacterium
GCCGGAGCGGATCACTTACCGCCTGCAGGGCAAGCTGGCTTCGCCCGGCCGGGGCAGTCTGCCTTTCGACCAGAAGGGCAGCATCGATCTGTCCGGCCTCGCCGCCGGGAACGGGCGATGATGAGGGCGGCCGCCCGCGCGGTCCGGGCCGGCCTCTTGCTGGCCGCCTCGTTCGGCGCGGCATCCGGCTGGGCGCAGGTCCCCGAAAAGAAGGCGGTCACCATCGCGGTCGGGGGCAAGGCCGCGCTCTACTATCTGCCGTTGACTCTGGCCGAACGCCTCGGCTACTTCAAGGATGCGGGCCTCGACGTGCAGATCCTGGATTTTCCCGGTGGCGCGAAGTCGCTGCAGGCGATGATGGGCGGCAGCGCAGACGTCGTCGCCGGCGGCTTCGATCATGTGGTGATCCTGCGCGCGCGCGGGCAGAAGCTGCAGGCGTTCGTGCTGCAGGTGGCCACGCCGTCGCTGATGCTCGGCGTGGTCAAGGCGCGCGCCGCGAGCTATCGCTCCCCCAGGGATCTGAAGGGCATGAAGGTCGGTGTCACGGCGCCGGGATCGAGCACGCACATCTTCCTCAATCATCTGCTCGCCGGCGCCGGGCTGTCCCCCGACGACGTCGCCGTGATCGGCGTGGGCACCGGCCCGACCGCCGTAGCCGCCGTGCGCGCCGGGCACATCGACGCCATCGTCAACGTCGAGCCCGCGATCGCAATGCTCGAGCGCACCGGCGCGATCGTCGTGGTGACCGAGACCGCCAGCGAGAAGGGCAGCCGCGCGCTGTTCGGCGAGGCGTTGCCCGCCGGCTCGCTGTACACCAAGGAGGAGTTCCTCAAGCGCAACCCGAACACCGCGCAAGCGTTGGTGAACGCGATGGTGCGCGCGCTGCTGTGGCTGGATAAAGCGAGCCCGCAGGAGATCCTGAAGACGGTGCCCGCCGAGTACGCGCTGGGCGAGCCCGATACTTACCTGGCGGCGCTGGCGCGCCAGCGGCAGGGGTATTCGCGGGATGGCCTGATTCCTCCGGCGGGAGCTGCCGCCCTGCACCGCGTGCTGCAGCGTTTCGATCCGTCGCTGCAGGAGGCCCGCGACCTGGACATCGCGCAGGCCTACGACAACCGCTTCGCGGAGCAAGCGCTGCGCAGGTACCGCAAGTAGCCTAGCCGTTCAAGCCGCCAGCCAGCGGCACACATCGCGGACGTCCACGTTGCCGCCAGAGACGATCACACCGACGCGCGAGCCGGCGGGCACGTCTACCTTGCGCTCGAACAAGCCCGCGATTCCCAGCGCTCCGGTGGGTTCCACCACGATTTTCATGCGCTCCCAGACGTAGAGCATCGCCCGCAGGAGCTGCGCGTCGTCGACCGTGACCATGTCGTGCACGTAGCGCAGCACCAGGGGGAAGGTGATCTGGCCCAGCGAGGGCGTGCGCGCGCCGTCGGCGATGGTGTCGGGGTTGTGCACCGTCTGCAGAGTCCCAGTCTTGAACGAACGGGTGGCGTCGTCGCCGGCGGCGGGCTCGACGCCGATCACCTTGCAGCCCGGCGACAGCGCATCGGCCGCGATCGCACAGCCCGAGATCAGGCCGCCGCCCCCGACGCACACCAACAGGTAATCCAGCGGACCGATCTCCTCGATGAGCTCCTTCGCTGCCGTACCCTGGCCCGCCACCACGTGCGGGTGGTCATAGGGCGGGATCAGGGCGAGCCCGCGCTCGGCAGCGATGGCCGCGGCGAGCTGCTCGCGCACGGCGGTGCGCTTGTCGTACAGGACCACTTCGGCGCCGTAGCCGCGGGTCGCCTCCACCTTGACCTGCGGCGCATCCTGCGGCATGACGATGACCGCCGGGCTGTCGAGCAGCTGCGCGGCCAGCGCCACCGCCTGCGCGTGGTTGCCGGACGAATAGGCGAGCACGCCGCGCCGGCGCTGCTCCGGTGCGAGCTGAGATAGCGCATTGAACGCACCGCGAAACTTGAACGCACCGACGCGCTGGAAGTTCTCGCACTTGATGAACACGCGGCAACCGGTGCGCTCGTCCACGTGACGCGAGGTCAGGACCGGCGTGCGGCGGGCATGGCCGGCGAGCCGTTGCGCGGCGGCGGCCACGTCCCGATAACAGACGAGGAGCCGATCGTCCGGGGTCATTCTGCCAGAGGCGGAGAGGTGGCGGGCCGCTTCACGTCGGGTCCAGCCATGCCGCCCGCCGCCGCCGTGCGGCGGCATCGCCGCCCGCCGCCAGGAAGCAGGTATCGGACGGTGGGGCCTGCGGCAGGATATCGCAACGGAGCAACTCGTCGCGGCGGAATGCGTGCGCTTGGACGCGATCGCCCGGACGCAAGTCTTCCAGGCGCCGATCCAGGTTGCGGTGGGTGACGCGCAAGCCGTCGACGGCCAACAACACGTCGCCCGCGGCCAGTCCCGCGGCCTGCGCGGCGCCGCCATCGAGCACGTGCGTGAGCTTGACGCCCGCCGGGTCTTCGGCGGTGCGCACGCCCAGGGTGGCGTGGGCAGCGCGCTGGCTGGGCGGCTTGGAGGCGGGCTTGCCGCCCTTGTCGGCGCTGGATTCGGCCGGGCGCAGGTGCATCTCGACGCCCACCGTGGCGAGCAGCTGCTTGAGCGGCAGCTCGTCGGTGGAGCGCAGCGCGCGATCGAAGAATGCGCGCAGCCGCACGCCGCTCACCTCCTCGGCGAGGCGCTCCACGCCACCTTCCTCGACGCCCGCGCCGTTGCGGCCGTGGCGCGCCCACAGCGCCTGCATCACGTGGTCGAGGGATTTGCGCCCGCGCGTGCGGCTGCGGATCAGCAGGTCCAGGCACAGGGCGATCAAGCTGCCCTTCAGGTAATAGCTCACCTGCGCGTTCGGGCTGTTCTCGTCCTGACGATAGTACTTGATCCAGGCGTCGAAGCTCGCTTCGGCAACGGTCTGTCTGGTGCGCCCCGGGTTGCGCAGCAAGCTGGTGATGCTTCTGCCCAGCAGCTCGAGGTAATCCTGCTGCGTGATCAGGCCGGCGCGCACCAGCGCCAAGTCGTCGTAGTAGCTGGTGATGCCTTCGAACGCCCACAGCAAGCGCGTGTAGTTCTCCCGGCCCAGGTCGTAGGGCGCGAACGCCGCGGGCTTGATGCGCTTGACGTTCCAGGTGTGGAAGTACTCGTGGCTGCACAAGCCGAGGAAGGTCCGGTAGCTGTCCGGGACCCCGGCTTGTCCCGGCCTGGGGAGGTCGTCGCGCGAGCACAGCAGCGCGGTGGAGGCGCGGTGCTCGAGCCCGCCGTAGCCCTCGCCCAGAGCGGTGATCAGAAACAAGTAGCGCTGCATCGGCGGGGGCTCTCCGAACAGGCAGATGTGCCATTCGCACAGGCGCTTCAAATCGTGGCACAGGCGGCCAAGATCGGCGTCGTGCCGGCCGCTGATGGCGATTTCGTGACGCACGCGGCAGGCCATGAACTGGGCGAGGGTGAAGGTGCCCATCGCCACCGGGTGGTCGATCAGCTCGTCGTAGTCCGCCGCGCGGTACGGACCGAAGCCGCCCGCCGGCGCGCTCTTGCGCGGCATGGCGGTCGCCACCTGCCAGTTGCGATAGCGCGCGCCGGTGGGCCGCAGGATGTCCACTTCGCAGGGCCGATGCTCCCGGCCGGGTACGCGCAGGAACACCGATGCCCCGTTGAACATGCCGTGGTTCGGGTCGAGATGCGCGCCGCGACCCGAGAGGTCCCCGGCGTACACCTCCATGGCCACCGTAAGCGGGCCGCTGCAGGGCGCGGCGATCCAAGTGTGCTTGTCCAGCTTGGCGAGCGGCAGCGTCCGCCGCCCGCTCTGCGCCCGTATCGTGACGACGTGGCGGGCGTAGTCGCGGATCAGATAGCTGCCCGGGATCCAGGCCGGGAGTGCGAACCGTTGTCCGGCGGGATCGGGGTCCTCGACGCTGCAGGACGCTTCGAACAGATGGGCCTCAGGATGCTTGGGAAAGATACGGTAGCGAATCGGTGTGTTGTTCTTCATGCGTGCAGCCTAGCCGAGGAAGAACCTGGCGATGTGAAAGTGATCCTCGAACATCTGCGCTTCCATGGCGTGGAAGCGCGTGAGCGGCACCCAACGGGCGTCCACGGCGTCGTCGCCGCCGGTGACGCTCGGCAGCGCGCCATCGGGCAGCGCGAAAGCGTAGGCGTGGGTGACGGTGCGCCCGCGCAGCGAGCGATACGGCGCATCGAAGACATGATTGCCGCACAGGGCGGCCTCGAGCGCGGCTTGCGCAAGCCCCAGGCCGGTCTCCTCCCGCAGCTCGCGCAGGCAGCCCTCGAGCAGCGTCTCGTCCTGGTCGAGGAAGCCGCCCGGCAGCGCCCACAGACCCTTGCCCGGTGCGTGGCCGCGGTGCACCAGCAGCAGGTGTCCGGCGCAGACCACCACCGCGTCCGTGGTGACCAGCACGGGCGAATAGGGAGCGTGGAGCCAGCTGTCGCGGAAGTGCTCGATGTAGCGCAGCTCGTCGGCGAGCGCTTCGAAATCCGCACTGGCGCGAAAGCGGTGCAGAAAGACGACCGTCGAGGGCGGCAAGCGGGCTTCCAGGGCAGCGATGTCGGCCGCGCCGCCGAACACGCCACGCCGCACGCCCCAGAAGTCCGGGGCCTCCGGCGGCTTCGCCTGCAGTACGGACCAATCGGGCTGCAGAGGCGCGCGCTGGCCGGGAAGCGCGATCTGCACGACGCGGGCGGCGGCGGGCTGCACGGGACCCAGCGCCGCCTGCACGTTGCGCAGCCACTGGTGTTCGTTGTAGAGGCGGTCGCGCACCGGAAGCACGTCGAGGCGCGCGTTCTCGGCCTCGCCGAGCGCGGCGCGCACCATCGTGCCGCGCTCCTCGCTGGTCCAGGGATGGCGCAGGCTGCGGGCAGCGCCATGGGAGCCGATCAGCACGACCGCACGCCGGGCCGCCGCCAGGGCAGCCTGGACGGCCGCGCGCCGGCCGGCGTCGAACGGCTCGAAGCCGCCGATCAGGACTGCGAGGTCGAATTGCTGCATGGATGGGGGTGTGGCGCAGCGGCCGGACGGGGAATGCCGGGAGTATAGCCGCGGGGTCTGCCTGCGGTCCCTGCGTCGCCGACCGACTACGCGAGCCCCCAGTGCGACTGCAACCGTCGGGGGCGACCGCATGGCCGGGTCTTGCGCTGGGCGGTGCGATGCCGCTCGCTTAGTACGGGCGGATTTGATTAGAATCTCGACCATGGACCGATGGGGCGTTGCGAACGCCTTCCGGTCGTTTCGGTCGAGAACGCTCTCATGCAGTACCCTTCCGAATCCGAACTCGAGGCTTGCCTGCGCACCATCGCGGTCGAAGCCGGGGATACCAGTGGCGCTCCGTTCCGGATCAGCATGGTCCGCCTGCACGGCAAGCCGCCGATGTACTCCGTGGTGATCCTGTCCGCCTCCAAGGAACCGATGCGCCAGCGCCTGGGAAAACTCCTGGCGCGCAACTTCAGCCTCGGCGTGACCTCGATCTTCCTGACCGTGGCCGAGGTCGAGTCGCTGGTGGCCCACTGTCAGATGGCCCGCCAGGACACGAAGGCTTAGTGCGCCTGGTGCGCCCTTAAGGCGCGACATCAAGAAAACCAACTCCTGCACGCTTGGCCACCGCTCCGCGGCTGGCCGGGTGAACCCGTTAGGCTACAATCGGGACTTTTCCCCGTTGCCGCCCCATGTTTCACAAAAATCAAAGTATTGAGACCTTCGACCCGGACCTGTGGCGGGCCATCGCGGGCGAGGCCCAGCGCCAGGAAGACCACATCGAGCTGATAGCTTCCGAGAACTACGCCAGCCCGCGGGTGCTGCAGGCGCAAGGCTCGGTCCTCACCAACAAGTACGCCGAAGGCTACCCCGGCAAGCGCTATTACGGCGGCTGCGAGTACGTGGACGTCGCCGAGCAGCTCGCCATCGAGCGCGCCAGGCGGCTGTTCGACTGTGACTTCGCCAACGTTCAGCCGCACTCCGGCAGCCAGGCCAACGCCGCCGTCTACATGGCCGCGCTCAGCCCCGGCGACACCATCCTGGGCATGTCGCTGGCGCATGGCGGCCACCTGACGCACGGCTCGCCGGTCAATTTCAGCGGCAAGCTCTACAACGTGGTGAGCTACGGCCTCACCGAGGACGAGGTGATCGACTATGCCCAGGTCGAGCGCCTGGCGCACGAGCACAAGCCCAAGCTCATCGTGGCGGGTGCCTCCGCCTACTCCCTGATCATCGACTGGAAGCGCTTCCGCGAGATCGCCGACACCGTGGGCGCGACCTTGATGGTGGACATGGCGCACTACGCCGGGCTGGTCGCCGCAGGGTTATATCCCAGCCCGATCCGGCACGCCCACTTCGTCACCAGCACCACGCACAAGACGCTACGCGGTCCGCGTGGAGGGTTGATCTTGGGCCACGCCGACAACGAGAAGCCGATCAACTCGGCGATCTTCCCCGGCAGTCAGGGCGGGCCGCTGATGCACGTCATCGCCGCCAAGGCGGTGGCGTTCAAGGAAGCCATGGGCCCGGAGTTCCGCGCCTATCAGGAGCAGGTGCTGGACAACGCGCGGGTGCTGGCCAAGGTGCTGCAGGAGCGGGGGTTGCGGGTCGTGTCCGGCCGTACCGAATCGCACATGTTCCTGGTGGATCTGCGCGCCAAGCGCATCACCGGCAAGGAAGCCGAGGCGGTGCTCGGCGCCGCCCACATCACGGTGAACAAGAACGCCATTCCCAACGACCCGGAGAAGCCCTTCGTCACCAGCGGCATCCGCATCGGCTCACCCGCCATCACCACGCGCGGCTTCACCGAGCTTGAGACCGAGCAGCTGGGCAACCTCATCGCCGACGTGCTGGAAGCGCCGCAGGACGACGGCCTGATGCGGCGCGTGGCGCAGGAAGTCAAGGCTTTGTGCCGGCGGCTGCCGGTGTATGGGTAGGCGCGCCTGCCCCGATGAAGTGTCCGTTCTGCAATTCGCCGGACACCCAGGTGGTGGATTCGCGCGTGAGCGAAGAGGGCGACAGCATCCGCCGCCGCCGGCGCTGCCTCGCCTGCGACAAGCGCTTCACCACCTACGAGACGGTCGAGCTGCGCTTGCCCGCCGTGGTCAAGGCCAACGGCATCCGCGAGGAGTACGACGAGGACAAGCTGCGCACCGGCTTCCAGCGCGCGCTACACAAGCGGCCGGTGCCCACCGAGTTCGTGGATGCGGCGATCGAGCGCATCACGCAGAAGCTGCTCGCCTCCGGCGAGCGCGAAGTCGACTCGCGGCGCATCGGCGAGATGGTGATGCGTGAACTGTACCGCCTGGACAAGGTCGCCTACATCCGCTTCGCCTCCGTGTACAAGGACTTCCAGGATCCCGAGGACTTTCGCGACGTGCTCAAGGAGGTGGCCAGGCCGAGCAGCACGGCTCGCAAGCGCACGCGCGCCAGGCGTGAAGGGTGAGGAGGTGTTCTCCACCACCGACCACGCGCACATGGCCCGCGCGCTCGAACTCGCGCAGCGCGGTCTGTTCACCGCCGCGCCCAACCCGCGGGTGGGCTGTGTGATGGTGCGCGGCGGCGAGGTGGTGGGCGAAGGCTGGCACCAGCGCGCCGGCGAGCCGCACGCCGAGGTGCATGCCCTGCGTGCGGCCGGGGAGCGCGCGCGCGGTGCGACGGCTTACGTCTCGCTCGAACCCTGCAGCCATCACGGCCGCACGCCGCCCTGTGCCGAAGCCCTGGTCGCCGCCGGCGTCGGTCGCGTGGTGGCAGCGGCCGAGGACCCCAATCCGCAGGTGTCCGGTCGCGGGCTGGCGCGCCTGCGCGCCGCCGGCATCGACACCGCCTGCGGCCTACTCGGCGAGCAGGCGCGCGAGCTCAACGTCGGTTTCGTCTCGCGCCACGAGCGCGGCCGTCCCTGGGTGCGGGTGAAGACGGCCGCCAGCCTGGACGGCCGCACCGCGCTCGCCAACGGCGCCAGCCAGTGGATCACCGGGCCGGCGGCGCGCCAGGACGGTCATCGCTGGCGCGCGCGGTCGTGCGCGGTGATGATCGGCATCGGCACGCTCAAGGCCGACGACCCGCGGCTCAGCGTGCGCGACGTCGAGACCACGCGGCAACCGGCGCGCATCGTGATCGATCGGTATCTCGAGCTGCCGCTGTCCGCGCGCGTGCTCGAGGGCGGCAACGTGCTGGTGGCCGCGGCGCGCGAGGACGCGACCAAGGCCCGGCAGATCCGCCAGGCCGGCGGCGAAGTCCTGGTGCTGCCCGATCGCGGAGGGAAGGTCGATCTCACGCAGCTGATGCGCGAGCTGGCGCGCCGCGAGATGAACGAGATCCTGGTGGAGTCCGGCAACCGCTTGAACGGCGCCCTGTTGCGCGCCGGCCTGGTGGACGAGCTGGTGATGTACTTCGCGCCGCATCTGCTGGGCGACCTGGCGCGCGGCATGTATGCGCTGGGGGAGCTGACCGCGCTCGACCAGCGCGTGGAGCTGGATGTGCGCGACCTCGAGCGCATCGGACCGGACCTGCGCATCCTGGCCCGGGTCCGCTCGGCGCACGCGTAGCCTCGATGCTGTGCAGCCAAATCCGGGAGGCGAGGCGGCATGTTCACCGGCATCGTCGAAACTACGGGTGAGATCGCGTCGGTGACGCCGGTGGATCAGGGCGCCCGCGTCGTGATCCGCGCTCCGGCGTTCGACCTCTCGGACGTGAAGGTGGGCGACAGCGTCTCGGTGGACGGCGTCTGCCTCACGGCGGTTGCGGTCCGGGGTGAGAGCTTCAGCGTGGACGTGTCGCGGGAAACGCTCGATCGCACCGCCGGCTTTCGGCCCGCTGCGCAAGTCAATCTGGAGAAGGCGCTGCGCCTGTCCGACCGGCTCGGCGGGCACCTGGTCAGCGGCCACGTCGACGGCGTGGGCGAGGTGACGCGCTTGGAACCGGCAGGCGAGAGCCGGCTGCTGGAAGTGCGCGCACCCCAGGCGCTGGCACGCTACATCGCGCCCAAGGGCTCGATCGCGATCAATGGCGTGAGCCTCACCGTGAACCGGGTGACCGGCGAGCGTTTCGAGGTCAACTTGATCCCGCACACGCTGGCGGTGACCAACCTGCAAGCGTTGCAGCCGGGCGGGCGCGTGAACCTCGAGATCGATCTCATCGCCCGCTATCTCGAGAGCTTGCTTGGGGCGGCGGGGAACTAGCGGCCTGCTGCAGCCGCAACGCGGCCGCGTTGCGATCTGGCAGAATGCAGGCTGCGCAACGACTTCGCCACCGCCTTCCATGCCCAGTATCACCCCCACCCCGGAGATCATCGCCGAGATCCAGATCGGCCGTATGGTCGTCCTGGTGGACGAAGAGGACCGCGAGAACGAGGGCGACCTGGTGATGGCCGCCGAGTTCGTGACGCCGGAGGCGATCAACTTCATGGCCAGGCACGGGCGCGGGCTGATCTGCCTGACGCTCACCGAAGCGCGCTGCCGGCAGCTCAACCTGGCGCCGATGGTGAGCAACAATCGCTCGCAGCTGGGCACCAATTTCACCGCGTCGATCGAAGCGGCCCAGGGGGTGACCACCGGCATCTCCGCCGCCGACCGCGCGCGCACAGTGCATGCGGCGGTCAAGCGCGACGCGCGGCCCGAAGACCTGGTGCAGCCGGGCCACATCTTCCCGCTGCTGGCGCGCAACGGCGGCGTGCTGGTGCGCGCCGGCCACACCGAGGCCGGCTGCGACCTGGCCGAGCTGGCCGGGCTCACGCCGGCGGCGGTGATCTGCGAGGTACTCAAGGACGACGGCGAGATGGCGCGCCTGCCGGACTTGATCGAGTTCGCGCAGCGCCACGGGCTCAAGGTCGGCAGCATCGCGGACCTGATCCACTACCGCAGCCGCACCGAGTCGCTGGTGCAGCGTGTGGAGGAGCGGCCCCTGGATACGGTGCATGGCCGCTTCCGCCTGTGCGCCTACCGCGACGTCACCGCCGGCGAGGTGCATCTGGCCCTGGTGCGCGGCGAGATCGTAGCCGGCAAGGAAGTGCTGGTGCGCGTGCACGAGCCGCTGTCGGTGATCGACGCGCTGGATGTGGCCAGCACCGCGCACTCCTGGAATCTGAACGACGCGCTGCGCACCATCGCGGCGGCCGATGCCGGGGTGATCGTCCTGCTGCACCGGGACGAGACCGGCGAGGCCCTGCTCGACCGCGCGCGGTCGCAGCCCACAGGCGCCACGCTGCCGAAGATGGACCTGCGCACCTACGGTATCGGCGCGCAGATCCTCAAGGACCTGGGTGTGACGCGCATGAAGATCATGGCGCTGCCGCGCAAGATGCCGAGCATGGCGGGCTTCGACCTGGAGGTCACCGGCTACCTGTTGCCCGAACGCCCGCGCGCCGGCGCGGTGGTCACGCCGTTGAGCGAGCGCAAGCGCTAGAGGCGACCGCATGGCACGTTACGACGACATCCTGGAGCTGGAGCCGGGGCTCGACGGCGCGGGGCTGCGCATCGGCATCATCATGAGCCGCTTCAACATCGACGTGTGCGAAGGGCTGCTGGCCGCCTGCTCGGCGGAGTTGCGCAAGCACGGCGTGCGCCCGGAAGACATGCTGCTGGTGACCGTGCCCGGCGCGCTGGAGATCGGGCTCGCGGCACAGAAGCTCGCCGCCAGCCGGCGCTTCGATGCGCTCTGCGCGCTCGGCGCGGTGATCCGCGGCGAGACCTACCACTTCGAGGTGGTGGCCGATCAGTCCGCGGCAGCGCTCGCCCGCGTGCAGCTCGACAGCGGCGTGCCGGTCGCCAATGGCGTGCTGACCACCGACGACGAGTTCCAAGCCGAAGCGCGCATGAGCCACAAGGGCGCCGACGCGGCGCGTGCGGCGATCGAGATGGCCAACCTGCTGCGGCGGCTCGATGGCGCCCGCTGAGGCCAAGGGAATGCTCGTCGAGAAGAGCGGCGGCGCCGCGCGCGAGCGCGCCGGCCGGGGCGCGCGGCGCCGCTCGCGCGAGCTGGCGCTCCAGGCGCTCTACCAGTGGCTGGTTGCCGGCCACGAGGCCGGCGACCTTTGTCGTGACGCCGCCGCCGGCCGCGAGCTGCAGCGCGCGGACAAGGCATACTTCGAAACCCTCGTGCGCGGGGTCATCGAGCGCGCCGCCGCTCTCGATGCCAGCCTCCAGCCCTTCCTCGACCGGCCGGCCCAGGCGCTCAGTCCGGTGGAGCACGCGCTGCTGCTGGTCGGCGCCTTCGAGCTCAGCGCGTCGCCGGACGTCCCCTATCGGGTGGTGATCAACGAAGCGGTGGAACTGGCGAAGATCTACGGCGGAACCGACGGGCACAAGTACGTCAACGGCGTGCTCGACAAGCTGGCCGCGCAGCTGCGGCCGCGCGAGGCGCGCAAGAGTTGAGCGAACCGTTGCAACGCAGGGGAGAGGGCCATGGCTGAAGCGGTCAAGAAGCTCACGATCTTCGATCTGCAGGCGAAGGTCGACCGCGGCGAGAAGATCTTCCAGGTGACGGCGGTGGACTTCCCGACCGCCCAGCTGGTCGATCGTGCGGGCATCGACTGCATACTGATCGGCGACTCGCTGGGCATGACCGCGCTGGGCTACGCCAGCACCGTTCCGGTCACCATGGACGAGATGATCCACCACGCCAAGGCCATCACGCGCGCGGCGAAGCGCGCGATCGTGGTCGGCGATCTGCCGCTGGGCGCCTATCACGCCAGCGCCGCAGACGCGATCGACAGCGCCATGCGCATGGTCAAGGAGGGCGGCGCCGACGTGGTGAAACTCGAGGGCGGCGAGGACTTCGCGCCAATGGCCGCGGCGGTGGTGCGCGCCGGCATTCCGGTGATGGCGCACATCGGGCTGACGCCGCAGCTGATGTCCAAGCTGGGCGGCTTCAGGGTGCAGGGCAAGGACGCGGTGGCGGGCGTGCAGCTGCTGGCGGACGCACTGGCCCTGGAGAAGGCGGGTTGCTTTGCGATCGTGCTCGAAGCGATCCCCGATCGGGTCGCCCAGCTCATCACCGAGCGCCTGCGTATCCCGACCATCGGCA
Organism: Burkholderiales bacterium; assembly: GCA_036554965.1. Taxonomy (GTDB): domain Bacteria; phylum Pseudomonadota; class Gammaproteobacteria; order Burkholderiales; family SHXO01; genus SHXO01. The sequence goes on from DATBMG010000069.1 coordinate 12,014, forward strand.
TCGGCGCCGGGCCGCATTGCGACGGCCAAAACCTGGTGCTGCACGATATGGTGGGCCTGTTCGACCGCTTCGCGCCCAAGTTCGTGAAGAAGTACGCCGACTGCTGGGCGCTCATTTCCAAGGCGCTGGCGGAATTCCAGGAGGAGGTGCGCAGCGGCGCCTTTCCCAAAGCCGAGCACAGCTTCACCATGAAGGAAGAGGAGTACCAGGCCCTGCTGCAGCAGGTGCCCAAGCGCGGTGACTGAGTTCGAGCTGATCGCCCGCTATTTCTCCCCGGCCACCACGCACACGGTGCTCGCCGGGGGCGACGATGCGGCGCTCGTCGCGGTGCGGCCGGGCATGGAGCTGGTGGTCTCGACCGACATGCTGGTGGCCGGCCGGCACTTCTACGAGGATGCCCCGGCCTACGATGTCGGGTACAAGTCGCTGGCGGTGAATCTGTCCGACATGGCGGCGATGGGCGCCACGCCGCGCTGGGCCACGCTTTCCCTGGCGCTGCCCGGCGCCGACGAGGCGTGGCTGGAGGCGTTCGCACGCGGTTTTCTGGAGTTGGCCGGGACCTACGACGTCGATCTGATCGGCGGCGACACCACGCGCGGGCCGCTCAACGTGTGCGTGCAGATCATGGGAGAAGCGCCGGCCGGCAAGGCCCTGCGCCGCTCGGGCGCGCGGCCCGGGGACGACGTATGGGTGTCGGGCGTGCTGGGCGGTGCGGCGCTCGCGCTCGCGCACCTGCGCGGGGAAGCGGAGCTGCACGGCGGCGAGCTCACGGCGGCGCTCCAGCGCCTGCAGCGACCGCTGCCGCGCGTCGCGCTGGGGCAGGCGCTGATCGGCAGGGCGAGCAGTGCGATCGACGTGTCGGATGGCCTGGTGGCCGACCTGGGTCATGTCGCCGCGCGCTCGGGCGCGAAGGGGGTGATCGAGTGGATGCGTGTGCCGGTGCCGAGCGCTCTCGCGCAGCGCCGCGGTGAGTCGCTGGCCCGACGCTGCGCGCTGGCCGGGGGCGACGACTATGAGCTTTGCTTCACCGCCGACGCGGCATTGCGCGCCGATCTCGACGCTCTGGCCGCGCGCGAAGGATTGGCGCTGACTCGAATCGGGCGAATGGAAGCGGGGCAGGGGGTGGTGGTGCGCGAGGCGTCCGGCGCGCCGCTGGAGTTGAAGGATGGGGGCTACGACCATTTCCGCTAGACCGATGGCACGGCCCGGGCTGCGCTTCGCGCTCGGTCATCCTGCGCGCCTGATCGCGCTGGGTTTCGGCGCCGGCCTGATCCCGTTCGCGCCCGGGACCTTCGGCACGCTGCTCGCGCTGCCGCTCTACGCCCTGCTGCACCCGCTGCTCGCGCCAAGCGACTTTCTGCTGGTGCTCGCGTTCCTGTATCTGGCCGGGGTGTGGGTCTGCGACAAGGCCGGCCGCGACCTGGGGGTGGAGGATCATCAGGCGATGGTGTGGGACGAGGTCGTGGCCTTCCTCCTGGTGCTGTTCTTCACCCCGCCCACGCTGCTGTGGCAGGCGATCGCCTTCGTGCTGTTTCGGCTGTTCGACATCCTCAAGCCGGGGCCGATCCGACCCATCGAACGCATGTTCCGCGGCGGCTTCGGTGTGATGGTGGACGATCTGGTGGCGGCGTTCTTCACGTTGCTGTGCCTGGCGCTGCTCAGGCTGCTGGGGCCGATGGCCGGAGGCTTTCTTGGACCGGGAATTGTTTGATCTCGCCGTGCGTGCGGGCCAGGCGCTGAAGGCTGGCGGGCTCACGCTGGCCACCGCCGAGTCGTGCACCGGCGGCTGGGTGGGGCAGTGCGTGACCATGGTTTCGGGCAGCTCCGCGTGGTTCGAGCGCGGGTTCGTCACCTACACCGACGCGGCGAAGAACGAGATGCTGGGCGTGCAGGCCGCCACGCTGCAAGCGCACGGCGCCGTGTCCGAGCAGACGGTGCGTGAGATGGTCGAAGGAGCGCTCGCCCGGAGCCGCGCGCAGGTGGCGCTCGCCGTCTCCGGCGTGGCCGGCCCCACCGGTGGCACGCCGCACAAGCCGGTGGGCCTGGTGTGCATCGCCTGGGGGCTGCGTGACGGCGCGCGGCGCAGCGCCACCTTTCGCTTCGACGGCGACCGCGATGCGGTGCGCCGGCAGGCGGTGATCGCCGCGCTGCACGGCATGCTCGATCTGGTCGGCGCCAGCGGACAAGCCGCGGCCCGATAGCCAGGCCGGCGTTTCGCGGCGGCTCCCGTCTGCCGCCGTCTGCCCATGTCTGGTGGCTCATGCCATGAGCCGGTCGCGCGCGCACCATGGCACGCGGAACATCGTTGATGCCGGTTTATGGGAGAATGCGCATGCTGATCGAAAAAGCCATTGCGAACATCATGGACGACAACAAACGCAAGGCCCTGCAGGCCGCCCTGTCGCAGATCGAGAAACAGTTCGGCAAGGGCTCCATCATGAAGCTGGGCGAGGCCGAGGTGTCGCGGGACATCCAGGCCGTTCCCACCGGCTCGCTGGGTCTGGACATCGCGCTCGGGGTGGGTGGGCTGCCGCGCGGGCGCATCGTGGAGATCTACGGCCCCGAATCCTCGGGCAAGACCACCCTCACCCTGTCGGTGATCGCCCAGATGCAGCGCCAAGGCGGCACCGCCGCCTTCATCGACGCCGAGCACGCGCTCGATCCGCAGTACGCCCGCAAGCTGGGCGTGAACATCGAGGAGCTGCTGATCTCGCAGCCGGACAACGGCGAGCAGGCGCTGGAGATCGCCGACATGCTGGTGCGCTCCGGCTCGGTGGACATCGTGGTCATCGACTCGGTGGCCGCGCTCACCCCCAAGGCGGAGATCGAGGGCGAGATGGGCGAGCCGCAGATGGGCCTGCAGGCGCGGCTGATGTCGCAGGCGCTGCGCAAGCTCACCGCCAACATCAAGCGCTCCAACACGCTGGTGGTGTTCATCAACCAGATCCGCATGAAGATCGGCGTGATGTTCGGCAACCCGGAAACCACCACCGGCGGCAACGCGCTCAAGTTCTACGCCTCGGTGCGGCTGGACATCCGCCGCATCGGATCGATCAAGAAGGGCGACGAGGTCATCGGCTCGGAAACCCGCGTCAAGGTGGTCAAGAACAAGGTCGCGCCGCCGTTCAGGCAGGCCGACTTCGACATCCTCTACGGCGAGGGCATCTCGCGCGAGGGCGAGATGATCGACCTGGGCGTGCTGCATAAGGTGGTCGAGAAGTCGGGCGCCTGGTACAGCTACAACGGTGAGCGCATCGGCCAGGGCAAGGACAACGTGCGCGAGTTCCTGAAGGACCACCGCGAGCTGGCCGCCGAGATCGAAGCCAAGATCCGCACCAGCGCCGGCGTCACCGCCGGCGCTCCGGCACTGGCCGAGGCAGAGCAGTAGCGGCCAACGACGCACGCGGCGATGCCCCGGGCCAGTCCGCCGGGTTCTAGCTGTCAGGGGGGCGGTGGCGTGAGAAATGCGGGCAGCCTTCGGGTGCGGGCGCTGCGCCTTCTCGCCGCGCGCGAGCGCTCGCGTGCGGAGCTGCGCCGCAAGCTCGCGGACGATGACGCCGAAGCCAGCGAGGTGGAAGGCGTGCTCGACGAACTGCAGCGCGAGGGCTTGCTGTCGGAAACGCGTCTAGCCGAGCAGCTGATCCATGCCGCACGCGGCCGCTACGGCAGCCGCCGCGTCCTGGAGCGGCTGCGCAGCCGCGGGCTCGGGGGCGAGGCGTTGGATCGTGCCGAGCAGGCTCTCAAGGTGCAGGAGCTGGAAAGCGCTCGCGCCGTGTGGCGCAAGCGCTTCGACCGGCTTCCGGGCACCTTGCAGGAAAAGGCCAGGCAGGCCCGCTTTCTCGCCAGCCGCGGGTTCTCCAACGAAGTCATCCATCGCATTCTCGGGCGCATTCTCGGGGCCGCAGAGGAAGATCAGTAGGCTCCGCGCCGCGCGCATTTGGTGCGCCGCACCGTTTATGGTAATTTCATGCTCTTGTCCGTGAGCCTGGCGGCTCGCACGTGGGCCCCCTGGCTTTGGGTGTGATAGAGCATGAAAAGCAGTGAAATCCGTAGTCGCTTCCTGAAGTACTTCGAGCGCAACGGCCACACCATCGTGGCCTCCAGCCCGCTGGTGCCGGGCAACGATCCGACGCTCCTGTTCACCAACGCCGGCATGGTGCAGTTCAAGGACGTGTTCCTCGGCCTGGACCAGCGCCCGTACGTACGCGCTACCACCTCGCAGCGCTGCGTGCGCGCGGGCGGCAAGCACAACGACCTCGAGAACGTGGGCTACACCGCGCGCCACCACACCTTCTTCGAGATGCTCGGCAACTTCAGCTTCGGCGACTACTTCAAGCGCGACGCCATCCGCTTCGCCTGGGAGCTGCTCACCCGCGAGTTCGGCCTCGACCCCGCGCGCCTGTGGGTCACCGTCTACCGCGACGACGACGAGGCCTTCGACATCTGGGCGAAGGACATCGAGGTGCCTGCCGGCCGCATCTCGCGCATCGGCGACAAGCCCGGAGGGCAGAAGTACCAGAGCGACAATTTCTGGCAGATGGGCGACACCGGCCCCTGCGGGCCGTGCACCGAGGTCTTCTGGGATCACGGCCCGGGCATCCCGGGCGGCCCGCCCGGCACGCCGGAGGCCGACAGCGACCGCTACATCGAGATCTGGAACCTGGTGTTCATGCAGTTCAACCGCGACGAGGCCGGCACGCTGCATCCGCTGCCCAAACCGTCGGTGGACACCGGCATGGGCCTGGAGCGCATCGCCGCGGTGCTGCAGGGCGTGCACAGCAACTACGAGATCGATCTGTTCCGGGATCTGATCCGCGCGGCCGCGCGTGCGACCGGCGCGCTGGACCTGTCCAACAACTCGCTCAAGGTCATCGCCGATCACATCCGCGCCTGCAGCTTCCTGGTCGCCGATGGCGTGATCCCCGGCAATGAAGGGCGCGGCTACGTGCTGCGCCGGATCGTGCGCCGCGCCATCCGCCACGGCTACAAGCTCGGCCGCAAACAGCCGTTCTTCCATCTGCTGGTGGACGACCTCGCCGAGGTCATGGGCGACGCGTATCCGGAGCTCACGCGGGCCAAGGGGCGCGTGGCCGCCATGCTCAGGCAGGAAGAGGAGCGCTTCGCGGAGACGCTGGAGAACGGCATGCAGATGCTGGAGTCGGCGCTGCACCGCGAGGATCGCATGCTCGACGGCGAGACCGTGTTCAAGCTCTACGACACCTACGGTTTCCCGGTCGATCTCACCGCCGACATCGCGCGCGAGCGCGGATTCCAGGTCGATCTCGCCGGCTTCGAAGCGGCCATGGCGGAGCAGCGCAGCCGCGCCCGCGCGGCGTCCAAGTTCCGCATGCCGGCCGGCGTCGGGACCAAGGTCCAGGCCACCGAGTTCCAGGGCTACGACAGCCTCAAGCTGCGCGCGCGCATTCTCGCGATCTACAAGGACAGCGCCGAGGTCAACGCGATCGAGGCGGGCGAGGAGGCGGCGATCGTGCTCGACCGCACGCCGTTCTATGCCGAGGCGGGCGGGCAGGTGGGCGATGCCGGGCAGCTCATCTCCGGCCATGGAGTGTTCGAGGTGCAGGACACGCAGAAGATCCAGGCCGACGTCTACGGCCACCGCGGTGTGCTTAAGACCGGCCGCCTCACCGTGTCCGACGAGGTCACCGCCCAGGTCGACGCGGAGCTGCGCGCGCGCGCGGCCTACAACCACTCCGCGACGCACCTCATGCACGCGGCCTTGCGCCGCGTGCTCGGGCACCACGTGCAGCAGAAGGGCTCGCTGGTCGACGCCTGGAAGACGCGCTTCGACTTCTCGCACGATAAGCCCCTGAGTGCCGAGGAGATCCGCGAGATCGAACGCCTGGTGAACGATGAGATCCGGCACAACCACGCGGTCGAAGCGCGCCTGATGAAATACGACGAGGCGATCAAGCACGGCGCCATGGCCTTGTTCGGAGAGAAGTACGGCGACGAGGTGCGCGTGATCGGCATGGGCGAGTTCTCCACCGAGCTGTGCGGAGGCACGCACGTGAAGCGCACCGGCGACATCGGCTTCTTTAAGATCGTCGCGCAATCGGCGGTAGCGGCCGGCATCCGGCGGGTCGAGGCGGTGACCGCGCAGGGTGCGCTGGACTACGTGCAGCAGCAGACCACGGCCCTGGAGGGCGTGGCCGAGATGCTGAAGGCGCACCCCATGGAGATCGGCAGCCGCTTGAACCAGATCATGGACAATGTTCGCGCGCTGGAGAAGGAGCTTGCGCGGCTGAAATCCAAGCTCGCCGCCTCACAGGGCGACGATCTGGCCGATCAGGCGGTGGCGGTCGGGGCTGCGCGTGTGCTGGCGGCGAAGCTCGACGGCGCCGATGTCAAGAGCCTGCGCGAGACGGTGGACAAGCTCAAAGACCGGCTCAAATCGGCGGCGGTGGTGCTCGCCTCCAGCGAGGGCGGCAAGGTGACGCTCATCGCCGGGGTGACCGACGACCTCACCGCCAAGGTGAAGGCCGGCGAGCTGGTGAACTTCGTGGCGCAGCAGGTGGGCGGCAAGGGCGGCGGGCGGCCCGATCTGGCTCAGGCCGGCGGCACCGATCCGGCCAAGCTGCCGCAGGCGCTGGCGTCGGTGAAGCGCTGGGTGGAAGAGCGGCTCTAACCGCTGGAGAACCAACTCGCGAGCGCCCACACGTCGTTTGCGTGGGGCGCACACGCGCAGCAGCACGACCTCAGGCCGGCTCGCCGATCGAGTTCGCCCAGCGCATCGCCTCGATCTGCAGGCCCATGACCTGGCCGTGCTCGAGGCCGGGCACCCGATCCAGCGCCCTCTCGATGCCGATCAGCTCGGCTTCCTCGAGCGCCTCCACCAGCGACAGCATTGCGCCGAGGTTGCCCGAGCGCTCGACCAGTGCCGCGCGCACCTCGGCGTGCACCGGCATGGAACCCAGGATCTCGCTCATCGGCATGCCGAGCAGCGCATTGACCAGCGACAGGATGCCGGCGACGAAGGCGCGATCGTGGAACGCGCTGTCCTGCGGTCGCAGGGCGCGTGCGATCAACTCCATCATGCGCCCGCGCGTGGCCGCCAGCAGCAGCAGTGGGCTGGGGAACTCGGCGGCGGGCGCGCTGCTCAGGGTGAACAGCAGCACGTGCAGTGCGCGCAGCAGTCGCTCGCGCCCAAGCACGGCGATCGCCTGGCGCAGCGACTGGATGCGGATCTGGCCGGCGATCGCCGCCGAGTTCAACAGCCTCATCAGGTTCGAGGCGAGATCCGGGTCGTGCTCGAATACCTTCTCGATCTTCGGCGTGTCGGCGCCCGACAGCAGCAGACCGAGCAGACGCATGAGCGCGGTCTCGCTACGGGTCAGGCGCTTGCCGGTGATGATCGAGGGACGGGCGAAGTAGTAGCCCTGGAACAGGTCGTAGCCCAGCTCGAGGCAGCGCTCGACCTGTGCGCGGGTGTCCAGCTTCTCGGCAAGCAGGCGCACCGGGAGTTTCTTCAGGCTGGCGGTGGTGCGCTCGAGCGCGTGCTCGTCCATGTGCTGCACGTCGACCTTGACGATGTCCACCACGTCGAGCAGCGGCTTGAACACCTCCTCGCGGCCGGTGTAGTCGTCCAGCGCCAGGGTGAAACCGATCTGCTTGAGCGCCCTGCAGCGCTGGGCGAGCGCGTCGGTGACGCGCACCGTCTCCAGAATCTCCAGCACCACCTTGTTCCTGGGCAGCAGTTCGATCATGTCGCTCATTATCAGCGGCGCGCTCAAGTTGATGAAGCCGGGATGCTTGCCGAGCACGGCTTCCATCCCCATCTCGCTGAACGCGTGGTTGATGACGGTGGCGCTGGCGAACACGTCGTCCTCGATCTGCGCACCGTTGAAGTGACCGGCCCGGAACAGCAGTTCGAAGGCCGCCAGGTTCTGGCTGCGATCGAGGATCGGTTGGCGCCCGAGAAATAGCTCCTGGGCCGGCTGCTCGGCCATGATCGCGCGCGCAGGCCGCTAGAACGGCAGGGTCGCCTGCGGCGCGGCTGCGCTCAGGACCCTGCGGAAGTCTTCCTGGATGCGGTGCAGCGCGGCCTGGTTGTCGCCTTCGAAACGCAGCACCACCACGGGAGTGGTGTTGGACGCGCGCGCCAGCCCGAATCCATCCGCGTATTCCACGCGCAGACCGTCGATGGTGATTACTTCGCGTGCCCCCTCGAAGCGCGCGCTGCGCTGCAGCTTGGCGATCAGAGCGTAGTTCTCGCCTTCCTTGAGGCGGATCTGCAGCTCGGGCGTGTTCACCGAGTCGGGCAGCCGCGCGAACTCCGCATCAATGTCGGGGCGGCGGCTCAGGTACTCGAGCAGCCGCGCGCCGGCGTACATGCCGTCGTCGAAACCGTACCAGCGCTCCTTGAAGAACACGTGCCCGCTCATCTCCCCGGCGAGCAGTGCACCGGTTTCCTTCATCTTGGCCTTGATCAGCGAATGGCCGGTCTTCCACAGCAGCGGCCGGCCGCCGTGCGCGTCGATCCAGGAGAACAGGTTGCGCGTGGACTTGACGTCGAAGATCACCTGCGCGCCGGGGTTGCGCGACAGCACGTCGGCGGCGAACAGCATGAGCTGGCGATCGGGGTAGACGATCTTGCCGCGTTTGGTGACCACGCCGAGCCGGTCGCCGTCGCCGTCGAAGGCGAGGCCCAGCTCCTCCTCGCCGGCGGCGAGCGCCCCGATCAGGTCCTGAAGGTTCTCCGGCTGCGACGGATCCGGATGATGGTTGGGAAAGGAGCCGTCCACCTCGCAGAACAGCTCGCGCACCTTGCAGCCCAGGCGTCGGTAGAGCTCCGGTGCGAACGCACCCGGCACGCCGTTGCCGCAGTCGACGATGATCGCGAGCGGCCGCGCCAGCTTGACGTCCCCGGTGATGCGATCGAAATAGGCTTGCGTCACGTCGGTCTGGCGGTAGCTGCCGGCGCCGGAGCTGAAGTCGTCGCCCTCGATGCGCTCGCGCAGGCCCTGGATCGCGTCGCCCGAGAGCGTTTCGCCCGCGATCATCATCTTCAGACCATTGTAGTCCGGCGGGTTATGGCTGCCCGTCACCATTACGCCGGAGCCGGTCTGCAGGTGGAAGGTGGCGAAGTACAGCATCGGCGTGGCCACTCGGCCGACGTCGATCACGTTCACGCCCGCCGCCTGCAGCCCGCGCGCCAGGCCCGCGCACAGGGACGGGCCGGACAGGCGCCCGTCGCGCCCGATGCACACCGTGGTCTGGTCGAGCGCCCGCGCCCGCGAGCCCACCGCACGCCCGATCAGCTCGGCGATCTCCGGCGTCA
>DATBMG010000079.1:0-6917 GCA_036554965.1 Burkholderiales bacterium
TGGATGTAGGCGCGCATGCACTTGCGGTTGACCGACAGCGCTTCGTCCAGGTAGCGGCGCGCCTGCTCGCCGCGCAGGTGCAGGATCTCGGCCTGCGCCAGCTCGCAGTAGAAGTGCGCGATCTCGCGTGCGCTCGAGTGCCCGGCGATGCTGTCCATGCGGCGCGAAGTCTGGATCGCCTTGTGCCAGTCCTTCTCCTGCTCGTAGATCTCGAGCAGGAAGCGCGTGGCCTGCTGCTCGTATTGCGTGCCCTCGAGCTTGAGAAACAGCTCCTCCGCGCGATCCAGCAGCCCGGCCTTGAGGTAGTCCTGGGCGAGCTCGTACAGGGCGGTCACGCGCTGCTCGTTGCCCAGGTCGGCGCGATCCACCAGGTTCTGATGCATGCGGATGGCGCGCTCGACCTCGCCGCGACGGCGGAACAGGCTGCCCAGCGCGAAGTGCAGCTCGACGGTCTGCGGGTCGACCTTGACCACCTCGATGAACGCCTCGATGGCCTTGTCGGGCTGCTGGTTGATGAGGAAGTTGAGCCCCTTGAAGTACGAGCTGGGGAGCGCCCGCGACTCGGTGAGCAGCTGTTTGATGTCGACGCGGGCGGCAAGCCAGCCGAGCGCGAAGAACAAGGGGAAACCCAGCAGCCACCAGAGCTCGAATTCCATGCGTCGCTCTCGCGTCACACGGCGGTGACATCCGTCGGTTCGGCGCGGCCCTTGGGCGCGCTGCCCGCGCCGCGCTGCTGCGCATCCAGCTCGCGACGCAGCCGCCAGGCGACGCCGAACACGGCCGCCGCGCCGAGCGCCGCCCCGGCGCCGAAAAACAGCAGCAGCACCAGGCTCAGCGGCGCGCGCCACTCCTGTCCCAGGAAGTAGCGCAGCGCCACCGGCTCGGTGTTCTTGAGGGCGAAGCCGAGCAACAGCAGGAACAGCACCAGCCTCGTGATCCAGCTCAGGTAACGCATGGTTCAACCACAGCGGCACGGAGGCACGGAGAAAAGGGAACGCCCGGAGCGATGCGAGGATGATCGCGCAGTCGCGCGGCCCGGTGCCGGGAGCCGATGTCCGTGTGCCGCTGTGTCTCTGTGGGGAAGACCAAGCCCTGCGCTACCGCGACCCGTCCGGGTCGGACCGCTTGGCGTCCACGCGCTCGCGCAGCTCCTTGCCGGCCTTGAAGTGCGGAACGTACTTGGCCGGCACCTGGACCTTCTCGCCGGACTTGGGGTTGCGCCCCACGCGCGGCGGCCGGTAATTCAGCCCGAAGCTGCCGAATCCCCGGATCTCGATGCGTTGCCCATCGGACAGGCTCTTCGACATGGCGTCGAGGATCATCTTCACCGCCAGCTCGGCGTCGCTGGCCACCAGTTGCGGAAAATGCGCCGCCAGCCTGGAGATCAACTCCGACTTCGTCATGGCTACCCTGTCAGTTATCGGAACCGGCGGCCTTGTTATCGGAACCCGCGCGCTGTTCTTGAAAACGGCGCCGCACGCGCGCGCGGCCGCCCTAGTTGGAACTGCGGCCGTCTTCGGCGGCGTACCCGCCGCCCCTGGTGCAGCGTCCTGCGCTCACTGCCCCGCGCTCACTAAGCGGTGTTCTTGGTGTCGAGTTTCGCCTTGAGCAGCGCGCCCAGATTGGTGGTACCGGCGCCCGGGACGCTGTCCTGGGCGTGCTTCTGCAGCGCTTCGCTTTCCTCCGCCATCGCCTTCTGCTTGATGGACAGGTTGATGCCGCGGTTCTTGCGGTCGATGTTGATGATCATCGCATTCACGCTGTCGCCTTCCTTCAAATGGGTGCGGATGTCCTCGACGCGGTCGCGCGAGACTTCCGAGGCGCGCAGGTAGCCTTCGACGTCGCCCTGCAGTGTCACCACCGCGCCCTTGGCATCCACCGACTTGACTTTGCCCTCGACCACGCTGCCCTTCTCGTGGCGGGCGATGTAGTTGGTGAACGGGTCGCCCTCGAGCTGCTTGATGCCGAGCGAGATGCGCTCGCGCTCCACGTCGATGGCCACCACCACGGCCTCGATCTCGTCTCCCTTCTTGTACTGGCGTACCGCCTCCTCGCCCGGCATGCTCCAGGACAGATCGGACAGATGCACCAGGCCGTCGATCCCGCCCGGCAAGCCGATGAACACGCCGAAATCGGTGATCGACTTGATCTGGCCTTTCACCCGGTCGCCCTTCTTGAAGCTGCTGGCGAACTCCTCCCACGGGTTGGGCATGCACTGCTTCATGCCGAGCGAGATGCGGCGGCGCTCCTCGTCGATCTCGAGGATCATCACTTCGACCTCGTCGCCCACCTGCACCACGCGCGAGGGATGCACATTCTTGTTGGTCCAGTCCATCTCGGACACGTGCACCAGGCCCTCGATACCCGATTCGATCTCGACGAACGCGCCGTAGTCGGTGAGGTTGCTGACCTTGCCGAACAGGCGGGTGCCGGTCGGATAGCGGCGCGCGATGCCCACCCAGGGGTCTTCGCCGAGCTGCTTGAGGCCCAGCGACACGCGGTTCTTCTCCTGGTCGAACTTGAGCACCTTGGCGGTGACTTCGTCGCCTACGGACAGCACTTCCGAGGGGTGCTTGACGCGGCGCCAGGCGAGATCGGTGATGTGCAGCAGGCCGTCGATGCCGCCCAAGTCCACGAACGCGCCGTAGTCGGTGATGTTCTTGACGATACCCTTGACCACCGCGCCTTCCTGCAGCGCTTCCAGCAGTTTCTGGCGCTCCTCGCCGGCGGAGGCCTCGAGCACGGCGCGGCGCGACACCACCACGTTGTTGCGCTTGCGGTCGAGCTTGATGACCTTGAACTCGAGCTGCTTACCCTCGTAGGGATTGGTGTCCTTCACCGGGCGCAGGTCCACCAGCGAACCGGGCAGGAACGCGCGGATGCCGTTAATCATGACGGTGAGGCCGCCCTTGACCTTGCCGTTCACCAACCCCTGCACCACCGTGCCCTGCTCCAGCGCCTGCTCCAGCTCGGTCCAGGCTGCCAGGCGCTTGGCCTTTTCGCGGGACAGGCGCGTCTCGCCGTGGCCGTCTTCCAGCGCCTCGATCGCCACCTGCACGAAGTCCCCGGGCTTTACCTCGAGCTCGCCGCGATCGTTCTTGAACTCCTCGATCGGGACGTAACTTTCCGACTTCAGGCCGGCGTTGACCACTGCGAAGTTCGCGTCCACGCGGACTACTTCGGCGGTGATCACTTCGCCCGCGCGCATCTCCTTGCGGGACAGGCTTTCCTCGAACATCGCGGCGAAGTTCTCGGCTTTGTCGGAGGCTATGGTTGGGGTGGCGGTCGTCATCAGCACACGTTGCTCTACGAAAAAACCCATCCCGGAGGACGGGGCCAGTTGATCAAATGGACCGGGGCGAGCGACGCTTTAGCGCCGCAACTCGGCCAGCCGGTCCTGTCCGTTGCTCACATCCCGATACCAATGCAACACCTGCTGGATCGCCTGATCGACGCCCAGGCCGGTGGTATCGAGGAGCCGTGCATCCTCGCAGCGCACAAGCGGCGACACGCCGCGCTCGGCGTCGCGCGCATCGCGCTGCTCGATGTCCTGCAAAAGGGAAGGGAGTGTAGCATCGATTCCTTTTTCCATCAACTGTTTATGCCGGCGCCTCGCGCGCTCCCCGGGGCTCGCGGTGAGAAACACCTTGAGCACGGCGTCGGGGAACACGGTCGACCCCATATCGCGCCCGTCGGCGACCAGGCCGGGGGGCCGCCGGAAGTCGCGCTGGCGCTCCAGCAGGGCGGCGCGCACCGCGGGCAGGGCGGCCATGCGCGATGCAGCCAGCGACACCTCCTCGCGGCGGATGGCGTCGGTGACGACCTGCCCGGCCAGATAAATGGTCTCGCCTTCGAAGCGCACCTCGAGGCCGCGGGCAATCCGCCCCGCCGCCGCCCCGTCGCCGGGATCGACCCCGGCTTGCAGGGCCGCCAGCGCCACCAGCCGGTACAGGGCGCCGCTGTCCAGGAACTCGAACCCGAGCGCCTGAGCGACCCCCCGGGCGACCGTGCCCTTGCCAGAAGCGGATGGGCCGTCGATCGCGATCACCGGCACCGGTCGGGTCACGGCGGCGAAGCGCTCGAAGAAGTCGGGAAAGGTCTTCGCCACGCACTTGGGGTCGTTGATCCGCACCCCCACCCCGCCCAGCGCGACCAGGGCGAAACACATCGCCATGCGGTGGTCGTCGTAGGTGTCGATGGCGGCCTTGGGTACAAGGCGCGAGGCGCGAGGGGGTGACACGGTGAGGGAATCGGTGCCCTCCTCGACTTCGGCGCCGACCTTGCGCAGCTCGGTGGCCATGGCGCTCAGCCGGTCGGTTTCTTTCACCCGCCAGCTGGCGATGTTGCGCAGCCGGCAGGGACCGTCCGCGAACAGCGCGGCAACCGCCAGCGTCATGGCGGCGTCGGGGATGTGGTTGAGGTCCAGATCGAAGGCGCGCAGGCCGCCTTGCGCCGGCGCCTGCGCCTCGATCCAGTTCTCGCCCGCCGCGATGCGCGCGCCCATGGCGGCCAGCGCATCGGCGAACCGCACATCTCCCTGGATGCTGGCCCGCCCCACCCCTTGCACGCGCACCGGGCCACCGCCGATCGCACCCGCGGCCAGGAAGTAGGACGCGCTCGAGGCGTCGCCCTCGACGTGCAACACGCCGGGGCTGATGTAGTGCTGCCCGGCCGGGACGACGAACCGCGACCCTCCCCCGTTGCCGTCCCCGGCAATGCGGGCGTCCTCCTCAGCGCGGCCCTCGCGCTCGACGCGCACGCCGAAGCGCGCCATCAAGTTGAGCGTGATCTCCACGTAGGGCCTGGAGATGAGCTCGCCCACCACCTCGACGACCGCACGCTGGCGAAGCAGCGGCAGGGCGATCAGCAGGGCGCTCACGAACTGGCTGGAGACGTCCCCCCGCACCTGCAGCGGCCGCTCCAGCCGGATCCGAGCGGGCCAAACCTCCAGCGGCGGGAAGCCCGGCGCCGCGAGATAGCGCACATCCGCGCCGAGTTGCCGCAGGCCTTCGACCAGGTCGCCGATCGGGCGCTCGTGCATGCGCGGCACGCCGCTCAGCCGGTAGTGTCCGCCGGACAACGCCAGGACGGCGGTGAGGGGGCGAAACGCCGTTCCCGCATTGCCGAGGAACAGGTCGGCCTGCTGCACCGGGAACACCCCGCCGCAACCGTGCACGCGCACGCGCTCGCCGGCATGCTCCACCTGCACGCCCAGGCTGCCCAGAGCCTCCAGCATGCGCTCGACGTCGTCGGCGGCGAGCAGATCGTGGATCTCGGTCACGCCTTCGGCCAGGGCCGCGAGCAGCAGGCTGCGGTTGGAGATGCTCTTGGAGCCGGGCAGGCGCACGCTGCCGCGGGCGGCGGCGAGCGGCGGCAGGTCGAGATGCGGCGGGAAGCTGCGCATCGTTTCACTCTACGCCCGGCAGCCGGCGGTTGCGCGCGGCACGGGCGGCCTCGAACAGGCGCTCGATGGCGCGCGCGTCGCCCTGTTCCAGATGCGCAGACAGCGCAGCCAGCGCCTGCTGGAGGGCTGCGATCTCCGCGCCCAGCGCATCGCGGTTGGCCAGGCAGATGTCGCGCCACATCTCCGGCGAGCCGCCGGCGATGCGGGTGAAGTCGCGGAAACCGGTTCCGGCGAAGGCGAACAGCTCCTGCGCGTCCGCGCGCTCGGCGAGCATGTGCACCAGCGCGAAGGCGAGCGCGTGCGGCAAGTGGCTCACCGCGGCGAAGATCTGGTCGTGGCGCTCCGGTGTCATTTGCACCGGCCGCGCCCCGCAACCGCGCCACAGCGCCTCCACGACGGCGCAGGCGCGCGGCTCGGTTTCCGGCAGCGGTGTGAGCACCACCAGGCGGTCGCGGTACAGCGTAGCGCTGGCCGCCTGCGCGCCCGACAGCTCAGCGCCGGCGATCGGATGCGCGGGAACGAACTGCGCGACGCGAGGCCCCAGCGCGCGACGCGCCGCGGCCACCACGTCCTGCTTGGTGCTGCCCGCGTCGGTGACCACGCAAGCCGGCGCGAGGTGCGGGGCGATCTGCTCGAGCACGGCTTCGGTCTGCCGCACCGGCACGGCCACCAGCACCAGGTCGGTCCCGTCGAGCGCGGCGGCCGCATCCTCGGCGATCTCGTCGATCAGGCCGAGCGCGGCCGCGCGCTCGAGATTGTCCCGGCTGCGTCCCACGCCGGCGACCCTGTGCACCATGCCGGCCGCTTTCAGCGCGGCCGCGAACGAGCCGCCGATGAGGCCGACGCCGAAGACGGCGAGCTTGTGCAGCGTGAGCGCGGGCAAGTGGAGCGTCAGGCGTGGAGCGCGGTCTGCAGCGCGGCCAGGAAGCGGGCGTTCTCGGATTCCAGGCCGATGGTCACGC
This sequence comes from Burkholderiales bacterium, assembly GCA_036554965.1. GTDB lineage: Bacteria > Pseudomonadota > Gammaproteobacteria > Burkholderiales > SHXO01 > SHXO01. Next base: position 6,367 of record DATBMG010000079.1, read on the forward strand.
GCAAATGCTCGGGCATGCCGTAGGCGGCGATCGGACGCACGATCACCCCCTGTGCCAGCAGCCGCCGGTACACCGCGTCCGCCGCACCCACGCGCACGCTGACGAAGTTGCCGAACGAAGCGATGTAGTCGAGGCGCATGGCGCGGAACGCCTGCGTGAGTTGCCGCATGCCGGCGTCGTTGACCGCGCGGCTGCGCGCCACGAACGCCTGGTCTTCCAGCGCCTGCACCGCCGCCGCCTGCGCGGCGGAGTTGACGTTGAACGGCATGCGCACACGGTTCATGAGGTCGGCCGCGTCGGGGTGGGCAAGCGCGAAGCCCACGCGCAGCGCGGCCAGGCCGTACGCCTTGGAGAAGGTGCGCGTGATCACCAGGTTGGGGAACTGCTCCAGCCAGCGCGTGGTGTCCACCCGCAGCGCGTCGGGCAGGTACTCGTTGTACGCCTCGTCCAGCACCACGATCACCCGCCGCGGCACACGCTCGAGCAGCGCGCGTACGTCGTGCGCCGGCGCGAAAGTGCCGGTCGGGTTGTTCGGGTTGGCGATCCACAGC
>DATBMG010000086.1:0-15535 GCA_036554965.1 Burkholderiales bacterium
CGCGCGAGCTGTGGATCGAGCGCGAGGACTTCCAGGAGCGCCCGCCCAAGGGCTACTTCCGTCTGTTCCCGGGCAACGAGGTGCGCATGCGCTATGGCTTCGTGGTCAAGTGCACGGGCGCGGACAAGGATGCTGCCGGCAACGTCGTGGCCGTGCACTGCGAGTACTACCCGGACTCCAAGTCGGGTACCGCCGGCGCGGACCAGTACAAGGTCAAGGGCAACATCCATTGGGTGTGCGCGAGCAGCGCGTACCGCGCCGAGGTACGTCTGTACGATCGGCTGTTCCAGGTGCCGCACCCCGGCGCCGGGGATCGCAACTTCGTGGACGACATCAACCCGGATTCGAAGCGCATTCTCAGCGCCTGCCTCGAACCCGCGCTGAAGGACGCGCGGCCCGAGGATCGCTTCCAGTTCGAACGGCACGGTTACTTCGTGGCCGATCGCGAGGATTCGAACCCCGGAGCGCCGGTATTCAACCGTGCGGTGACCTTGCGCGATTCCTGGGGCAAGCCGGGCTGACCGCCCCGGGCCTGCGTGCGGCGCCCGGCGGGCGAGCGGTTACTTCTCGGTGATGGTCACCGGCCGCGGAGTCGAGGCGTAGATCACCGAATCCTCGAGCGCCTCCAGGTAGTGCTCCTCGCCCGCCTCGGTGTACATGTAGTCGCCGGCGGCGAGAATCTCGCCGGCCAGCCGCACTTTGCCCGACAGCACCAGCACGTCTTCGCCGGCCGCATGCGTGTGGCGCGGACCGCGCGAACCGGCTTTCAGGCGCACGATCGAGGTGCGCCCCTCTTCCTTGCCGAGCCTGAGCAGCGCGCGCTCGGCCCCCTCGTAGCCCGCAGACATCCACTGGCGCTCCCCTGCACGCTTCACGAACATGCTCACTCCTTCTCTGGCGATTGCGACGGCGCGCGCCCCTCGGGGTCGGCGACGATCGGACTGGTGAACCCCTGCCCGAAGATGTGCGGGCCCGGCTTGCGCAGCGTGGCGTCGACGCGGCGGTCGATCTGGTCGAGCCCCGGGTTGACCTGCCGGATCCACTCGACGACGGGCTGCACCTCCGCGGGCGTAGTCGCCGGCATCCACGACAGCGACTGCGCCGCCGTATGGCAATGGCTGAAACAGTTCGAGCCGGGCTGTTCCCAGCGCAAACCACCCGCATACAAGGCCAGGTACATGAGCTTGGCGTCGGCGTCCGGGACGCCTTCTGCCCGGCTGGCGTGGTAGAACAGGCGGTGCACGGCGCGCCAGGGCTCCTGCATGCGATGCGCCTGAACCTCGTACACGACCGCCGATCTCCGGTACTCGCCCGCAAAGGGCGGGCCGACTAGGTCGCGAAACAGCAGCGGGATCGAGCGCCCGTCGAGCACATGCCCTTTCTCGGCGCGCCAATTGCGGCCGGCCGGGTCGCGGAAGGCGAAGTCCTCCACCAGCTTCATGCGGGCGATGAACGGGTCGTCGTCCAGCCATTCGACCACGACTCGCCCGGCAAAACCCGACGTATCGGCGGCAACGGACCACGCGGCAACGCCCAGGCCGGCCAGCACCGCACACAGGCGCTTCAAATGCCCGTTCTCCCTTGAGATCGTTTCCCGCCTATCAAATCACGTCTTCGCGCGGGCGTCCACCGGCGCAGGTGCTAAGCTGCCGGCGCCATGAACGCCCACTGCGATGCCTTGCCCGCCACGCCGCTGCGCGCACTGCCGCGCAGCTTCTACCAGCGCGACACCGTCGCGGTGGCCCGGGAGCTGCTCGGCACTTACCTGGTCCACGTGCAACAAGGCGTCGAGCGGATCGGCCGGATCGTCGAGGTCGAAGCCTACCTCGGGCCGCACGATCTCGCTGCGCACTCCTCGAAGGGCCCCACCGCGCGCAACCGGTCGATGTTCGGGCCGGCTGGCCACGCCTATGTGTACATGATCTACGGCATGCACTTCTGCATGAACGTGGTGACCGAAGGTGCGGCCCGCGGCTCGGCGGTGCTGCTGCGCGCCCTCGAGCCGGTGCGCAACATCGCCGGACGCACGCAGGGTCCCGGGCTGTTGTGCAAGGCCATGCACATCGACCGGCGCCTGGACGGGCACGACCTGCTGAGCAACGCTCTGTTCATCGCGCCGACGGAGGCGACAGTGCCGCGACCGCGCATCGCCTGCGCCAGGCGCATCGGCGTGGACTACGCGGGGCCCTGGAGCCGGCGGCTGCTGCGCTTCTACGTCAAGGGCAGCCCGTTCGTTTCGAAAAGCTAGGCGCACATTGTCCGGATTCCGCCGCGCGACATCCGGGCTACACCGAGGGGAGCTCGAAGTCCGTCTGCAGCGCGCCGGCCGGATAGTGGAACGCCACCGGGCCGTCGGGCTCGGCGTGCACGAACTGGTGCACGAAGGGGTCGTGCGATACGCTCATCTGCGCGGCGGCGCCGTGCGCGGCGATCCTGCCGTCCGAGAGGAAGAAGGCGTAGTCGGCGACCTTCAGCGACTCCGACACGTCGTACGTGACTACGATCGAGGTGGCGCCCAACGCATCGTTCAAGCGCCGGATCAGATTGGCGATGACGTTTAGCGAGATCGGGTCCAGGCCGGCGAATGGCTCGTCGTACATGATCAGCATCGGATCCATGGCGATGGCGCGCGCCAGCGCGACGCGCCGCGACATGCCGCCGGACAGTTCCGCCGGCATCAGGCCCTGGGCCCCGCGCAGCCCCACCGCGTGCAGCTTCATCAGCACCAGGTCGCGGATGACGTCCTCCGAGAGGCGCGTGTGCTCGCGCAGGGGAAAAGCGATGTTGTCGAACACGGAAAGGTCGCTGAACAGGCCGCCCGCCTGGAACATCATGCCCATGTGCCGGCGCAGCTCGTACAGGCGCCGCGTGTCCAGCTCGTGCACCACCTGGCCGGCCACGCTGACTCGCCCGCGGTAGGGCCGCGCCTGCCCGCCGAGCAGGCGCAGCAACGTGGTCTTGCCGCTGCCGCTGCTGCCCAGGATCGCTACCACCTTGGTGCGCGGGATGCGCAAATTCACGCCTGTCAGGACCTGGCGCTCGCCATAGGCGAAGTGCACGTCCTCGATTTCGGCGATGAACTCGCCTTGCGGAGCGGGTGCGTTGTCCATGCGTTGCAGGTAGTCGGATTGGCAGGCGCGATTGTAGCCCGGTCGGCCGCCTCTTCGTTCAGCTTCCGTTCAGCACCCCTTGCGTAATCTGCGCTCAACCAGGCGGATCCTGGGTTTTCCGAAAAGGAGATTGGGCAATGAAATCGAAGCTTCTGACCGCCGCACTGGGCGGACTCCTGCTGCTGGGCAGCGGCCTGGCGCTGGCCGACGACGGCGGGCGCGGGCGGCACGACCGCGACGCGCATAACGGCTGGCACGACCGCGGGTCGAGCAACGGGTCGCGCTGGGGCCATCCCCAGCAGTACCGCGGGCATGGACATGGGCACTTCAAGCACGATTGGAAGCACGGCCACCGCTTCGGCCCCGGCCACTTCCGCGACTATGGCTGGCGGGATCGGCACCGCTCCCACCGTGGCCATTACGCTCAGCACTGGAAGCGCTATGCCGACCGCGGTGACGACATCACCATCATCTTCCGCGGCAGCCTGGACTAAGCGGCTGCGCAGCGGCGAACCGGATCAAAGGAGCATGCCATGAAGCCTACTGCAATCGCCTTGGCGGCCGCGCTCGCCGCCACCGCCCCGATCGCTCTGGCCGGCGGCGGGAGCTTTCAGGATTACGCACGGGTGAAGGATGTCGACCCGGAGTACGAACGGGTGAACGTCCCGCGCAAGGAGTGCTACTCGGAGTACGTCCCGGAAAGCAGCTACGAGCGAAACGGCGGCAAGCGCCTGGTCGGACCGCTGATCGGCGGGGTGGCGGGCGGCCTGCTCGGCTCGCAGGTGGGCAAGGGCAACGGCAAAGTGGCGGCAGCCGCCGCCGGCGCGGCCATCGGCGCCATCGTCGGCGATCGGCTGTCCGAGCGCCGTGCCGGCGGCGAGTACTACGAGCGCGAGGTGCGCCGCTGCCGCATGGTGGACAACTGGGAAACCCGCATCGTCGGCTACCGCGTGACCTACGAGTACCGGGGCCATCTCTACACCACGGTGCTGCCGTACGATCCGGGTGCGCGTCTGCCCGTGCGCGTGTCCGTCGTGCCCGCCGAGGATCGGCATACGTATTACGACGGCGGGCGCGATGTGGAGGCCGGGGACTGAACCGCGCTTGCGCTCGCGCAATGGCGGGCCTGCACGACCGGCGCTGCAGGTTCGCCTTGCGCGAGCGCGGCGGCGCGCGCATCGTGGCCGAGCGAGCGGTTGCGCGGGCCGCCTGCCTGCGCCATGATGCGGCGCGAGATGCGCGACGCGATGAAACACCTCCTGCCGGCAGTCGCCCTGGTCTGCGTGGCGCTGCTGTCCGACCCGGCTGCGGCCGACCGCAACCGCTGGGCGCGCGACGACCCCCCGGCCTATGCCCCGCATTCCACTCGGGATGCACGCATCAGCCTGGAGCAGGCCATCCGCACCGTGCAACGCGCCACTGGCGGCCGCGTCCTCGACGCGCGCGCGGTGGCCGGAGGATATCGGATCAAGGTCCTCACGCAGCGCGGAGAGGTGCGCGTGGTGCATGTCGACGCGCAGACCGGCGAGATGCGCTAGAGGCGGAGACTGACCTTGCGCATCCTCCTGGTGGAAGACGAGCCGGCCCTGCAGCAGCAGGTGCGGGTCGACCTCGAGGCGCAGGCCTACGTGGTGCAGGCCACCGGGGAGGGCAAGGAAGCGCTTTACTTCGCCAGCGAGTATCCGTTCGACGCGGCGATCGTGGATCTCGGCCTGCCCGGCCTGTCCGGGCTCGACATGATCCGCCGGCTGCGCGCTCAAGGCAGCCGTCTTCCGATCCTGGTCCTGACCGCGCGCGGCCGCTGGCAGGACAAGGTCGAGGGCCTGGAGGCGGGCGCCGACGATTACCTCACCAAGCCGTTCCAGACCGAGGAGCTGCTCGCGCGTTTGAAGGCACTGCTGCGGCGCGCTGCCGCTGCCGCTCAGGACACGTTGCGCTGCGGCCCGCTGGAGATCGACTTCGGCAGCCAGACGGTGCGCGTGCACGGCGCACAGCTGGAGCTGACCTCGTACGAGTACCGCCTGCTCGAGCACCTGGTGCGCATGCGCAGCCGCGTCCTGTCCAAGGACGAGCTTGCCGCCCACCTGTATCCCCACGACGAAGAGCGCGACAGCAACGTCATCGAGGTGCTGATCGGGCGCCTGCGCCGCAAGCTCGATCCGGACGGATTGCTGCAACCGCTGGAAACGCTGCGCGGACGCGGCTACCGGTTCGTGCTGGACGATTGAGCGAAAGGTACGCCGCATGCGCTCGCTGAACACGCGCGTGGCGGTGAGCGCCGCCCTGGTGCTGGCGGTGTTCGTCGCGCTGTCCGCCTTCGCCCTGGACCGAGCGTTTCGCGACAGCGCCCGCAACGTGCGCCAGGAGCGCCTGCTGGCACAGGTCTACCTGCTGATGGCGGCCGCGGAGGTCGACGAGCGCGGCCGCCTCACGCTCACCGGCGGCCCGCCAGAGCCGAGGCTGGCGCTGCCCGCCTCCGGGCTGTACGCGACGATTCTGGACGCTGCGGGAAGCGCGGTGTGGCGCTCGCCCTCCGCGCTCACCGTGGACGCGCCCGGGGGTCCGCTCCTGCCCGCGGGTGCAGCGCGCTTCGAGCGCGTGGCGCGCGGCGGGCAGGAGTACTTCCTGCAGCGTTTCGGCGTGGATTGGGCCACGGCGAACAAGCACTACGCCTTCACCTTCAGCGTCGCCGAGGACCTGGCGCCGTTCGAGGAGCAGCTCTCGACTTACCGGCGCAGCCTGTGGGGCTGGCTGGGGGCGATGGCGCTGCTGCTGCTCGCTGCGCAATGGCTGACCTTGCGCTGGGGACTGCAGCCGCTGCGCCACGTGGCGGCCGAGCTGGGCCGGCTGGAGCTCGGCATGCAGCAGCAGATCAGCGGCGACTATCCGAGCGAAGTGAAGCTGCTCACCGACAATCTCAACACGCTGCTCGCGCACGAGCGCGCGCAGCAGAAGCGCCATCGCGACGCGCTGGCCGATCTCGCGCACAGCCTGAAGACGCCGCTCGCCGTGGTGCGTGCGGAATTGAGCAAGGCGCATGCGGGCGGCGAGCTCGAGCGTGCCCTGCAGGAGCAGGTGGAGCGCATGGACCGCCTCGTTGGCTATCACCTGCAGCGCGCGTCCACCTCCGGTCGCGCCGCGTTGATGGCGCCGCAAGCGGTGCGGCCCGCGGTGGAGCGCGTGGTCAAGGCGCTGACCAAGGTGTATGCCGACAAGCGGGTGGCGGTCGCGATCGAGGTGCCGGAAAGCGTGCGCTTCCGCGGCGACGAAGGCGACCTCACCGAGCTGCTCGGCAACCTGCTCGACAACGCTTTCAAATGGTGTCGTGCACGCGTGCGTGTGCGGGCCACACTCGATGCAGGCCGTCTGCTCCTGCGTTTCGAGGACGACGGACCCGGGATCGCCGAGGACGCTGCGCAGCGCGTGCTGGAGCGCGGTGCGCGCAGCGACGAAGCGCGCGCGGGTCAGGGGATCGGGCTGGCGGTGGTGCGCGACATCGTCACGGCTTACGACGGTCGAATCGAGATCGCACGCAGCGATCTCGGCGGCGCAGCGCTGGTGCTCGATCTACCCGCGCGGCAGTAGGCCCTAGCGCAGCCCTGTGCGCACGGCGACCAGGCAGGCGTGCAGAGACTTCAGGCCCTGGGTCCCGTGGTAGGCCGTGCCCTCCGACAAGCGCAGGCCGGCGCAGGGCGCCGGGGCGTCCGTCTGCCTCGCCAGCGCCGTGAACTCGTCGCTCAGCATGAAGCCGCGCGCCGACCCGACCCAGCGGTTCGCGTCCGACTCGTTGCGGTCGATGCGCGGGCCGTTCTCGCGCTTGTCCGATTGCCATGCAAGTCGATCGGCGTTGTATCGATCGATGCGCTGGTTCAGAGCCTGCTGGCGCGCGGCAAGATCGGTGCGCTGCCGCTCGAGAGAAGCGTAGCGGTCCATCAGCTCGACGCCGCCGGTATTGCACTCCTCGATCAGCGCGGCGTCCTCCGATTGTCGCGGGCAGCGCGCGCGATGCTGCTGCGCCACCTCGATGAGCGCGCCGGCGGCCTCGTTGTACGCCGCGATCTCGCGCTCCAGCGCGAGCGACTCGCTGCGCAGCGCAGCCTCCGACTCCGCCAGGCGCTCGCCTTCGGCGCGCAAGCGCTCGATCGTAGGCTGCAGGCCCGCGAGCTCCTCCAACACCAACCCGGCTTCCTCCACGAGCGCCGCCAGCCGCAGCCGCGCGCCGTCGTCCGCGCTCGCGGGCACGGCAAGCGAGAGAACGCAAGCGACCGGCAGCACGGCCAGGCGCCAGCTCACAGTGCGATCGGTTGACGACATCGCGCGACTCCGCAAGACCGGCGGCAGCTACCGAAGCCCGCCGGCCACGGCCTGGAAGCAGGCGTGCGCCCGCTGGACTGCGGCGCTGGCCGGCGGCGAGGCGAGATCGCCGAGTGTGCGCGGCTCGCAAGCCGCCGGAGCGCCGGCCTTCTTCGCCAATGCCAGGAACCCGTCTCCGGCGAGGAATGCGCGCGCCTCGCCCAACCAGTAATCGGCATCTTTGCGATTGGCTTGAACCCTGGGCTCGAGGTCGCGCTTGTGCGCCGCCCACTCGCGGCGCGCGACGTTGTGCGCCTCGATGCGTTGCTGCAGCGCCTGCTGGCGCTGTCGCAGCACCGGCCGCTGCTCCTCGTGCGCACTCACTGTCGGCTGTAGCTCCCGGGCGCGCGCGTTGCAGGACTCGACCAGCGCCTTGTCTTCCGACTCGGGCGGGCACTCGGCCTGGTGCATCTTGACCTCGCGCTGGAGCTCGATGTTCGTTGCATTGAACTTGAGGATGGTCTCGTTCAGTCCGGCGGACTCGGTCTGCAGCGCCGTTCCCTGTGCGTCGAGCCCGGCGCCATCGGCGGCGAGCTGATCGGCCCTCGGCTGCAGCGCGTGCGCCTCTTCCAGGATCAGGCTGCCTTCCTCGATCAGCGCTCTGAGCTTGAGGCGGCCGGCTTCCTCGTCCGCGTGGCCGAGGCCGGGTTGCGCGAGGGCCAGCGCCAAGGCGAATGCACCGGCCAGCATGCGATTGCGACGCAATGGATCAAAGCCGATCACCTGCACCCCCCCGGTGGAACGAGCGGCGGAACGAGCCCGCAGCATCTTGCCAGCATTGGAGGGGCGCTGCAGGCCGCCGCGCGGAGCAAGCGCGCGAACGATGCAATAATTGGATTCTTGTGCCACATCCGCCGATGCTCGAGAGGCTGTTCTGAGAAACCTCGCGCCCCACGTCTTCCGCCAGCGCCTGCTGATCGAGGGTTTCTACGGCATCGACGTAACGCGCGAAGCCCTGGCGCGATACATGGCGGGCCTCGCGACGCACCTGCATCTCCAAGCCTACGGCGAACCGGTGATCTACTCGCCGGCGGGCCGGGGAAAAGCGCAGAACCAGGGCTTCGACGCCTTCCTGCCGCTGATCGACTCCGGGATCGCCGCTTACGTGTGGTCCTCAGCGCGCTTCTTCTCCATCGTCGTGTACACCTGCAAGCGGTTCGACGACACGGAAGCGGTGCGCTTCACGGGTGAGTTCTTCGGCGCGGCGGAAGTGGAGTCGATGGCGTTCTAGAGGCGATAGCATCGTCTTTGCTTCCCTGGGGATTGACGCTGCATTGAGCATCGTCATTCTCTGTCGCCTGGCTGCGACAGGCGCGCCGCGAGCGCAGGCCTGTCGGCCGCGTTTCAACCTCTCGTTCCTTAAAGCGCACCGCTCATCGGCCGTAATTGCCTTTAGCGGGTAGTGTCGTGGTAGGGTATTTCGCGTGTCGCGGCACCGGTCGTACGCCGCAACGGAGGAAAACGCCAGCAGTCATCTGCACACCAGCATCTCACGATCCGCCCCGCACGGGTGGCTCGTGAAAAGGGCAAACCCGTCGAAAGGCGGGGACGCAAAGTCACCGGCCTAACGGCCTCGCGAGCGAGGCCCAGGGCAGCGGAACCGCCGTGCGCGGCAGCAAGCCGCGACGTAAATCGACGGAACCCTCCGGTTCCGTCCGCGTTTCCTTCCCTGTCTTTGCCTCCCGCCGACCGTCGGACCCCGCGATGCCGGCGTGCGTCGTCTGGCGCTTGGGAATCGAGCGGGACAGTAGAGGAGTGTTCGCAATGAGGACGCATCGCGGCCTGACCCTGCCCGAGGTGCTGATCGTGATCACCATCGTCGGCATCCTCGCCGGCATCGCCCTGCCGAGCTACCAGGGCTACGTCCAGCGCAGCTTGCTGAGCGATGCCTTCGACGGCCTGTCGGCGCATCGCCTGCGCATGGACCAAGCGTTCCACAACAACGGCAACTTCGGCGTCGGCGCCTGCTCGGTGGCCTCGCCCAACGCCACCGAGAACTTCACCTTCGCCTGCGATCTCACCGACGGCGGCCAAGGTTATCTGTTGCGCGCGGACGGCATCGGCCGCATGGCCGGCTTTCAATTCAGCGTGGATGACGACGGCCGGCGCGTCACCACCGCGTTTCCCGGGCAGGCCACTTTGCCCGCCAACTGCTGGATGAGCAAGAAGGGAGAGTGCTGACATGGCTGCGCTCGTCGAACGATCTTACTTGCAATGCGCGGCGGATCGCTCCGCGTCTCGCTTGCGCCGCGCCACGTCCGCTATGCGATCGGCGGGCTTCTCCTTGATCGAGCTGATGCTGGCGGTGCTGATCCTGAGCCTGGTGCTCGCCAAGGCCGTACCCTCGGTGATGGACTACATCCGCAATGACCGCATCCGCTCCGTGGCCGAGGAGATGCGCGACGGGTTGCACACCGCGCGCATGGAAGCGATCCGTCGCAACACCACCATCAACTTCGTGCCCAACGCCACCGGCTGGTCGGTGGTGGCGCCCGGCGTGGGCGGCGCCCCCGACGAGATCCTGCACGAGCGCGCGGCCAAGGCCGCGGAGGTGTCGACGCTCGCCGCCGCGCCCTCCAGCGCGACGGTGGCTTTCAACGGCAGCGGCAGGCTCACCGCGGCGGGTGTGTTCAGCGTGGATATCCGCACCAGCGCGACTGCGTGCCAGGCCGACGGCGGTGAGGCCCGCTGCCTGCGGTTGAACGTGGCTTCCGGCGGAATGATCAGGATGTGCGATCCGGCGTTGCCCGCGGGCAACCCACAAGCGTGTTAGGAGGCAGTCATGCGTAGATTCCAATCCGGTTCGGCGATGGTCGAGGGACTCACCGCGGTGACCGTGTTCTCGATCGGCATCCTGGGCGTGATCGGCCTGCAGGCGAGCGTGCTCGAGAACAACGCGCAGGCGCAGTTCCGCGCCGAAGCCAGTTACCTGGCCGAGGAAGTGATCGGCCTGGCCACGGCGGACGCGGCCAACGCCGCCTGCTACTCGATGAATCCGGGCTCGCCCGACTGCACCAACGCGTTCGCCCAGGAGGCGGCGCAGGAGTGGGCCGAGCGCGTGCAGGCCTCGCTGCCCGGCGCCGACGAGATCCTGCCGCAGGTGGCCTACGCCGCCGACGGCACCTTCACCGTCACCATCCAGTGGAAGCGCCAGAGCGACGAGACCTGGAACAACTACGTCTCCACCACCAACATTTCGGGGTCGTGACCGTGAACGCACGCAGACAATCCGGCATCTCGATCGTCGAAATGATGGTCGGGCTGATGGTGGGAATGCTGGTGACCCTGTCGGCCTGGGGCACGGTGATGTTCTACGAAGCCAATCGCCGCACCGGGGTGGGCGGCAACAGCGCGCTGGAAAACGGGCTCGCCACCGCGCTCGCCATCCAGCGCGACGTCAAGTCCGCCGGGCTCGGCTTCGTGTTCGCCGGCGTGCCCGCCTGCAGCACGCTCAACGTGTCCCACAACGGCGTCACCACCGCGGACGGGACTGCGCTCGCGCCGGTCGCCATCACCGACGGCGGCGCCGGCTCCGACCAGGTGTCGGTGGCCTATTCCGGATCGATCCTGGGCGGCGCCCCGGTACGCACCATCGCCGGCATGGCCGCGCCGAACGATCTCATCAAAGTCAACACCACCGGCAACATCGTCACCGGAAACCTGGTGCTGGTGGCGAGCGCCTCCGGCGCCGATCCCTGCACGCTGATGCAGGTAACGAACGCCACCGCGGCCGGATTCGGCACCGAGATCACGCGCGCGGCCGGCGAATGGAACCCGACCGACCCCGGCACCGCTTTCACCAACGCGCCGTCGTATCCGGCCAACAGCAACGTGATCCGCGCCGACGGTTTCACCTGGGTCACCTACCGCGTCACCAACGGCGCTCTCGAGGTCGTCGACAACCTGACCGGCGCAGTGGACCGGCTGGCGGAGAACGTGGTGCTGCTCAAAGCGCAGTACGGCACCAGCAACGGCACCTCGCCGCAGATCGAACAGTGGGTGAACGGCACCGACGCCTGGGCGCCGCCGCTGGACGCCGCGCACGTGGCGGCGGTGCGCGCGATCCGCATCGTAGTCGTGGCGCGCTCGCCGCACCGCGAGCGGCCGACCGTGGCCGACGGTCCGTGCGATGCCACCGCGACGCCGCCCGACAGCTACCCCGGCGGCCCGGTCATCGACCTGTCCGTGGACCCCGATTGGCAGTGCTATCGGTACAAGACGCTGCTGCTGACGATCCCGCTCAAGAACCTGATCTTCGGAGGCCAGGCATGAAGCGCCAGCAAGGAGCGTCGCTGATCATCGTGGTCATCCTGCTGGTGATCCTGATGGTGTCGGCATTGGCGCTGGTGCGCTCCTCCGAAACCGTGGGCGCGGTGGCCGGCAACGTGGCCTTCAAGCAGGCGGCCACCGAAGCCGGCGACGTCGGCATCGCCGCCGCGACCAACTGGGTGGGGGCGCTCACCAACGTCGACGCGGCGGTGGCTGGCGTGTACTACGCCACGCGCCAGAACGTGGACGGCTACGGCCTGCCCACCGTCGATTGGACCCCGGTCCCGGAGGCCACCGTCAACGCCTTCAAGGTGCAGTACGTGGTCGAACGCCTGTGTCAGGGCCCCACGCCGGTGACCAACCTGACCGCGCAGTGCCTGACCGGCCAGAGCACGCAGGCCGGCAGCAAGAAAGTTGGCTCGCCGTCCTATTCGGGCGGTACCGCCGTCTACTACCGGGTGACGGTGCGGGTGAAGGGCCCGCGCAACAGCGAGAGCTACGTGCAATCGCTGCTGAGCAAGTGATCCTGGACGAGGAGCAGCCACCGTGAACACGCCGAACAAGCTTGTCCTGGGCTACGCCGCCCTGCAGATGTGTCTGGGGGCGGCGCTCGCGGCGCCCACCGACATTTCCCAGCTGCCGATGGACGCCAAGAGCCAGGCCACGCCGAATCTGATCTTCGGAGTGGACGACTCCGGGTCGATGGATTCGGAGATCCTGCTCAACAACAACGACGGCGCACTGTGGTGGGACAGCAACGCGCGCACCTTCTGGAACGCGGCCGGCGTGACGCACTTCAACCCCAACGGCGTAGCCGGCGCGAGCGGCGGCACCACCTGGTTGAAGTACGTCTACCTGTTCCCCAACGGCACCGGCTCGGGCAACCGCACCTACTCGGACGCGACCTACGATCACTTCGCGCTGCCGCCGACGCCGGCCTACGCGTTTCTCCGCAGCTCGGGGTACAACCCCCTCTACTACAACCCCAGCGTCAACTACAAGCCGTGGCAGCCGGCCTACATCGCCGGCAGCACGCGCACCTTCCCGAACGCAGCGGGCAACGCGGCGCGCAGCCACCCGTGGTATCCCACCACCGGGGTGCCGACGACGATGGACCTGACAGCAACGCTCACCAGCACCGCCACCAACTGGACCTTCCGCATGGTGCCCGGCATGGTCATCCCCGGCGCGACCATCTCCGGCATCCAGGGGCGCAGGAACGGGGGCGCCTACGGGCCGGTCACCACCAACTACACGATCCCCGCGGGCGAGACCTGGGACGTGGCGATTCCGTATCTGCCGGCGACCTACTGGGTCAAGGACGCCACCTGTACGGCCGCCTGGCCGACCTGCGCCACCGCGCCCGACGGCAGCGCACTGCGTCGCTACGAGATCAAACCGGGCGTCACGTTTCCGTCCGGCCGCGCCTATCTCGCGGAGCTGCAGAACTTCGCCAACTGGTACACCTACTACCGCAAACGCCGGCTGATGCTCTCCGCCGGGATGGGCGACGCTCTGGCCGCGGTGAAAGGGCTACGCGGCGGCAGCGTGTACTTCAACAACCACCAACCGGTCACGATGTACGACTTCAGCGCCGTCGCCGACAGCGCCAATGCACGTGCGCTGCTGGGCGCGATACACACCAATACCGCGAACGGCGGCACGCCCACGCGCGAGACCCTGAAATACATCGGCGAGCAGTACAAGACCAATGCCTCGATCATCCAGTACGGCTGCCAGCGCAACGCCGCGTTCATCCTGACCGACGGTTTCGCGAACGCGAGCGCCGTCACGGTGCCCCCGTACAGCCAGGCAACCTGGGTGGCGAGCCCGCCCTACCAGACGATCCATGCCGGCAGCCTCGCGGACCTGGCCTCCTGCTACTACACCAGCAACCTGCGCACGGACCTGCCCACCGGCCTGCTCAACGTGGACCCGTCGGACACGGCGCCCAACGCGGACAAGAACCCCGACCTGCACATGAACACCTTCGGGGTGACGCTGGGGCTGACCGGCACCATCTACGGCACCAACACGCCGGCGGCCAACAACCCGTACCTGAACTACCCGAACTGGCCCGCGCCCACGCAGAACCGGCACCCCAGCTCGATCGACGATCTGTGGCACGCCACCATCAACGGCCGCGGCAAGATGTTCCTGGCCAACAACGCCGCGGACCTGACCACGCATCTGCGCGAAGTGGTCAATAGCCTGCTCACCAAGGCCGGTTCGGACGCGGGCATCGCGGTGTCCAACGTCAACCTGAAGAACGGCGACAACACCGCGTACGTCTCCAGCTACAACGCGCAGAACTGGACCGGCCAGCTGGCCGCCTTCCCGGTCAACGTGGACACCGGCCAGGTGGACATGTCGCCGGAGGCTCAGCTTTGGGAGGCGCGCGATCAACTCACCGCGCGCGATCTGCTGGCCGACCCGCGCTTCATCGCCACCTACGACGGCGCGCAGGGCGTGCCGTTCCAGCCGGGCGCGACGCCGGCCGCGATGGAGGCGATGCTCGCCACGCCCGCCGCCAGTCCGGTGGATTCGGCGGACGTGATCGCCTACCTGCGCGGCGACCGGTCTCTGGAAGGCATCCGCTACCGCATCCGCGCGGCCCTGCTCGGCGACGTCGTCAGCGCCGAGCCGGTGTTCGTCGGCGGCCCCATCGCGACCTATGTGGACGCCGGCTACGACACTTTTTCGAGCAGCCTCGCGTCGCGCCAGAAGATGATCTACCAGGCGGCGAACGACGGCATGGTGCATGCGTTCAATGCGAGCAACGGCGCCGAGCTGTGGGCCTACGTCCCGGCTCTGGCTTACCCGCGCCTCAACGCGCTCACCGACCCGCTGTACAGCCACCAGTTCTCGGTCGACGGCACGCCCACCGCGGGCGACGCCGATCTCGCCAACACCGTCTCCGGCGGCCGCACCACCGGCGACTGGCGCACACTCCTGATCGGCGGGCTCGGCGGCGGCGGCCCCGGTTTCTTCGCGCTGGATGTCACGCTGCCGAGTGCTGGCAGCGAGATCGCCGCCGCGGGCAAGGTGCTGTGGGAGTTCCCGCGGGCCTCCACCCCTGCGGGCGTGGCCGCCAACCTCGGGCTGTCCTTCGGCAAGCCAGTGCTCGCCAAGACGCAGGCCGCGGGCTGGGTGGTGCTGGTCACCTCCGGCTACAACAACACGGCCGGTGACGGGCGCGGTCACCTGTTCGTGCTGGACGCGCGCGACGGCCAGGTCATCGCCGACATCTCCACCGGGGTGGGCTCGACCACCGATCCCTCCGGCCTGGGGCAGATCTCCGCGTGGGCCAACAACGCCGTGCTCGACGCCACGATCGATTTCGTCTATGGCGGCGACCTCAAGGGCAACGTGTGGCGCTTCGACCTGTCCGGGCCCAGCACCGCGGCCTGGAATGTGGTCAAGCTGGCCACCCTGACCGATCCTTCGAGTGTGCCGCAACCCATCACGGCGCCCCCGGAGCTGGCAGAGGTGGACGGCCGGCGCATGGTGTTCGTGGGCACCGGTTCCCTGCTCGGCGCCAGCGACATCGGCATCACCCAGACCCAATCGATGTACGCGATGGTGGACAACATGACCGGGAGTCCGCTGATCGCGGCGCCGCGCACCGAACTGGTCAACAAACCGGTCACCGTGGGCGCCGGCGGATTGCGCAACATCGATCCGACTGCGGTGAACTACGCCATCGCCCGCGGCTGGTACTTCGATCTGCCGAGCGGCGGCGAGCGCGTCAACACGGCGCCCGCCGCGGCCTTCGGCGTGCTGGTGTTCACCACCAACCAGCC
>DATBMG010000145.1:0-11054 GCA_036554965.1 Burkholderiales bacterium
GAGATAGAAGGCGGCCGGCCCGAACGGCGGCGACAGGTAGCTCAACTGCATGTTCAGGCAGAACAGCACGCCGAACCAGATCGGGCTGTAGCCCAGCTCGCGCACGATCGGCACGAAGATCGGCATGGTGAGCAGGCAGATGCCGACCCAGTCCATGATGCAGCCGAGCACCATCAGGATCGCCATCATCACCAGGATGATGCCCACCGGCGCCAGGTCCATGCCGGTCATGGTCTGCTTGACGAACGCCGGCCCGCCGGCGAGGTTGTACACGCCGATCATCGCGGTGGCGCCGAAGGACAGCCACAGCAGCATGCCGCAGGTCCGCATGGTCTGCTGCAGCGATTCGCGCATGTGGGTCCACTTCAGCTCGCCGCGCACCGCCGAGGCGATCATGGTGCCGACCACGCCCATGCCGGCCGCCTCGGTGACCGAGGCCACGCCCGCGTAGATGGTGCCCAGCACGGTGGCGATCACGAGCAGCGGCAGCGCCAGCCCCTTGAGCTGCGCGATCTTGCGCCGGAACGGGATGCGCCACTCGGACTCCGGCGCCGGCGGGCCGAGCCTGGGATCGATCTGGCAGCGCACGAAAATGTACGCCATGTACACGCCGGACAGCATCAGGCCCGGCACGATGTTGGCGGTGAACAGCTCGCCGATCGGCACGTTCACCGTCAGGCCGTAGATGATCAGCACGATGGACGGCGGAATCATGGTGCCGAGCGAGCCGCCCGCGCAGATCGTGCCGATGGCGAGCCTGCGCTCGTAGCCCAGTCGCAGCATCTGCGGCAGCGCGATCAGCCCGAGCAGCACGATCTCGCCGCCGATGATGCCGGTCATCGCGCCCATGATGGTGGCGGCCACCATGGTCTGGATGGCGAGCCCGCCGGGCAGCTTGCCGGCCCACACGCGCATGGCGTCGAACAGGTCCTTGGCCACGCCGGAGCGCTCCATGAGCGAGGCCATCATGATGAACATCGGCACCGACACCAGCGCATATTCGTTCATGAAGCTGTAGATGCGGCTGGCGACGAGCTGCAGGCCGTTCACGCCGAACAGGCCGACGCAGAAGGTCACCCCGATCAAGCCGGTGACGAAGGCGAGCGGCAGCCCCAGCGCCAGCAGCACCAGCATCGAGCCGAACATCAGCACGGTGATCCACTCGATGCTCACGATCGCGCGGGTCCCGCTCAGTGCAAGCCGCGCGCGCGCAGCCGGCGGATGTCCTGCACCAGGTGACCCAGCGTCTGCAGCGCCAGCACCACGGCAGCCAGCGCGAACAGCGTCTTCAGGAATGCCGGGATCGGCCAGTTGAGCGCAGTGCCCGTGGTCTCGCGCGCCTTGAGCGCGACCCAGGCCTGCTGCGTGGCGGCGTAGCTCAGGAACACGCAGAACACCAGCGTCAGCAGCGAGCTGAGCGCCCGCGCCCAGCGCTGTGCCGCCGGTCCCATGCGCTCGTATATCACGCTGATGGTGATGTGCTGCTGGCGCTGGTGCACCACCGGGCCGCCAATCACGAAGCAGGTGGCGGCCAGTGCGATCGCCACCTCGTGCACCCAGATGGTGGGCGCGTTGAACACGTAGCGCATCGCCACCTCGTAGGCGGTGATGGCGACGATCGCGACGAACAGCCAGCTCGCCGCCTCACCCACGGCGTCCACCAGCCGGGTGATCCGGTCGGGCATCGGCGTATCGGGGTCTATTCCCTGAGCAGCCCCAGCTGCTGGAGGAAGGCGATCTGCGACTCGTGCACCTTCTGCGCCATGGGGCTGCGCGCAGCATACTCTTTCCACACGCTGCGCGCGATCTCGCGGAACTTCTGGCGCTCGGCGGGCGGCATGTCGGTCGGCTCGAAGCCGCGCTGGCCGCGCTCTACCGCCACTTTCGCGTCGGCCAGGTAGTTGCGCTGGATCATCGCGCGCGCGAACTCGTAGGTGGCGCTCTCGATGATCGCCTTGAGGTCGGCGGGCAGCGCGTCCCACTTCGCCTTGTTCACCGAGATCTCACCCATCGGCATCGAATGGAAGCCGGGATAGGTCGGGTACTTGGCGAGCTTGTGGTAGCCCAGGTCGTCGTTCATCGACAGCGTGCCCCAGTCGGCCGCGTCCACCACGCCGCGCTCGAGCGCCGTGTACACCTCGCTGCCCGGCAGCTGCACCGGCGCGGCGCCCAGCCGCGTGAAGATCTCGCCGTTCATGCCTTGCGGCGCGCGGATCTTGAGCCCCTTGAAGTCGGCGAGCGAGCGCAGCGGGCGCTTCGACACCAGGCATTCCTGGCCGTACCACACGCCGCCGACGAAGTGCACGCCGTAGGTCGCATACAGCTCGCGCGCCAGCTGATTGCCGCCGCCGTACTCCATCCACATCTGGAACTGATAGGGCGTCTCGAAGGCGCCCTGCGGATCGCCGAGCAACGCGAACGCGGCGTCCTTGCCGGTGAAGTACGCCGGGCCGCCGTTGTGCCCGTCGAGCACCCCCGAGCCCACCGCGTCCAGGCTCTCGGGCGGCGCCACCACGGCGCCGGTGGCGAGCGCCTCGACCGCGAGCCGCCCGCCGGATAGATCGGTGACGCGCTTGGCGAACTCCTCGAACAGCGTCTGCGGCAGAGTGCCGCTCTGCCAGTACGACTGCATCTTCCAATGCATGGCGGGCTGGCCGGACGCGGACGGCTGCCCCGCGTCCCCGGCCTTCTGCTGGCCGCAGCCGGCAGCCAGCAGCGCCGTCAGCAGCAGAGCGACTTGTCTGCGCATCGTTGTTGTCCTTTCGGTCGCGCGGCGGTCACACCCGCCGGTCACGCCTTGCCGCGCTCACGCCTTCGGCGCCTTGTCCGTGCCCCGGTACAGGATCCTGTTGGCTTCCTCGGTGACGCGCTGGTGCGCCGCCAGCGCCTCGGGGTCGAGATCGGCCTTGGGCCGCGGCTCCAACTCGAAGTGATGATAGTTGTCCACGCCGCGCACCAGCGTGGCGCTGTCGCGCGGCCCGGCAGTCTGCTTGACGTAGGTCGGCACGTAGCGGATGGCCAGGCCGATGCGGCGGTAGTCCGCCGGATTCGGATCCGAACCGTGCACGATGCGCACGTGGTGCAGCGAGAACTCGCCCGGCTGCAGCTCGATGTCGACCACCTTGCTCTCGTCCACCTGCACCATCACCTCCTGCCCGCGCGTGAGCAGATTGTCGGGAGCGAAGGTGTCCTGGTGCGGCAGCTGGTCCATCAAGTGCGTGCCCGGCACCACCCGCATGCAGGCGTTGGTCCGGTCGCTGACCGACAGCGCCAGCCAGGCGGTCACCACATCGGGGTGGCTCAGGCCCCAGTAGGTCGAATCCTGGTGCCAGGAGATGTAGTGCGGGTCGCGCCCTTCCTTGATGAAGAAGCTGCTGCTCCAGACGAGGAGATTTGGGCCCAGGATGTCCTCCACCGCATCCAGGATCCTGGGGTGCCGGATCAGCTCATCGGCCCAGGTGAGCGCCAGGTGCGGCTTGTTGCGCAGCCCGGTCTTCATCACCGGCGTGCCCAGCTTCGCCTCGACGCTCTCGAGCCGGGCGCGATACTCGCCCGCCTGCTCGGCGCCGAGCGCGCGGATCGGGAAGTGATAGCCATTGCGGGCGAAGGCCTCCACCTGCGCCCGGCTCAGGACCTTGGGCGCGCGGGTTGCGGAGGCGAGGTTTGGGCTGCTGGTTTCCATGACGACAGGGTCCGCGACGGCCGACGGGTCGGTCTACGCCTGCAATCGTAGCCCGGATCGAGCTGCAGCGGAATCCGGGCTACGCGCCGACGACCCACGCGGCTTCTACGGCAGCTGATACCCGCGCTTGGCCACTTTCACGCGATACAGACTCTTGCCCGAGGTGATGTACAGGATGTTGCCCATGTCTCCGCGCCCGAAGGCGACGTTGGTGGGCATTTCCTTGCCGGTGGAGATGAACGCAAGTTCCCTGCCGTCCGGGCTGTACACCGCGATGCCCGGGCGGTGCTCGCAGCGCTCGGCGGCGTAGATGTTGCCGTCGGCGTCGGCGATCAGACCATCCGGGCCGCTGCAGCCGGGTTGGCGGTCCTTGCTGTAGTCGCGGAACACCTGGCGGTTGCTGAGCGTGCCGTCGGCGGCGAGGTCGTACACCTGCAGCAGGTGGGAGCCTTGCAGCGTCTTCTCGCCCTCCTTCAGGTTCTCGAAGGCGAGAAAGCCGTTGTCGTTGCTGACGATGTAGACCTTCTTCTGGTCCGGCGACACCAGGATGCCGTTGCACTTGCCGCAATCGGTGGCCACGCGCGCGATCTTGCCGTCCGGATCGACCCGGTACGCGGCGAAGCCGTCGGCCATCACCGGCTCATGGCCCAGGTAGCGCGGGTCGGTGAAGTAGATGCGGCCCTTCACGTCGATGCTGATGTCGTTGAGCGCGTTGAACGGCTTGCCCTCGAAGGTACCGGCCAGGATCGAGCTGCGCCCGCTCTTCATGTCGATCTTCATCAGCACGCGCAGGCCGAAGTCGGCGCCCATGGCAACCAGCATGTTGCCCTCGCGGTCGAACTTGGTGCCGTTGGACATGCCCGAGGGGCTGCGGAAGATGGTGGCCTGGCGGCTGCGCGGGTCGTAGCGCCAGATGTGGCCGCCCCAGGGCCTGCCGCTCGCATCCTTGCAGAACTTGGTGAAAGTGATGTCGCTGAAGTACACCATGTTGTCCGGGCCCACCGACACGCCTTCGCTGAAGCAGTCGGCCTCGAACAGTTTCTCCACCTTGGCGCCCGCAACGACGATGGCGGAATCGCCCACCGGGTCGGGGAAGCCGGCGTCGGTCTGGGCGCGCGCTGCAGCGCCGAAGCCGAGCAGGATTGAGGCGGCGATCGCGCCGCGCGTAAAGCGGGATATGCTTGTCATTCGTGTTCTCCTCCAATGAATTGCGGCGGTTTGCGCCGAACCGGCATGCGCCGGTGCTCCCTCCCGTGCGCCGCGCTCGAGCCCCGCCGGCAGCGGGGTGCGGTCTTGTGTAGCCACGAAAAGCCGTTTGAAATATAGAAACCACCTCGCACGCTGTCAACCGAAACCATGCTCCGTCCCAGCGCCGCACACCGACAGCCGGAGATCCGGCCGCTGACGCCGGCCGACCGCGCCGTCGCGCTCCAGGTCATCAACGTCGCCGCGCAGTGGTATCGCGAGTTCCTGCCGCCGGAGGAATTGCACTCCCCGGAGATGACGCCGGAGCAATGGGACGCGGAGGCCCGCCGCATGAGCTGGTACGGCGCCTTCGTCGAAGAGCGCCTGGTGGCGGTGATGGCCTTGGAAGCGAGGGGCGATGCCGCGCTGGTGCGCCACGGCTACGTCCTGCCCGAGCACCAGCGCCATGGAGTGGGCGCAACGCTGCTCGCGCATCTCGAGCGCGCAGCCGATGTGCAGCGGGTGATCATCGGCACCTACGCCGCCAACTACAAGGCGCGCGCCAGCCTGGAGAAGGCGGGTTACCGGCTGTGCGCCGACTCGCCGGCGGTGCTGGCGCGCTATTACGAGCTGCCGGCCGATCGTGCTCGCGCCTCGGTAGCGTACGAGAAGTCGCTCGCGCCGCCGGGATCGGGCGCCGCGACCTCGCCCGGCTAGCCATCGTGCGGTCGCCGGCCAGCGGGCGCGCCGCTTCAGAATTCCCGCGGCGGCTCGATATTTCCGGCCATGACGACCATGCGCCCCGCCTCGGGCGCCGCGCAGCGACGCGCAGAGCGAGGCGCAGCAGCGAGCCTTCGCATGCGCGACACGCAGCTCGCGCGGCGGCTGCCGCTCGCGGCGGGGAACCTGCTGCGCGGCCTGAGCGTGATCGCGGTGACGCTGCTGACCGTGGTCGCCCTCACCGCCCTGAGCCATTTCGGCTACCTGTACCTGGCGGCGCTGGTGCTCTTCCTGAGCCTGCTCGTCCCGCTACTGCCGGAGTACCGCGCCCTCGGGTACTCGGCGCTGGGGTATCTGCTGGTGGCGCTCTGGCTGCAGATCAGCCTGACCGGCTACTTCGCACCGTTTCTCGCCCTGGCCTGCGCGCTGCAGGACCATTTCCGTCTCGAGGAGCCGATGCCGCCTCCGTTCGGGGCCTACGGCCCGGCGCTGATGGCGTGGGTGCGACTGGTGGCGGGCGTTACCGGCATCGCGATGAGCGCGGGGCTGCTGGCCTTCGCGCTGAGGTGGCGCCTGGAGCAGTTGCGCCAGATCGGCAACCTGCCGCGCTCGAAGGCGCGCTCGGCGGCGATCGGACTGGCCGAGTTCGAGGGCGTCGCGCGTCGTGTTGCCGCTCCGGGCGGCGCCCAGGACCAGGCCGGGCTCAAGCGCATCCTGCCCGGCGACGATCCCTTGAAGCCCGTCGTACGCTTCTACCTGGAGGACGAGACCGGACGCATCCTGGTCGATCCCGCGGGTGCGAGGTTGCGCATCGGCATGGCGTTCCACATGTCGCTCCAGCTGTGCGAGATCCACCTGCACAATGCATCGAAGCCGCATGGGCGCAAGCGCGAGCTGTGGGACGGCGACCCGCTGTACCTGATCGGCAATGTGCAGATCGATCCCGAGGCCGGCCCCGATCCGACGGGCGCCGGTGGGATCCTGGTGCGCCCGCTGGCGCAGTCGCATCATTCGGGCGCGCTGTGGCGCCTGCTGTTCGGCAAGCAGCCGCCCGGCCAGCAGATCAAAGCCCCGAACGTGTTCTTCGCCTCCGATTCGCGCGAGCACGGCGCGCGCCGGGCGATTCTCGCCGGCATGCGCCAATCGCTGCTGTTCGCACTGGTCTGGATCGCGGCATCGGGCTGGCTCCTGGCGCGCCAGATCGATCGCATCGGCGAGCGCGGCCAATGGTCGGTGGAGGCGACCCCCGCGCCACCGCCCGAGCCGCGCACAGAGCGCGCGCGCCTGGTGGCGGAGCTGCGCTCCGCCGAGCCGTTCAAGAGCGCCGTCGCGCTGGACCGGCTGTGGGCGCGGCGCCATGAGTTCGAGAAGGACCCGCAGTGCTGCCCCGAGCTTGTGCCGGGTCTGGTCGCCGTGCTCGAAGGCAGCGATCGCCACGCGCGCGATTTCGCGGTGTACGCACTGGCGCGCATGCAGCACGACCGCAAGCGCACTGTGGCCGCCATCGTGCCGCTGCTGCGCTCGCCGGACGCAGGCGTACGCGAAAGCGCGGCGCACACGCTGCGGCAGATCACGAGCGAGCCGGAGGCGGCGGTTGCGGCCCTGGTCGCCGCGCTGGACGATCCGGTACCGGGCGTGGCGCATGCGGCGTGCCATGCGCTCGCCGAGTACCCCCAGGCCATGGCGTTCGCATTCCAGTGCCTGAAGGAGCGGCTTGCCCATGCCGACCCGGAGGTCCGCCGCGAGGCCGTGAGCCGCCTGTCGCGCACGCCGCTCGACCCGGTATTCGCGCTGCCCCTGTGGAGCGAGCTGCTCAACGGCCCGGATCCGCAGTTCACGTATTTCGCCGCCATCGGCCTGCTGCACCTCGAGCGCGAAGCGAAACCGGCGCTGCCGCAGCTCATCGAAGCGCTGCGCAACAAGCGCCACAATGGTCGCGTGTTCGTGGTGCGCACGCTGGGCAAGATCGGACCGGAGGCGGCGCCCGCGGTGCCGGACCTCGTCGACGTGCTGGCGGAACACCGCACCGAGGTGCAGCGCGATGCGGTCGAGGCGCTCGCCGCCATCGGGCCGTCCGCGGCGCAGGCGATTCCGGCGCTGCGGCAGCTCGAGCGCGAAGGTTACGGCGCCGATCTGCGCGGCAGCGCCGCACGCGCCTTGCGCCGCATCGAGCGTCCGCCGGCGTGATGCACGGCTACGCGCCGTCTCCCTTCGCGGCCCGGGGCGCCGGCTCGGGTTGCGCCGGCGGCGCATGCCACTGGAACTTGGGCACGACCACCGACTTGTCCGGCTGCACCATGAAGTGCGGCGACATGATCTGCACGCCAAACTCGTTGAACACGTCCTGGATCTGGCCGTTGAGCGCCGACTGCACCACGAACCAGTCCTCCGTGCGCTGCAGATTGGCGCGCAGCTCGTACTGCACGTAGAAATCGCTCAGCGAGCGTTGCAGCACGTTCGGCGCCGGCTCGGTGCGCAACCCCGCGGTGCGCGCCGCGGCCAGCAACAGCATGGCGTGCACCTGGCGCCAGGGCGCGTCGTAGCCGATGGTAACGGTGGTGCACAGCAGCGCGCCGGACTCGCCGCCGCGACGGGAATAGTTGGTCACCGTGGTGCCCACCAGCACCGAGTTCGGGATCGACATCTCCTCGCCGCGCGCGGTGACGATGCGGGTGGCGAGCGCGCCGACTTCGCTAACCGTGCCCATGGTGTCGCCGACCTTGACCATCTCCCCCGTGCGCAGCGTGCGCGAGTACACCACCACGAAACCGCTCAGCAGGTGGCTGACGAACCCGGTCGAGCCGAGAGTGAGCATCAGGCCGGCGAACACGCTCACCCCCTTGAACGCCGCCGAATCCGAGCCGGGAATGTAAGGATAGGCGACGATGATCGCGAACAGCCAGAGCAGCACCACCACGATCCGGCGCGTGGCGCGGGCCGTTTCCGGATCCAGCCAGCCGACCGCGGTGCGCCCCTGCTCGATGCGCCCGAACAGCGCCGAGGCCAGGCGCGTGAGGTAGCGCGCCGCGAGCAGAATGACCAGGACGGCGAACAGGCCGGGCACCGCGTGCAGCGCGCCGCGGCCCAGCTCGGCGGCGAGCTGCACCAGGTAGCCGCCGAGCCGCCCGCCCCAAGGTGCGGTATAGGGAAAGCGCGACAGAACGAAGGTCAGCCAGAGGTACACCGCGAACAGCTGCGCCAGGAGGATCACGCCACGCGACAGGTAGCGCTCCAGATCGGCGATGTGGCGCCATAGCGCAAAGCCGAACACCGGCCGCGGAAAGCGGCTCTCGAAGCTCTCGATCAGGCGCGCGGTCAGCCGGCGGGCGCGGCCCAGTGCCCACAGGATCAGCGCCAGGGCCGCTGTGGCCGCCGCCACGGACAGCGCTGCGCGCAGGAGGAGCTCCGGCTGTTTCTGCGCGTCGCGGGCGGCGAGCGCATCGCGCAGCGCCACGGCCGCCGCCTGGGCCACCAACTCCGCCGTCTCGCCCGAGGTCGCGTCGGTGTCCTCTGGGAACACGAAGAACAGCATCGCGTTGCCCGCGAGCACGGCGGTGCCTTCGACCGGGCCAAGCTTGGCGGGCATCGCCTGGATCGCCTCCTGAGGCACGCCCGGCGGAACCTCTTCCAGCCGCCGCACCGCGCGCTCGGCGCGCTCCGCCGGCGCGAAGCCGCGCACCGTGGCGCGCATCACGACGATCGGCCGGTTCCAGTACACCAGCGTCGCCGGCTCGCCCGGCACGACCTCCACCGGCGGCGGCGCGTTTGCCTTCTGCGCGGACGATGGCAGCGCAGCGCTCAGCGCCAGGCACAGCAGCACGGCTCGCAGCAGGCGCTTCATGCCTGGATTCGCCGCGTCAGGACGATCGCATCACGCGGCCCGCGCCGCCGGCCCGCGCTCCTCGTCCTCCAGCTTCCTCCAGAGCGCGCGCACCATGTCCTTCATCGTGTTCGCTTCCTGCCAGCGGTCCGACAATTCGTAGCCGTCGGGACCGGTCATGGCGTATTCCTTCGGGCCCAGCTCGCACAGGAAGGTCAGGGTCGCATCCTGCGACGCGCGCTTGCGCCAGCTGCGGAAACCGTATTCCCACCAGCCCATGAACAGGTCCAGCCAGTCTTTGTGATGCGGGAAGCTGATCTGCACCTGCACCTGCTCGCGGCTCGCCACCCGACCGTGGAAGCCCCAGCAGTTGTCCAGGATGCGGCGCATCAGCCGGTGGTTCTCCTCCGAGATCGGCCAGGCGAACTCGCGGCCCACGACGTAATGCGACAGGTCGCCGGTCAGGCGCAGGTCGGGGAAGCAATCGAGCAGATGCAGCGTGAAGAACAGATCGGTGGTCATGCGGTCGCGGTGCGTCTCGATGTGCATCGGGATGCCCGCATCGCGCGCCAGCCGCCGCCAGCCCTCGACGTACGGGACGCACTCCTCCAGCCGGTACGGGCGCACGTCGGGCTGCAGGTTGATGTGGTCCGCGCCCAGTTTCTTGACGTGCTCCAGGATCGGCTTCAGGTCGTCCACCGTCTTCGGGTAGCACTGCGCCTGCCAGGTCATGCCGTGCGCGCGCAGGAAATCGGTCACCTCCCTGGCGTAGTCGAAATCGAAGAAGCGCACGCCGCAGCCGTCGAAGCCGGCGTCGCGGATCATCGCGAGCTTCTCCTGCAGCGACCATTCCAGCCCGTCCGGCCGGCGCCGCTCCATCGCCCAGAGCGATTGGTAGACCAGCAGCTTTTGCATGATTCCTCCCCGCCCTAGTAAACCACCACCGCGCGGATCGACTTGCCCTCGTGCATCAGATCGAAGCCCTTGTTGATGTCCTCAAGGGCGAGCGTGTGGGTGATGAGCGGATCGATCTGGATCCTGCCGTCCATGTACCAGTCGACGATCCGGGGCACGTCGCTGCGCCCGCGCGCGCCGCCGAAGGCGGTGCCCTTCCACACGCGGCCGGTGACCAGCTGGAACGGCCGCGTCTTGATCTCCTGGCCGGCGCCCGCCACGCCGATGATCACCGACACGCCCCAGCCGCGATGGCAGCACTCGAGCGCCTGGCGCATCAGGTCCACGTTGCCGACGCACTCGAAGCTGTAATCCGCGCCGCCGTCGGTCAGCGCTACCAGGTACTGCACCAGGTCGCCGTCCACCTCTTTCGGGTTCACGAAGTGCGTCATGCCGAACTTCTCGGCCAGCGGCTTGCGCGCCGGGTTGACGTCCACGCCGATGATCTTGTTCGCGCCCACCATGCGCGCGCCCTGGATCACGTTCAGGCCGATGCCACCGAGACCGAACACCACCACGTTCGCCCCGGCCTCGACTTTGGCCGTGTTGATCACCGCGCCGATGCCGGTGGTCACCCCGCAGCCGATGTAGCAGACCTTGTCGAAAGGCGCGTCCTCGCGGATCTTCGCCACCGCGATCTCGGGCAGCACGGTGAAGTTGCTGAACGTGGAGCAGCCCATGTAATGGTGGATC
>DATBMG010000174.1:0-2103 GCA_036554965.1 Burkholderiales bacterium
TTCAAGCTGCGCGCGCGGCTGGCGCGGCCCTAGCATGCAGTGGGTCGAAGCCGCCGGGCAACGGCTCGAGTGCGTGCGTCTGGCCGCTTCGCACGCGCGGCCCGCCGCGCCGAGCATCGTGTTCCTGCATGAAGGCCTGGGCTCGGTGTCGATGTGGCGCGACTTCCCGCGGCGCGTTGCCGGTGCCACCGGCTGCGAGGCGGTGGTGTACTCCCGCCAAGGCTATGGCCGCTCCGATCCAGCGACCGCGCCGCTGCCGGTGCGCTACATGCACGACGAGGCGCTGATCGTGCTGCCCGCGCTGCTGAAACGGCTGCGCATCGAGAGGCCGATCCTGCTCGGCCACAGCGACGGTGCCTCGATCGCGTTGATCCATGCCGGCAGCGCGTCCCCGGCGCCGAGCGGCGTGATCGCGATGGCGCCGCACGTGATGGTCGAGGACCGCTCGGTGGCGAGCATCGCGCAGGCGCGGGTCGCCTACGAGACCACCGATCTGCGCCAGCGCCTGTCGCGCCATCACGCCGATCCGGACGCGGCGTTTTGGAGTTGGAACCGCATCTGGCTCGACCCCGCGTTCCGGGAATGGAACATCGAGAGCTGCCTGCCCCGCATCCCCTGCCCCATTCTCGCCATCCAGGGCGAAAACGACGAGTACGGCACCATGGAGCAGATCGAGCGCATCGCGCGCCAGGCGCGCGACGTGGACGTGGTCAAGCTGGCCGACTGCGGCCACTCGCCGCACAGGGATCAGCCGGACGCGGTGCTGGCGGCGATCGAAGCGTTCGTGCGGCGCGTGCTAGGCGACTAGGATCCGCGCCGGATTCGCGTACACGTTGTGTTTGCCGTCGCGCGCGAAGGCGACCAGGGTGAGGGCGGTTTCCTCGGCCAGGCGGATGGCGAGGCCGGTGGGCGCGGAGATCGCGGCAATCACCGTGATGCCGACCGTGGCCGCCTTCTGCGCCATCTCGAAGCTCGCACGGCTGGTGATCAGCGCGAAACCTTCATCCATGCGCCGGCCTGTGCGCACCAGCGCCCCGATCAGCTTGTCCAGTGCGTTGTGGCGGCCGACATCCTCGCGCACCGCAACCAGTTCGCCGTCGACGCTGGCCCATGCCGCCGCATGCACGCCCCCGGTGACCGCGCTGAGCGGTTGGCTCCGCGCCAGCCGGGCGAACGCCGAATGCAGCGCGTCGGGCGCAACGCGCGGCCCGCCAACCACCCGCGCCGGGTGGCGCACCGCCTGCTCGATGCTCTCGGCACCGCACAGCCCGCATCCCGTGCGCCCGGCGAGGTGACGGCGCTGCTCCTCCAGCGGCACGCAGCGCGCCGGCTCGATTTCCATGCGCAACAGGATGCCTTCGTCGAGCGGCACCACGTCCACGCGGAACAGCTCGGCGGGCGACGCCACGATGCCTTCGCTCAAGCTGAAGCCGAGCGCGAAGTCTTCGAGGTCCGCCGGCGAGGCCATCATCACGGCATGCGCCAGGCCGTTGTACACCAGCGAGACGGGAACCTCTTCCGCGACGCGATCGGTGGTGGATACGCCGCGTGCACCGTCCCAGCGCTGGACGGGGTATTGGCTGAAGGCGCCGACGGGCCGAATGCTGTCGTTCATCGGTGAATGCTAGCACGCTCGAACCAGCGTCACGAAAGCGTCAATGTGGCTGACTAAACTGTCACAATGAACACCGCGGGGAGTGCAAGCCGGCGCGCCGCCCGCCCGCGCTGGTCCTGTTCCCGCCAGCTGCTTGTTCCTTTATGTCGATCGGCCGGCAGATTGTCCGATACGAGGCATCCGGCGCATGGCAGACGATGACGCATCCGCGAGCGTGAAGACGCAGGGTCGTCCCGCCTCGGCATGGGACCGTCGGGTGGTTGCCGATCTGATCCAAACGGTCGGCAGATTGCGCCAGGACCTCATCGCGCTGGAGGCCAAGTCCAGCGATCGCCTGAGATCGGTGAATCCGGCGCATCGCGCGGGCGCGGTGAATCTGTTGCACTACGTGGGGCTTCGCCGGCACGATGTACGCCAGCTGCAGGAACAGCTCGCCTGGTTGGGCCTGTCTTCGCTGGGACGCGCGGAGTCCCACGTCCTGGCCAACC
>DATBMG010000181.1:0-7623 GCA_036554965.1 Burkholderiales bacterium
TCGACCTTCAGGTCGCGCTTGACGATCTCCGCCATGCGCTGCTCGATCGCGGTCAGGTCCTCCGGCGTAAACGCGCGCTTGTAGGAGAAGTCGTAGTAGAAGCCGTTCTCGATCACCGGGCCGATGGTCACCTGCGCCTCGGGGAACAGCTCCTTCACCGCGTGCGCCAGCAAGTGCGCCGTGGAGTGGCGCAGGATATCCACGCCCTCGGCGTCCTTGTCGGTGACGATGGCCAGCTCGCTGTCCTGCTCGATGCGGTGGCTGAGATCCACGAGCTTGCCGTTCACCTTGCCGGCCAGCGCCGCGCGCGCGAGACCCGGCCCGATGACGGCGGCCACGTCGGCCACCGTCACCGGTGCGTCGAATCGTTTCTGTGCCCCATCGGGCAGGCGGATCACCGGCATTCGAAGTTGGACGCAATGACGCCAAAGGAGCCAGCAGGCAGGAACCTTGCCGTTCCTGCCTTCCGGCTCCTTCGGCTGTTCAATCCGGGCTTTTCGGGGGAAGGTCCGGGCTGTGCGAGCCTGGCGGCACCCTGCAGCCCTGCTCGGCAGCATAGCACAGCGTCTTGCCGCGTCGCAATATCGTGCTGTTTCGGTGAGGCTTTCTCAGGCGCCGGCGCCGCCGCCGGGACGCTTCAGTGACGCTGGGCGACGCCCTGCACTGTTGCGTCGAGCTCGAAGGGCGTGGCCGCGATGAGCTCCGGCTCGTCGGGCGCCTGCGCATAGCGCCGGATGTTGTCCAGAGTCAGGGTCAGCTCGGCAACGTCGTCTGCGCCGGGGCGCTCCCATTTGCGCATCCCGGCCGCCAGCCGCGTGGCCGGCAATTCACCCCGCAGCAGGCGGTGGGCCACCAGGACGCTGCAGGAGACGCTTGCGGCGACCACCATGCTCACGAGCTGGCGCAGCGACGCCGCGCGCAGCCACGCGCTCAGCTTCTCGAGCGAGATCACCGGCCCGAACCACGCGGTCATCATCGCTGCCCCAGTGCGATCCTGCGGACGGTCGAGCGCGAAATCGAGCGCAGGATCGTAGCGCATGAGCAACCAGCTCTCGCGATGCGTTCGCGGGGCCTTGCGGCCGTGGTCCAGATACGCGGCATGCAGTGTCGCGCCCGACCCGAACGGTCCGAAACGGTTCAGGTCTTCGCACAGGTCCTCGGCCAGCAACCGGAACCCGGTCAGGTAGGGCCTGCCGAGCGGCGAACGCATCGGTCGCTCGTCGTGCACGATCGCGTAGTACTGCCCGGCCCGTACCAACTTGTACATCGGCTTGTCCCCTTGGGGCTTGCACACAAGGCTTGCACTCAGGCTTGCACTCAGGCCTGCATGGGAGCGGTTTGCGCGTCGCGCTCGATGCCGCGTGCTATCCTGAATCGCGCCTCGAATGGCGGCAGTATCGGCGGGCCGCGCAAGCGGCACTGGACCCCGCGCGCCAGCTGCTTGACCCGACATGTCAGGCTTCACCGCGGACAGCTCGGTCGCGGGGCACGCGCCGGCGGCGAGGCACGACGAGCAGCGCGCCTCGCTACGCAGATGACGCACACCTTCCTCGCCTCGGCGGGCCAGATCACCTGGCGCCTGCTGGAAATGCACGGCCTGGACGCCCGCGCGGTGTTCCGGCGGCACGGCCTCGGCGCTGCCGACATCCGGGACCCCAACGCGCGGCTGCCGTCTGCGAAACTGGATCTGGTGGCGGGCGAGGCCGCGGCGCGAATCGCGGATCCGGCCTTCGCTCTGCGCGCGGCGCGCTGCTGGCATCCCTCCAATCTCGGCGTCCTCGGTCACGCCTGGCTGTCGAGCTCGACGCTGCGCCGGGGGCTGGAGCGCATGGTGCGTTACGGCCGGCTGGTCGGGGAGAAGATGTCCACGCGCCTGCAGGACACTCCGGAAGGGGTGAAGCTCACGATCGACAACGGTCGCACCGATCCGGTCGTGGGCCCGATCGTGACGGATCTCAGCATGTCCGTGCTGGTGGACATGTGCCGCATGAACTTCGGCGCTTCGTTTCGTCCCAGGCAGGTGCAGCTGAAGCGCTCGGCGCCCCACGCCCGGCACGAATACAGCGCTTTCTACGGCTGCCCGGTGCATTTCAATGCACCGGAGGACAGCTTCACGCTGTCGGCGCGCGACGCCGACGAACCGTTGCCGACGTCCAACCGCCAGCTCGCGGCAACGCTCGACCGGCTGATCACCGAGCAGCTCGCACACCTGGACCGGAACAACGTGGCCACACGCTGCCAGGCGTCGCTGCTCGAGCAGCTGTCCTCCGGCGAACTGTCGGAGGAGCAGATGGCGCAGCGGCTGCACATGAGCCGCAGGACGCTGCAGCGCAAGCTCGCCGAGGCGGAAACCACTTATCAGAAGCTGCTGGACGACACGCGGCGCGACCTCGCGCTGCGCTATCTCGAGGACCCGCGCCACTCGATCACGGACATCACCTTCCTGCTCGGATTCTCCCAGCAGAGCGCGTTCACGCGAGCGTTCAGGCGTTGGACCGGCATGTCGCCCACCGACTATCGCGCGGCCCACCCGCCGCGCCCGGCCCGGTTGCGCCCCCTGGACCGCGGGCACGGCGACTTGCGCTCGTAGCGCCGCTGGCGCGACCGGGCAAGCGCTTGACACGCCCGGTCAAGCGCCGCCGACACCGCCGACCGATAGTGGCGGCCGTCCGCCGCGATCAAGAGCGTGCTGCCTGCGGTGGATCGAGACGGCACCCGAATCCCGCGCACAGGACAGTGCATGCGCTACAGCTTGTACAGCTGCTCCACCCACGAGGCGATCGACACGCTCGAGATGCACGTGCTGGCCAAGGCGTACCACTGCGCGTGGCGGTCCGCGTGGGCGAGCGATCCGGCGGGACCGCATCTGGTGCATGCGCTGGATCTGATCATTGACTTCGGCCGGCCCCTTCCGGCGCGTGCGGCACCCGGCGCGCCGGCCGTCGAGACCAAGAGGCATACCGTCGGCGTGGCTGCACCCGCCGCGCAAGCACGCGACCCAGGATCGAGGGACTCAGGGATGGGAGGATTGGAAATCGCCGCTGCCGAGTTCGCACGGCGCGCTCACAGCGGCCAGGTGCTCGAGGGCGGCGTCACGCCGTACTTCGACGGGCACGTGATGGCTGTGGTCGATATCCTGGTCGAGATCGACGCCAGCGAAGAGACGATCGTCGCGGGCTACCTGCACGACGTCCCCGCGATCACGAGGGTCACGCTGGACCAGATCGAGGAGGCGTTCGGTGCTCACATCGCGGCGCTGGTGGGCGGCGCGAGCGGCGTGGCGCGCCACACCGAGCAAACGAGCGGCGTGCAGCAGGCCTCGCTCAAGCTCGAACGGCTCGCCTTGGAGAGCGCCGAAGCGCAGACGCTCGCCCTGGCCCACGACCTTGCAAACCTCCGCAACCCGCAATGGCTGCGCCAGGCCGTGCGCGCCGGTTTTCTCGCGGAGATGGCGGAGCGCGTGGATCGGCTGGTGCTCGCCGACCCGCAGCTGCAACGGCACGTTCGCGCCGCACTCGCGCTGTGGCGGGCGATTCCCTGGGCGTTCGAACCCGGCGAGCCCGGCAAGTAGCGAGGTGCGCGCCGCGCGGCGCATTCTCCTCGCCGCACACCACACCGCCCCGGCGCCTGCGGCGCCACCCCGCCTCGTGAGAGGCGGGGAGTGCCTTTTAAGTCGCGCCTTAAGGGCGCATCAGGCACCTGGTAGGCGCGATTGGACTCGAACCAACGACCCCCACCATGTCAAGGTGATGCTCTAACCAGCTGAGCTACGCGCCTGCGGTGGGGATTCTAGCGGAAGCCGGCGCCCGGCTCAAACGCGCTCGTCAAGTGATCGCGAACAGCTTGCCGAAGTTGGCGATATCCAGCACCTGTCGCACCGAGCCGCGGCAGTTGGCGAGCGATACGGTCTTGTTCGCCGCCTCGGCCTTCTCGCGCAGCATCAGCAGCATGCCCAGCGCCGAGCTGTCCAGGTAATCCACCGCGCCCAGGTCGATCTCGAGCTCGCGCACGTCGCCGGCATCGAGCGATGCCGTGTAGGAATCGCGGAACACGCGGTGGGCGCTGAAATCGAAACGGCCGTTCAGGCGGATGCGGACCTTGCCGTTGGCGGCTTCCACGTTGGCGAGCATGGGCGGCCTCGAGTGGCTCTGGGGACCTGAGTGGATAACGGCCGGACGGCCGCGCTCTTGAGCGCGCCCCGTCCGGAAGAAACGGCGCGGTCCGCCCGGAAGCGATGGTCGGGCTAGCGCCGGCGGGCGGACACCACGCCGGGCAGCTCGTGTATCTGGGCCAGCAGGCTGCGCAGCGTCCCGAGGCCGCCGATCTCGAGGGTGAAGTGCAAGCGCATCTGCGGCTCGCGGCCGGAAGTGCGCGCCGCCAGCACGCGCACTTTCTCGCGCGCGAGCAGGTCCAGCAGCCCGTGCATCAGGCCGGCGTCGCCGCCGGCGCTCACCTCGACGTCCACCGGGAAGCTGCCGCGCTCGGCGTCGGCGCCCCATTGCGCGTCGATCAGCCGGTCCTGTGGCAGCCGCGTCACGTTGGCGCACGCGCGCCGATGGATGGACACGCCCCTACCGCGGGTCACGAAACCGATGATCGCATCCGGAGGCGCCGGCCGGCAGCAGCGCGCGAGCGCAGTGAGCAGTTTGTCCACGCCCACGACCAGGATGTCGCCGCGGCCGGCGGGTGGCGGCTGGCCGGCGGGGCGCGCGATCGGAAGCGGCGCTGCGGCGGGCGGCGCCGGCGCCTTGGGCTGGCCCAGCTCCTGCACGGCCATGCTGAGCTGGCGCGTGGTCAGCTCGGTGCGCCCAACCGCCGCGAGGAACTCCTCCAGGCGCGCAAAGTGCAGATGCGCTGCGAGCTTGTCCAGCGCCAGCGCGGTCATGCCCTCCCGCTGCAGCAACTTTTCCACCAGTTGCC
This sequence comes from Burkholderiales bacterium, assembly GCA_036554965.1. Taxonomy (GTDB): domain Bacteria; phylum Pseudomonadota; class Gammaproteobacteria; order Burkholderiales; family SHXO01; genus SHXO01. Next base: position 4,921 of record DATBMG010000181.1, read on the forward strand.
GCCCCTGCGCCAGCGCCGCCTCCAGGTTCTGGCTGTTGAACCACTGCCGCACCTTGGCGCGGGCGCGCGAGCTGTGGATGTAGCCCAGCTCGGGATTGAGCCAGTCGCGGCTCGGTCCGCCGCTTTTGGCGGCCAGGATCTCCACCGTCTGCCCGTTGTCGAGCGCGCGGTTGAGCGGCACCATCTCGCCGTCGACCTTGGCGCCGCGGCAGCGGTGGCCGAGCTCGGAATGCACGTGGTAGGCGAAGTCGACCGGCGTCGAGCCCTTCGGCAGGTCGATCACACGCCCTTGCGGGGTCAGCACGTAGACCGTGTCCTCGAACAGCCCGGTGCGGAAATGCTCCGCCAGGTCCGCCACGTTCGCCAGCCCGTCGCGCCAGTCCAGGATCTGTCGCAGCCAGGCGATGCGCTCGTCGGCGTGCGCCTCGCCGCGCTTGCCGGGCTGCCGCGCGCCCTGCTCCTTGTAGCGCCAGTGCGCGGCTACGCCGTACTCGCACTGCTGATGCATCTCGTGAGTGCGGATCTGCACTTCCAGCACTTTGCCGTCCGGGCCCACCACCGCGGTGTGCAAGGAGCGATAGCTGTTCGGCTTGGGCTTGGCGATGTAGTCGTCGAACTCGCGCGGCAGCGGCGTCCACAGGCTGTGCACCAGCCCCAGCACCGCGTAGCAGTCCTTGACGTCGCGCACCAGCACGCGCACGCCGCGGATGTCGAACAGCTCGGTGAGCGGGAGGTCCTTGCGCGCGAGCTTGCGGTAGATGCTGTAGATGTGCTTCGGGCGTCCGGTGATCTCAGCCTGGATCCCGGCCGCGCGCAGCTCCACCTGCAGCTCGCCGATGATGCGGGCGATGAAGGCCTCGCGGTCGGCGCGCTTCTCGTCGAGCTGCCGCGCGATCGACTTGTAGGTGCCCGGCGCCGAGCAACGCAGAGCCAGGTCCTCCAGCTCCCACTTGAGCTGCCACACGCCCAGTCGGTTGGCCAGCGGCGCGAACAGGTCCAGGGTGTCGCGCGCCGCGCTCTCGCGGGCCGGTGCATCGCCGTGGCCGGCCAGATAGCGCAAGCGCTGCGTCTGGTCGGCGAGCGCCACCAGCACCACGCGGATGTCCTGCACCATGGCGAGCAGCATCTTGCGCAGGGATTCGAGCTGCGCCGCGCGGTCCGCGGACCGGCCGCCCGCCTCCGCCTTGCTGCGCAGCCCCTGGATCTGGGCCATCCGGGCCACGCCTTCCACTAGGCTGGCGACCGCAGGACCCACCTGCTCGCGCAGCAGATCCTCGTGCCCCGCCACCGCCTCCGGCACCCCGCTCAGCAGCCCGGCCGCCAGCGTCTCCGCGTCCAGGCGCAGACCGGCGAGGATGCTGGCGACCTCGCGACAGTGGGTGAGCAGCGGCTCGCCGTCCGCGCGGGTGCGACCCGGATAGCTGTCCAGCGCCACCGCCAGCGCGCGGCCGAGCAGCGCCCGCTCCTCGGGCGCGAGACGCTCGCCCACGTCCTGCAACCACTGGCGCGGATCGGTCTCGCTGGCCGCGGCGCGCACCTGCACCGTCATGCTTCAGCGTCCATGCCAGTAGCGCGGCTGCACGCGCCGCCACGCCCACAGCCGCCGCGCCGGAGCGAGCTGCAGCAGCAGCGCGCCGTCGGCGTCGGTCCGGTAGCTTTCGATGCCGAGCCGCGCATAGCGCGCCAGCACCTCCTCGGCCGGATGGCCGAAGCGGTTGCGATAGCCGGCGGTGAACAAGGCCACGCCGGGACGCACGTGCGCGAGGAAAGCATCCGTGGAAGAGGTGTTGCTGCCGTGATGCGGGACGACCAGGACGTCGGAGCGTAGCGTTGCGCGGGCGCGCTCGACCAGTTCACGCTCCGCGCCGCGCTCGATGTCGGCGGTGAACAGCACGCTCCCGCCCGCCGCCGCCACGCGCAGCACGCAGCTGCGATCGTTGTCGCTGCCGCGCGCCCGATTATAGTCCTCCGGACGCGGGTGCAGCACCGCGAAGTCCACCCCGTCCCACTCCCAGCGCTGCCCGGCTTCGCAGCGCAGCCGCCGGCGCACACCGGCAAGGCGCGCATCGCCGTGCGGCAGGGACGACGCGACCCACGCCACGGGCAGGGCTTCCAGCACCGAGGCCATGCCGCCGGTGTGATCGATGTCGTCGTGCGTGATGAGCAGGCCGTCCAGGCGCGAGACGCCGGTGGCGCGCAGGTGCGGGACGACGATGCGGCTGCCGCTATCCACCTCCCGCGAGAACGCCGGCCCCGCGTCGTACAGCAGAGTATGGTTGGCGGTGCGCACCACCGCCGCCAGGCCCTGGCCCACGTCCAGCACATCGATCCACGCTTCGCCGGGTGCCGGCCGCTCCCGGGGCACCAGCACCAGCGGCAGCAGGGCCGCCGCGCCGACCCAGCGGGCCGGGAACCCGCGCGGCGCGAGCAGCCAGATCACGCCTGCCGCCGCCACCGGCAGCGACCACCGGGGTGGCGCATGCTGCTGCCATACCGCTTCGGGCAAGGCGCTCAGGTACTGGAGCAGCAGATCGCACAGCACCATCAGTTCGGCGGCGAGTGCCAGGAGCACGTTTACCGGCAGCAGCAGTCCGATCAGCGTGAGCGGCACCACGCCCAGGCTCACCACGGGAATGGCAACGGCGTTGGCCAGCGGCGAAACCACGGACACCTGCTGGAACAGGGCGATCAGGATCGGCGTCA
>DATBMG010000046.1:0-9535 GCA_036554965.1 Burkholderiales bacterium
GATCGGGCGTCCGGTAGCCCCCGACGAGCGCCTCGCCCAATCCCGCTACGGCGTTGACGACGATGCGATCGCGCTGGCCGCTGAGTGGGTCGGCGGTGAAGACCACGCCGGCTGCGACCGCGTCCACCATACGCTGGACCAGCACCGCCATGCGTGCGCTCTGCGCGTGCATCTCGCTGCGATAGGCCTCGGCGCGCGCCCCGGCCGCGGATGCCAGGCAGCGCTCGACCGCGTCGCGGATGGCGGGCGCACCCCGAACACCGAGGACGGTTTCGAACTGGCCCGCGAAGGACGCCTCGGCGCTGTCTTCTTCCCGGGCCGACGAGCGCACCGCCACCGCGCCCCCGAGCCGCCCGCTGTACTCGTCCAAGGCGTGGGGCAGATGCCCCGGCGCGGCGCCGACGACGACGAAGCCCTCCGGGACGCGCAGACCCAACCGGGCGAGCTGCGCCAAGTGCGCCGCCTTGCCTCCCACCGGCTCGACGGCAACCCTGTCCAGAGGAATGATCTCCGGGGGTGCTGCGTGCGGCTGTCCTGCCATCTGATTGAAATGGGGGCGAATCGCGCCGGCTAAAGAGGCGGGCGCACCTGCTCCCAAGGCCGCGCCTGCTCGAAGGCGCGCGCGGCCTGCAGCACGCGCAGATCCTGCAGGCGTCCGGCCACGATTTGCAGGCCCACGGGCAAGCTGGCCGGCGTGAAGCCGCAAGGGCAGGTGGCCGCCGGCAGCCAAGTCATGTTGAACGGGTAGCTGAAGCCCGCCCAGCGCAACCAGTCCCAGGGATGCTGCTCCCAGTGCGCCGGGATCAGCAGGTCGGCGCGGAACGCGGCGACCGACAGCGACGGCGTGAGCAGCAGATCGTAGCGCTGAAAGAACGCCTGCACCTTGTCGTAGTAGGCCAGCCGTTCGCCCTGTGCCCGGCAGTAGTCCGCGGCGCTGTAGCGCATGCCGTGGCGGGTGAGCGCCACCAGGCCGGGATCCATGCGATCGGCCCAGCGCTCGAGCAGGTGGCCCAGCATGCCGGCGTAGTTCGACGCGAAATGGCAGTGCTCCATCTCGATCGGATCGCCCCAGCCGGGGTTCACTTCCTCGACCCGGCAGCCGAGCTCGGCGAAGGCGAGGGCGGCGCGCCGCACCGGCTCGGCCACCTCCGCGTCGACTTTGAGGTAACCGAGGTCGGGGCTGTAGGCGACGCGCAGTCCCGCGACGCCTTGATCGAGACGCGCGAGGTAATCGTCGGCGGGCGTCTCCAGGCTCGACATGTCGCGGTCGTCGGGGCCGGCCATCGCTTGCAGCATCAATGCCCCGTCCGAGACGGTGCGGGTCAGCGGGCCCACGTGCGAGATGAGCCCGTTGTTGGGCATCGGGTGATACGGAATGCGGCCGTACGAGGGCTTCATCCCGAACACGCCGCAGAAGGCCGCAGGCATGCGCACCGAGCCGGCGCCGTCGGAGCCCTGGTGGATCGGCGCGATGCCGGCCGCCGCGCACACGGCGGCGCCGGCGCTGGAGCCGCCGGCGTTCGTGCCATGCTTCCAGGGATTGTGGGTGATCCCGGTCACCGGGCTGTCGCCGTTGCCTTTCCAGCCGAGCTCGGAGACCGTGGTCTTGCCGATGCTGATCGCGCCCGCCGCCCGCAAGCGCTCCACGTGCACATGATCGAATTCGGGCACTCGGTCGCGGAAGATGTGCGAGCCGCCCATGGTGCGCACGCCGCGCGTGAAGGCGAGGTCCTTGATGGTGGTGGGCACCCCGTGCAGCAGCGGCAGCGCCCCCCCGCGCATCACCGCGGCCTCGGCCGCGCGCGCCGCGTCCAGCGCCGCGTCGTAGGTCGGCGTGCAGATGGCGTTGAGGCGCGGGTTCAGCGCCTGCGCGCGCGCCAGGGTCGCCTGCATCACCTCGACCGGCGATACGCGCCGGTCGCGGATCATCCGCACCAGGTCACTGGCCGGTGTGTAGCACAGCTCTTCGTCGCTCATGGCTCAATGCGCCCTTGAGGCGCGATCTAAAAACAACCCGGCTCCAGGCGGTGTTGGGTGGAGACCGACGTTAGACAGGTAAACTATGCGCCGCCGCCGTCCCAACGACAACCACACTGCGCATGGAGCAACAGCCTTCCGCCGCACACCCCGCTGCCCCTGCGCGTGGTATCACTGCGTGGTGGACCTCCACGCCGCTGTACCTGCGCATCCTAGGCGCGCTCGCTCTGGGCGTGGTCGCCGGCGTCGCCCTCGGCGAATCGGCGACCGCGCTGGCGCTGCCGGCCAGGCTGATCCTGCGCCTGCTGGCGGCCGTGGCGCCACCGCTGATCCTGCTCGCCATCCTGCGCGCGCTGGTCACCGCCGAGCTGCCACGCGGCACCGCGCCGCGCCTGCTGGGCCTGCTGCTGCTCAACACCGCCGTGGCGATCTGCATCGGGCTCGCGGTGGCGAATCTGCTGCGCCCCGGCGAGTGGCACGAGATAGGTCCGGCACCTCCCAGCGCAGCGGCCAAGGGGGCGCCCGGCCCGCTGGAGCAGTTCCTGGACAACGTTCCGCGCAGCCTGTTCGGCCCGCTGTCCGACAACGGCAGCGTGCTCGCGGTGATCTTCATCGCCCTGGCCTTCGGCGTCGCGCTGCGGCGGCTGCACGACGCGCCGCTGCGCAACGTACGCGACGGCGTGGACATCGGCTTCCAGGCGATGCTCATCGTCCTGCACTGGATCATCGAGATCATCCCGTTCGGCATCTTCGGGATCATCGCCAGCATCGTCGGGAGCAAGGGCTTCTCCGCCTTCATTCCCCTGGGCGCCTTCGTGGTGGCGGTGATCGTCGCGCTGCTGCTGCAAGCCACCTGGTATCTGACGCGCATCCGCCTGGGCTCCTGGGTGCGGCCGCTGTCGGTGCTGCGCGGCACGCGCGACGCGCTGGTGATGGCGTTCTCCACCGCCAGCTCGACCGCCACCATGCCGGTGACTTACGCCTGCCTGCGCGACCGCGTCGGGCTGCGCGAGCGCTCGGCGAGCCTGGGCGCGCTGGTGGGGGCGAACTTCAACAACGACGGCACCGCGCTGTACGAGGCAATGGCGGCGCTGTTCATCGCCCAGGTGCTGGGCCTGGACCTCACGCTGTATCAGCAGCTGCTGGTGGTGCTCACCAGCATGGCGGCCTCGGTCGGCGCGGCCGGCATCCCCGAGGCCGGACTGGTGACCATGACCATGGTGTTCATGGCGGTGGGGCTGCCGGTGGAGTTCATCGCGGTGCTGCTGACGGTGGACTGGTTCCTGGACCGGTGCCGCACCACGATCAACGTCATGGGCGACATCAACGTCAGCTCGCTGCTCGACGGCAAGCGGCCGCCAGAGCCGAGGGCGATCAGGACAGCGAATGCAGAAGCCGGTGCGTGAAACGGCGCCAGCACGCGCGGGCACCGTGCGGCCCACGGTGCGCGAAGCGGTGCTGGACCTGCTGCGCGCGTTCGGCATGACCACCGTGTTCGGCAATCCGGGCTCCACCGAGCTGCGCATGTTCCGCGACTGGCCGCAGGATTTCCGCTACGTGCTGGGGCTGCAGGAGAGCGTCGTGGTGGCGATGGCGGACGGCTTCGCGCAAGCGCGGCGCGCGCCGGCGCTGGTCAACCTGCACTCGGCGGGCGGCGTCGGGCATGCCCTGGGCAGCGTATTCACCGCCTGGCGCAACCAGACGCCGCTGGTGATCATCGCCGGCCAGCAGACGCGCGCGATGCTGCCCACCGATCCGTTCCTGAGCGCGCGCTCCGCCGTCGAGTTCCCACGGCCGTACGTGAAGTGGGCGATCGAGCCCGCGCGCGCGGCCGATGTCCCGCATGCGCTGGGACAGGCGATCTATACGGCGTTGCAGCGCCCTTGCGGGCCGGTCTTCGTGTCGGTGCCGGAGGACGATTGGGATGCGCCGGCCGAGCCGGTCGAGCCGCGCCAGGTGGCCGTTCAGTTCGCTCCCGACCCGGGCGCGCTGGACCGGCTGGCGGACGCGCTCAACTCCAGCCGCGCGCCGGCGCTGGTGGTGGGTGCAGCGGTGGACCAGGACGGCGCTTGGCCGCTTGCCGTTCAGCTCGCGGAGCGACTGAACGCCGCTGTCTGGGCGAGCCCGATGTCGGCCCGCTGCAGCTTCCCCGGCGACCACCCCTTGTTCGCGGGGCACCTGCCGCCGCTGCGCCAGCCGCTGGCTGACCGGCTGGCGCCCCATGACGTGGTGCTGGTGATCGGCGCGCCGGTGTTCACCTACCATGTGCACACCGAAGGTGCTTTCGTGGCGCCGGGCACGCGCTTGTTCCACCTTACCGACGATCCGGAGCAGGCCGCCCGCGCACCGGTCGGCACCAGCATCATGAGCAGCATCCAGCTCGGCATGGAGCAGTTGCTGGCACAGATCTCCCAGGTGCGGCGCGCGGCGCCGCGCATCGCGCCGCGCCCGCCGGCGCCGCCGCTTGCCGACCCGATCGGCGGCGACCTGGCGATGCACACCATTTGCAAGACTTTGCCGGCCGATGCGGTGGTGGTGGAAGAGGCGCCTTCGCACCGCAATGCGTTCCACGCGCACTTTCCGATCCGCGTGAGCGGCGGCCTGTACGCGGTGGCCAGCGGCGGGCTCGGCTTCGCGCTGCCGGCGGCGGTGGGGGTGGCGCTGGCCGATGCGTCGCGCAAGGTGGTGGCGGTGCTCGGCGACGGCTCCAGCCTGTACACGATCCAGGGCCTGTGGACCGCCGCGCAGCACGCGTTGCCGGTCACCTTCGTCGTCCTCAACAACGCCGGATACGGTGCCATCAAGTCTCTGGCCGCGCGCATGGGCATCGCGCGCATGCCGGGCAGCGACCTTCCGGGCGTGGACTTCGTCGATATCGCCCGCGGCTTCGGCTGCCGCGCGTCGCGCGTCGAGCGGGCCGCCGAGCTGGCGCCGGCGCTGGCCGAGGCATACGCATCGGACCGCCCGTGGCTGGTGGACGTGCGCATGGACCGCAGTGCCGACAAGCTCTACTGAGCCGCGCGTGGTTCCGATCCGGGTTGCGGCCGCCTGCCTCCTGCTGTGCGCGGCGCTTGGCGCCGCGGCGCAGCCTTTCGATCTGGTCATCGCCAACGGCCGCGTGATGGGTCCCGAATCGGGCCTCATGGAAAAGTGGTAGAGGGGGCGACCCCGGGCCGCCCGGTGCGCGCCCGGATCCTCGACTGAGCGCGAGTCACGCCGTCACTGCAGCGTGTGCTCGCTGGCCCCCGATTCCGGGGGCGACTCGCTCCACGGCAGCTGTAGCTTGAACCCCCACTCGGCGCGCTGCACCGCCTGCTGCAGCAGCTTGATGAAGCCGTGCAACAGCGGTTCGTCGAGCGTGAGGAAGATGCCCTGACCCTGGCTCGGCAGCAGTCCCAGCACGATGCGCCCGTCGGGCCCGGCGCGGCGCTGGAGCTTGGTCACCAGCAGGGGCGCGTCGCCCAAAGGCCGCGTGCGCGGCAAGTCCTCGTACTGCTTGCCGAACTGCGCCTGGCTGATCGCCTTTTCGTGCTGGAAGCCGAGCAGCGCTTTTTTCACTTCGGGATCGGCCGCGCGCGTGACCACCTGCGGGCTTGCCTCCGCCCCACCCACCAGCAGCGGCCACAGCCGCAGCACGCAGCGGCGCGTCAGCCATAGCAGCGCCTCTTCGCCGCTCAGCGTGGACACGCGCAGGCGCAGGCGGTCCTGCTCGGCGTCGAACTCGATCTTGATCTGATGCAGCTTCATCGGGACGAATGATACCCGCAGCGCGTCCGGCTCGTCGGGCCCGGCGCGGCACGCGCGGCGACACGCCCGCGGCCCCGTGCGCCATGCGCGCGGGCGCCCGCAGACGCGGTTGCTCAACCCCTGAAACGTAAGCAGGGTCCGGGCCTGCTCCGGGCGCAGCGGCGTGAGAGAGACGTGATCGTTTCACGGGCAGGTCGCGAGCTTCTCACCGGGCATCACGTGTGTGTGGTGTTTTCACGGGGAGGTAAGGTTTGGACCCAGGCCGCGATGCATCCCTGTCGTTGGACATATTCATCGGCGGACGGCGATCAAGGACTATCCGATCATGGAGCTTGGTGGGCTGAGGACCGGTGGGAGCACAGGTAGATGGTACGCAACGAGCATACGGCAGAGACGGGCCGGGACGCCCAGGGCGCCGTTCGTGCCGTGAATTCGTACGCCGGTCCGCGCCGGCCCGGAAGCGGGCCCGCAACTTGCCTGATAGGGGGTCAGGAGCACGCGCAAGGCATGCACGACTGCGGGACGGCGCCGGCCGCCCTCGCAGCCGCCCACGCACCGCGGACGAAGTCACCGACAACCGCTCCGAGCCCTGCTGTGGCCGGGTGGAGGGGCCGTGGATCGATGATAAGGAGTCGCGCCATGCGTTGGATGCCAGTCAAGCGCCATATGCCCCCCTCGATGCCGGCAGATCACAGGGTGCATGCGCCGCGGAGATCGTTCGCCGCCCTCGTGGGCGCCGCGCTGCTCGCCGTGCTGCCTGCTTCCGTCCGCGCCGTCGAGGTGCAGAACTACGGGTTCGAGGCGGCCGCGCAGGAGGTCACTCAGCTCTACTGGCTGGCCGAGACCGCCAACGTCTGCGGCTGGGCGAGCGGGGACGACATTCTCGAGTTCAAGCTGTTCTCGGTGCGTTTCCTCACTGCGCATCTGTCGGAACGTAACCGCCTGGCGCTGGTCTCGCTCGTCACCCAGAGCGGTTACGAAGAACGGGTGCGCAAGGCAGCGCTCGAAGGCGCCAGCCACAACTGCGGCAGCAACCGCTGGCGCCTGGGCTGGACGAGCTACAAGAGCGCGGCGGACAAGCATGCGAGCGATTTCTGACCAGCGGCAGCGCGGCACCGCAGGCGTGCACGGTTGCGCGCCGCGCACCATCGCAGTGCTCGCCTTCGCGCTCGCAGCGCTGCTGCCGGGTGCCGCCTCCGCGAATCAGTCGGGCACGGCCCACGCTACGCAGTACGGAGCCAGCGTCGCGCTGGCACCGCAGGAGAGCGCGATGGCATCGCGCATCGGGCGCCCGGACTCGATGGACGAGCTGGTGAGACGGCTGCTGCACGCCGTCGGCGATCTGTCGGGCTACCAAGCGCAGGATGATCGCCCGCAAGTGACCCGCATCCCGCTGAGCGAACTGCAGCGCCGGCTGTGCGGCGGGCCGTGCGCGGTGCGCGCGGCCTACGTGCCGGGCGAAGGTCTGTACATCGACGAGACGCTGCGCCCCGACCTGAACGCCTATCACCAGTCGATCCTGTTCCATGAGCTGGTGCATCACGTGCAGGAAGAGCACGGTCTGCATGCCGAGCTGGACGGCTGCAACCGCTGGCGCCTGCGCGAGGTCGAGGCCTACCGGCTGCAGAACCGCTTTCTCGCCGCGGTGGGCGCACATGTGCAGGCGCTGGACCCCGGCCTGCCGTGCGCCGCGGATAGCGCCAACGCGTTCGAGGAGCCGAAGCAGTAACTCATTCCACCGGTGTGCGTGCGGGTGACCCGCGCAGCAGGAGATTGCGCGCATCCCACGCCGCTTCCGGCGTCATCTGCTCGAAGTAGTGCGCCTCCCCGCCGATCAGCGCGGCGACCGGAACGCCGTCTCGCAGCAGCACGCGGTTGCTGTATAGGCCGGGCACCTTGGTCCCGGGGGTAACGATGCCCGCCAGGTTGAGCGGGTCGGCGCCGCAGAGCACCGCGACGGCGCCGGTGCTGTCGTCCCTGCGCGCGCTGCGCAGCACGCCCACCGCCTCGGGAAGCGCGAACTGCTCGCCCGAGAAGCCGGCCACGAAGCGCCCGCCGCGGATCTCGCCGCGCGTCTCCAGCCGGCGCAACGCCAGGAGCAACTCGCGCCAGGGCGGCAGCCATTGCGCTTCACGCGCGAGCACGCGCCAGAACACCACGCCGTAGCGCTTGAGCAGCGCGCGCGCGATCTGCTCCACGGTCTCGCGAGGCAGTGGCGTGCCGTCCGCCGACGGCATGGGTGCCTTCCGGCGGATCAGCGCCCAGCGGCCGGCATCCTCCACGCCCGGCATCGCCGCCCGGCGGCGCCCGCCGCCGGAGAACGGCTTGCGCTTGTCCGAGGGCAGCAGCAGCGCGCGCAAACCGCTGAAGCCGTCGGAGTTCACCAGCCCGACCGCCACCAGCTCGGCCAGCGCTTCCTCCACGAAGGTGCGCGGCAGGTCGAGGCCGTGCACGATGTCGTCGAAGAAACAGGCGCCGTGCTCGCGCAGGAACTCCGCGACGGCGCGCGCGCGCGCGCTCAAGTGCAGGTCCTCGGGGCCAGCGGCGCGCACCAGTGCGGCCCAAACCGTGAGGTTCTTGCGGGTGAGCAGCGTGACCGGCGTGCTGCGCACCGGGCTCACGCTGCGCTCGCGCTCGGGGTTCGGGCGCGGCGCCTCCAGCCGCGTCCACAGCACGCGGCCGGACAGGCACAGATCGTCCAACCACGCCGGCTCGTAGCTCGCCAGCCGCGCGGGCAGGATCTCCGTCTCCCAGGCACCGGCGGCCGCCTCAAAGCCCTCGAGCTGCGACACCACCGCGGCGAGCGCATCCGGACCGTCCATGCGCTCGCCGGGAAACGCATGCTGCCACGCCAGCAGGAAGCGCATGAAGTCGGCGCTGGAGACCGGCTCGATCTCCTGACGCAGGCGCTTCACCGTGTAGCGGTTGATGCGCGCCAGCAGGCGCCGGTCGCACCATTCGACCTCGCCGGTCTCGCCGGTGAAGCTGCCGCGCATGGCGAACCCTTCGGCTTCGAGCGCGAGCAGGGCGGCGTCGATCTCGCGTGGCGCAACGGCCAGCGATGCGGCGAGGGCCGACGCCGTGGTCGGCCCGAGGCCTTCGAGGCGGCCGCGGACCAGCTCGATCAACGCGGATTCGCGCGTCCACGTCTGCTGCGCGCCAGACTGCATATCGGCCACCGTCGGCGGGGCGCCAAGCGGCGGATCGATGCTCGCATCCGGAAACACGGCGCGCAGTTGCCCTAGGCGATCGACCGACAGCCAGAGTGCCTGCATGGACGCCGCCCGCCGTGCGTCGGCCAGCTCGCGCAGCATCGTGGGCCACCCCGCTTGCGCCTGCGCTTCCTGCTCAGTGATGAACCCCAGCCACGACAACGCATCGCACATCTCGTCGGCCGATTCCGGTTGCGGCCACGCTTCCTCGCGCACGCGCCGGATTGCATCGGGGTCGAGGCGGCCGAGGTCGGCGGCCGTCTCGGCATCCAGCCAGCGCCGCGCCATCACCGCTTGCGTGCGGCGCTCCTCGAGCGGGGCGTCGTCCAGGAAAGCGTAGGGACGCGCGGCGAGCACTTCGAGCGCGAGCATCGACGGCACCGCGAGCTCGCGTGCGGTGACGTCCACTTCGCCTGCCTCCAGCCCGCGGAGCAGGCGCTCCAGCCCTTCGATGTCCATCGCCTCGTGCAGGCAGTCGTGAATGGTCTGCTGCACCAGCGGGTGGTCGGGGATCTCGCGGTCGCCGACGAGGTTCTCGAAGCAGGCGATCTGGTCCGGGAACACCGCCGCGATCAGGTCCTCGGCCTGCATGCGCTGCA
>DATBMG010000109.1:0-5427 GCA_036554965.1 Burkholderiales bacterium
AACGACCTCGGCAGCCCGGAAACCAACGCCCACCTCACCCGCTACGACACGGTGCACGGTCGGTTCAAGGGCAGCGTGGAGGTCGAGGGCGACGCTATGGTGGTCAACGGTGACCGCATCAAGGTGCTGGCCCAGCGCGACCCGGCGCAGCTGCCCTGGGGCACGCTGGGCGTGGACGTGGTCCTGGAGTGCACCGGCTTGTTCACCAGCAAGGAAAAGGCATCGGCCCACCTGCGCGGCGGCGCCAAGAAAGTCGTCATTTCGGCGCCCGGCGGCAAGGACATCGATGCGACCATCGTCTACGGGGTCAACCATCAGGTGCTCAAGGCCAGCCACACGGTGATCTCCAACGCCTCCTGCACCACCAACTGCCTGGCGCCGCTGGTCAAGCCGCTGCACGACAAGATCGGCGTGGCCGCCGGGCTGATGACCACGATCCACGCCTACACCAACGACCAGGTGCTGATCGACGTCTATCACGAGGACCTGCGCCGGGCGCGCTCCGCCACGATGTCGATGATTCCCACCAAGACCGGCGCGGCGGCCGCGGTCGGCCTGGTCATGCCCGAGCTGAACGGCAAGCTGGACGGCTACGCCATCCGCGTGCCCACCATCAACGTGTCGATCGTGGACCTCACTTTCACGGCCAAGCGCAGCACCAGCGTAGAGGAGGTGAACGGCGTGCTGAAGGCGGCCGCCGACGGTGAGCTGAAGGGCATCCTGGCCTACAACAAGGCGCCGCTGGTGTCGATGGACTTCAACCACGACCCGCACTCCAGCATCTTCGACGCTACCCTGACCAAAGTCGCCGAAGGCAATTTGGTCAAGGTTTCGGCTTGGTATGACAATGAATGGGGCTTCAGCAACCGCATGCTCGACACAACCGTAGCCCTGTTTAACGCGAAATGAGCACGCGGTAGCCCGCATGCCCATCCTGAAGATGACCGACCTCGATCTCGCCGGCAAGCGGGTGCTGGTGCGCGAGGATTTCAACGTGCCGCTCGAAGACGGGGTCATCAGCGACGACACGCGCATCCGCGCCTCCCTGCCCGGCATCCAGCACGCGCTGTCCAGGAATGCACGGCTGATGCTGGTGTCGCATCTCGGGCGTCCGACCGAGGGCCAGTTCGACGAGAAGGAATCGCTGGCCCCGGTGGCGCGGCGCCTGTCCGAGCTGCTCGGTCAGGACGTTGCGCTGGTGCGCAGCTGGCTGGATGGGGTCGACGTCGCCCCCGGCCGCGCCGCGCTGCTGGAGAACTGCCGCTTCAACAAGGGCGAGAAGAAGAACGACGATGCGCTGGCGAGAAGGATCGCGGCGCTGTGCGACATCTACGTGAACGACGCCTTCGCCACCGCGCATCGCGCGGAGGCGACCACCCACGGCGTGGCCAAGTATGCGCCGATCGCCTGCGCCGGCCCGCTGCTCGCGCGCGAGCTGGAGGCGCTCGGCAAGGCGCTGGAAAACCCGCGCCGTCCGCTGGTGGCAATCGTCGGCGGGGCCAAGGTGTCCACCAAGCTCACCGTGCTGGCGAAGCTGTCGGAGAAGGTGGATCAATTGATCGTCGGCGGTGGAATCGCCAACACCTTCATGCTCGCAGCCGGCATGAAGATCGGCAAATCCCTGGCCGAACCCGACCTGGTGCCGGAGGCGAGAAAGGTCATGGATGCGGTGCACGCCAAGGGCGGGCGGGTTCCGCTGCCGGTGGACGTGGTGTGCGCAAAAGAGCTTTCCGCCACCGCGGCGGCGACCACGAAGGACGTCGCTGCGGTGGCCGACGACGACCTCATCCTCGATGTCGGCCCGACCACCGCGGCGCAACTCGCCGGGCTGCTCGGCCGTGCGGCGACCATCGTCTGGAACGGCCCGCTCGGCGTCTTCGAGCACGAGCAGTTCGCCGGCGGCACCCGCGCGCTGGCGCAGGCGATCGCCGGGTCGCGCGCTTTTTCGCTCGCGGGCGGCGGCGAGACCGTGGCCGCGCTGGCCAAGTTCGGCGTCACCGACAAGATCGGTTACGTGTCCACCGCCGGTGGCGCATTCCTGGAGTTCCTGGAAGGCAGGAAGCTGCCCGCGGTCGAGATCCTCGAGCAGCGCGCCGCGGGGTCAAGGACCTAGCCTTTGCGACGCGGCACCAAGATCGTCGCTACCCTGGGCCCGGCCAGCTCCAGCCGGGAGGTGCTCACCCGCGTCCTCGCCGCCGGCGTGGACGTGGTGCGCCTGAACTTCTCGCACGGCAGCGCCAAGGAGCACGCCGAGCGGGCCACGCTGGTACGCGAGACGTCGCGCCGGCTCGGTCGCACGGTCGGGCTGATGGTGGATCTGCAAGGCCCCAAGATTCGCATCGGCAAGTTCGACCAAGGCAGCATCGTGCTCGGCAAGGGCGAGCGCTTCATCCTGGACGCCGACTGCAAGTCCGGCAACCAGGAACGCGTCGGCCTCGACTACCCCGAGCTCGTCGGCGATGTGCGCGCCGGCGACGTCCTGCTGCTCGACGATGGCCGCATCGTGCTCGATGTCCAGGAGGTGCGTTCACGCGAGATCGTCACCGGCGTGCGACACGGCGGCGTACTGTCCGACAACAAGGGCATCAATCGCCAGGGCGGCGGCCTCACCGCACCGGCGCTGACCGCCAAGGACGTGCAGGACATCGGGACGGCCGCCGAGCTCAAGGCCGATTTCCTGGCGGTGTCCTTTCCGAAGAGCGCGGCCGACATGCAGCGCGCGCGCGAGCTGCTCGATGCCGCGGGTGGACACGCGCTGCTGGTGGCCAAGATCGAGCGCGCCGAGGCGATCAAGGCGTTGGACGAGATCATGCAGGCCTCCGATGCGATCATGGTCGCGCGCGGCGACCTGGCGGTGGAGGTGGGCGACGCCGCGGTGCCGGCGCTGCAGAAGCGCATGATCCGGCTGGCGCGGGAGAGAAACAAGCTGGCGATCACCGCGACGCAGATGATGGAGTCGATGATCTCCAACCCGGTGCCCACCCGCGCCGAGGTGTCGGATGTGGCCAACGCCGTACTCGACGGGACCGACGCGGTGATGCTGTCGGCCGAAACCGCGAGCGGCAAGTATCCGGCGGAGACGGTCGAGGCGATGGCGCGCGTCTGCCTCGAGGCCGAAAAGTCCTCCGCGGTCACCCTCGACCGCGACTTCCTGGATCGCGTGTTCACGCGGGTGGACCAGTCCATCGCCATGGCGGCGCTGTTCACCGCCTATCACCTCAAGGTGAAGGCGATCGCCGCGCTCACCCAGTCCGGCTCCACCGCGCTGTGGGTGTCGCGCCTCAACTCCGGCGTGCCGGTGTACGCGCTCACGCCGGAGATCTCCACGCGCTACAAGCTCTCGCTATTTCGCTCGGTGCACACGCTGATGCTGCAGTACTCGGGCGACAATCGCGAGACGCTGCTGCGCTTCGCCGAAGACAAGCTGGTGGAGGCCGGCCTGGTGCAGGCGGGCGACCTGATCGTCTTCACCTTCGGCGAGCCGATCGGAGTCCCCGGCGGGACGAATACCATGAAGATCGTGAAAGTCGGAGAGCAGCGATGAGCGCGCCGCTGGTGGGCATCGTGATGGGCAGCGATAGCGACTGGGACGTGATGCAGCATGCGGCCGCTCAGCTCGACCAGCTGGGCGTGGCGCACGAAGCGCGCGTGCTGTCGGCGCATCGCACGCCGGATGAAATGTTCCGCTACGCGGAATCTGCCGCCGGCCGTGGGCTGCGCTGCATCATCGCCGGCGCCGGCGGCGCCGCGCATCTGCCCGGCATGCTGGCCGCCAAGACGGTGCTGCCGGTGCTGGGCGTGCCGGTCCCCAGCCGCCACTTGCAGGGGCTCGACTCCCTGCTGTCGATCGTGCAGATGCCGCGCGGCGTGCCGGTGGCCACCTTCGCCATCGGTGAGCCCGGGGCGGTCAACGCCGCGCTGTTCGCCGCTTCGCTGCTGGCCGTTGGCGATCCCGCGCTGAGCAAGAAGCTGAAGGACCTGCGCTCGGCGCAGGAGGCGAAAGTGCGCGCCATGAAGCTGCCGCCCGCCGAGTCATGAATCGGACGTGCGGCGCGGCGTGTGCGGCTCCCGCCCCATGCTGATCGAGCCCGGCGCGTTTCTCGGGCTGCTCGGCGGCGGACAGCTGGGCCGCATGTTCACCATGGCCGCCCAGAGTATGGGCTACCGGGTGATGGTGCTGGATCCCGGCGCGCACAGCCCTGCGGGGAGCGTGGCCGACGAGCACGTGCCAGCCGATTACCTGGACCCGCGCGCGCTGGAGAAGCTGGCCGCACAATGCGCGGCCGTCACCACCGAGTTCGAGAACGTGCCCGCCGAGAGCATGCGGTTCCTGGCGGAGCATTGCCGCATCAGCCCGGATGCCGACAGCGTGGCCGTCGCCCAGGATCGGATCCGCGAAAAGCGTTTTCTTGCCGCTGCCGGACTCGACGTGGCGCCGTACAAAGTGATCGAGCAGGCCGATGACTTGCGCGATGTCGGCCATCTGCTGCCCGGCATACTCAAGCGCAGCCGCCTCGGCTATGACGGAAAGGGGCAGGTGCGCGTCACGCGCAGCGAGGAGCTGAACGCCGCTTTCGAACAGCTTGGCGGTGAGCCGTGCGTGCTGGAGCAGATGCTGGAGCTCGAGCTGGAGCTGTCCTGCGTGGTGGCGCGCGGCTTCGACGGCGCAATGCTGAGCTGGCCGGTGGCCGAGAACCAGCACGCGCACGGCATCCTCGACGTGAGCATCGTGCCGGCGCGCACGTCTGCGGCGCTGGCGGCAGCCGCGCGCGAGGCGGCGCTGACGGTGGCGAGCAAGCTCGACTACCGGGGCGTGCTGTGCGTGGAGTTCTTCGTGCTGCGTGGCGGACGGCTGGTGGCCAACGAGATCGCGCCGCGCCCGCACAACAGCGGTCATTACACGATCGATGCCTGCGTCACGTCCCAGTTCGAGCAGCAGGCGCGCGTGCTGTGCGGGATGCCGCTCGGCGACACCGGCTTGCACAGCCCGGCGGTGATGGTCAACGTGCTGGGCGACCTGTGGGCCGCCGGCGAACCGCACTGGGAACACGTCCTGCGCGAGCCGCGCGCGAAGCTGCACTTGTACGGCAAGCGCGAAGCGCGCCCCGGTCGCAAAATGGGGCACTATACGGTACTCGGCGAGAGCGCCGACGCGGCGCTCGCCAGGGCGCTGGAGATTCGTGTGAAGCTGCGGGCCGACGCGCATGGGAAGCGCTGAGACTTTACCCGCCGCACCGGCGCCGAGGTACGTCGAACGCCGTCGCGGCAGTTCTGCCTCCGCGGAGAGGGCAACCCGCTCCCGATGACGACACCTCTGTTCGAATCCAACTTGCGCTCGCTCGAGCTGCTCCACCGCGGCAAGGTGCGCGACCTGTACGCGATCGACGCCGAGCGCCTGCTGATCGTGCAGACCGACCGGCTGTCCGC
>DATBMG010000143.1:0-9932 GCA_036554965.1 Burkholderiales bacterium
TGATCGCCGCCGTCGTCCTCGCCCTGTGGGCGCTGCGCACGCACTGAGCTTTGCTTCGGTGCGCGAGCACCCCAGCACCCCTGGCCTTGTGAGAACATTTGGTTGTTCTTAAATCGCGCCTTAAGGGCGCATAAGGAGCCCAATGAACAAACTCGATCTCGCCGGCCGCGTGTGCGTGGTGACCGGCGGCGTTTCCGGCATCGGTCTGGCCGTCGCGCAACGCATGGCCGACTCGGGGGCGCCGGTCAGCCTGTGGGACCGCGACAGCGCGGCGCTGGAACGGACCGCCAAGGAGCTCTCCACGAAGACCAAGGTGCACACGGCGGTGGTGGATGTATCGAATTTTTCCGAAGTGCACGCGGCCGCCCGGTCCGCGGCGGCGCACTTCGGCAAGATCGACTGCCTGGTGAACTCGGCGGGTATCGCGGGCGCCAACGCGATGGTGTGGGAGTACCCGGTGGACGAATGGCTGCGCGTGCACAACATCAACCTGCACGGCACCTTCTACTGCTGCCGCGAGGTGGTGCCGTACCTGCAGAAGAACGGCTACGGCCGCATCGTCAACATCGCCTCCGTCGCCGGGAAGGAAGGCAACCCCACGGCCTCGGCCTACAGCTCGTCCAAGGCCGCGGTGATCGGGCTGACCAAGTCGCTGGGCAAGGAGCTAGCCAAACAGAACATCACGGTCAACTGCGTGACGCCCGCGGCGGTGAAGACGCCGATATTCGCGCAGGTCAGCCAGCAGCACATCGACTACATGCTGCAGAAGATCCCGATCGGCCGCTTCGGCCTGGTCGAGGAGATCGCCGCCATGGTGTGCTGGCTGTGCACCGAGGACGCCTCCTTCAGCACCGGCGCGACCTTCGACCTCTCGGGCGGACGCGCCACCTATTGAAGTCGGCACGCCTCGCCGGCTCGCGGCATCGCCGCGGAGTCCTGCTCATGGTGGGCGCCACCCTGTGCTGGGCGAGCGCCGGCATGCTGGTGCGCAACATGGACTTGCGCGACAGCTGGGAGATCACCTTCTGGCGCTCGCTGTTCATGACCCTGTTCATCCTGGGTGTGCTCGCGCTGCAGTATCGCGCGCGCATGTTCGAGCGGCTGCGCGCCGTGGGCCTGCCCGGCGCGGTGGCGAGCGCGCTGTGGGCGCTGATGTACCTGTGCTTCATTCTCGCGCTCGGACACACCACGGTGGCCAACGTGCTGGTGCTGTCCAGCATCGCGCCGTTCACCGCCGCGCTGCTCGGCCGGCTGGTGCTGCACGAGCGCGTGCCGGCCCGCACCTGGCTGGCGATGACCGCGGCCTTTGCCGGCATCGTGCTCATGTTCGTGGAATCGACCGCGAGCGGCGGGCTGATCGGCAACCTGATCGCGCTCGCGATCCCATTCGCGTTCGCGGTGAACGTCAGCATCCTGCGCAGAACGCACGCGCGGGTGGACATGATCCCGACGCTGGTGCTGTCCGGCGTACTGTCGATGGCGATCGCCCTGCCCTTCGCGTTGCCGCTGGAGCCGAGCGCGAAGGACTTCGGCCTGCTTGCTATCATGGGTGTGGCGCAACTCGGCCTGGGCGTGCTGCTGATGATCCTGGCCGCGCCGCACCTGAAGGCCGCCGAGATCGGCCTGCTCTCCGTGCTGGAAATCCTGTTCGGCACGGTATCCACCTGGCTGGTGGTGGGCGAGCGGCCGGGAAGCGGCGCGCTGGCGGGCGGGGCGGTGGTGATCGCGGCGCTCGTCGTCAACGAGCTGCTCGGCCTGCGCCAGCGGGCCAGGCCGGACGAGGACGAGGCGGTACGCGAAGTAACAGGCGCCGGGCACTAGGCGCCCTTAAGGCGCGACTTAAAAAGCAATGGACAAACCTAGCGACCTCGCGGCACGGCTGATGAACTGCTACGCCGCTGCCGTGCACGACGTGCTGCGCAGCATGGGCGCCGGGCCCTGCGTGCTGCCGTCCGGGATCAGGCCGCTGGATCCGGCCCGCAAGCTCACCGGCGAGGCGTACACCGTGAGCGGCCACGTCGATCTCACGCGCGACCCGCACGACACGCTGGTGCAGTGGACCGGCCTGCTGTCGCGAGCGCCGACCGGGAAAGTGCTGGTGTGCCAGCCCAACACTCACGACATCGCACTGATGGGCGAGCTGTCCGCCGAGACGCTGCACTTCAAGGGCGTGCGCGGCTATGTGGTGGACGGCGGCTGCCGCGACACCGATTTCATCCTCGCGCTGGGCTTCCCGGTGTTCTGCAGCCTCATCACGCCCAAGGACATCGTCGCCCGCTGGGTGCCCGACCGCTTCGGCGAGCCGATCACGATCGGCGATGTGACGGTCTCCACCGGCGACTTCCTGATCGGCGACCGCGACGGCGTGGTGATCATCCCGGGCGCGATCGCCGACGCGGCGGTGACCAAGACCGAGGAAGTGATGCAGACCGAGAACAAGGTGCGCACCGCGATCCTGGCGGGCATGGATCCGCAGGCCGCCTACCTGAAGTACGGAAAGTTCTAGGCAGGCAGTGGGTTCTTAAATCGCGCCTTAAGGGCACATTCAGTGCCTTCAGGGCGCACTCGGCCGCGCCTTAAACTAGCGCATCACCGCGCGCGTCTCGAGGCGCCGGAAATGCTCGTCGAGACGCTCTTGCCAGCTGCGGTTCCAGGCGATCAGCTCGAGGACCGACAACCTGGCGAGCGCTTCCACCGCTGCGTCGGCGGAGGCGCCCTGTGCGCGCGCCACGTCGCGCGCAGCCGCCAGCGCGCGGTCGATGCCATAGGCCACCGAGCCGTCGCCCGCCGGATCGCGCACCGCTTCGGCCGCCAGGCTCCAGCCCTGCCCGGTGGCCCAGTGCAGGAACGGCAGGACCGCGCCGCCCCAGAACTGCGCGCCCGCCTCCTCGGAGAAATCCTCGAACGCTTCGGTGAGCGCTGCGACCGCCACGGCGATGTCCCGGAAGGCGATCCAATCGACGGGCGAGGTCGGCCGCGCGTCGGCCGGCACAGCGTCCACGGCGCGCAGCAGCGCGTGCAGACCCCACGCGCCGATCCGCCACAGCACCAGCCGCGGTACATCGCGCACCGCCTGGATCACCTGCGGCCGGGTGTCGAACGGCCGCGACAGATAGGGCGACAGCGGCTCGCCGCGGTCCACCGCGCCGACGATGAAGCGGGCGAGCGCACGAAACTCGTGCTCGCTGCCCGACTCGTAGTACGCCAGCACGTCGGCATTGCCGGGAATCGGCGGGTCCTTCGCGATGAACGCGGGCAGCACGCTCGGGTAGGTGCTGAGCGCCGCGACGCGTCGCTGGCGCGCTTCGCCCTCGGCGGTAGCCACCAGGTTGTAGGTCGCCGGCGTGAGGATGGCGTTGCTGCGGCGCACGCTGCGCACCACCTCGGGATCGAGCCACTCGAGCAGACGGCGGCGCGCGCGGCGCATCACGCCGACTTCGCGGCGGTTCAGCTCCGCTTCGATCTTCTCCAGCGGTTGCGGCAGCGCGCGCGGATCCACGCGATCGAGCATCACGCGGCACATGTGCGCATGCTGGACCGCGGCGATGCCGAAACCGTGTGAGAACCAGCGCACCAGGAAGCCGCGCCAGCTGTCGCTCAGCCGCCAGCGGCCTACGCCGAGCACCGCCGACAACACGAAGTCGGGCGCGTTGGCCGCCGCGTGACACAGGCGGCGCTCCTCGTCGCCCGCCGCTCTGGGAACCAGCTCCAGCACGGCGCGATCGGAACGGCGCACGCCGAACACGATGACCTCGCGCCGGAAGCCGTAGCACATCTTCGCGAAGCCCGCCCGTTGCGGTTCGAACGGATGCAGGCTGTCGCCGCAGAACAGGACCAGAGCGCCGATCAGGTCGGAATCGGGGATCCCCACGGCACGCCAGCGCGGCAGCGCGATATGCCGCGACCAGGCCAGGCTGACTTGCGCGCCGACACGGCGCGCATCGCACATCCATTCGTCGATGCTGAGCGGCGCCAGCGACAGCGCGCTCGCGCCGTCCTGAACCGTACTTGTTTCGCGCTTCGCGATCTTCATCCGCATGCCCGCCCCATTCGGTGGCCCGGACGCAAGCTGCATGCCATCGATGCCGTGCGCGCGGCGCAACGCAGCGCGCACTCCCGCACAGGAATTGCGTGTCTCTCGCAGGAGTCACGCGCGGGGAACTGTCAATGCAACGTCAAGCAGATGCGGCACCGGAGCCGATCGATGCGGAGATGGCGCTGCTCGCCTATCTTCTGCACAAGGGCTTCGAAGAGGCGCGCGTCGGCCTGGCGCAGACCGAGCGCGTGCTGCTCGAGTGCGCGGACCGCCTGTGCAGCGGCGCGCTCGGCGAGCAGGAGCTGCACGAAGCGCTGGAGCGTTGCCGGTACGCGCTCGAGCACGCGCGCCAGCGCGACGCGTACTTCGTAAGCAGGCGCCACGACAGCGCGGAGCGTTTCCTGGTCGCCGTGCAGCAGTTGCTGCGCGGACGCGACGACGCGGGATGCCGCTCGACCTAGTTGTCGTCGTCGTCTGCTTCTTCGACCAGGGCGTAGGCCTCGATCTCGATCAGCAGCTCGTCGTACACCAGACCGGTGACGCCGATCATGGTGCTCGCCGGCGGGTGGTCGGGGGATAGGTATTGGCTGCGCACCTTCGAGATCAACTTCCATTTCGGCGTGTCGAGGTCCTTGACGTACACCGTGAACTTCACCACGTCGCGGAATGTCGCACCGGCCGCGGCCAGCGCGATCTTCAGATTCTCGTAGGTCTTGCGCGTCTGCGCTTCCAGGTCGCCGGCGTGCAGCGGCTTGCCGTTCTGATCCCAGGACACCTGGCCGCTCACGAACACCAGCTTTCCTTCGCTGGCGGTGGTGACCTGGGAGAAACTCGGGACGTTGATCAGTCCCTGCGGCTTCAGGTATTCGATCTTGCGCTCATCGGCCAGGACGGGCAGGGCGAGCGCGGCGGCGGCGAGCATCGTGCACGGGCGAAGCATGTGGGCCTCCATCGGGTTGGGCCGTGCAGCATACCCCACGGCCCTCGCCCGCGCCCGGCGTTCGCGCCGGGTTGATGGGGATCAAGGCAGCACCGCTCGAGGCGGACACAATGGGGCAGTCCGACTTACATGGAGAGGAGCGATGCGATCGGGAGCGATGCGCACGCTGGGCGTGCTGATCTTGTGGTGGTCGGCCGGCGCCGCATGGGGGCAGGACGACAAGTTCGCCAAATGCCCCGACCCCGAGGCCGCCAGGCAGTACGTCAAGCAATGCCTCGCCGCCAACCCCTACAACACGCAGGAGGTGTGCGAGGAACGGGCGCTGGAGACGCTGTGCCGGAAGAAATGATCACCCCCGCCTCGCCAGAGGCGGGGCTTCTTGAGTCGCGCCTTAAGAAGGGCGCACTCGGCCGCGCCTCAGGGGCGCGTCAGAACATGCAGACCCGCTGCAGCCATTTCGCCTCCTGGCTGCCTTTCTCGGGCTTGATCGGGTCGGCGCCGCCGGGCGGGATGATCATCGTCTTGGTGAGCTGACCGCGGCGATCGAACACGCCGATGGCGGCGAGCGCGAGCGTGCCCTCGTCGCAGTTGGCCATGTAGCGCACCTGGCGCGGGCCGTAGTCCTCGGGCGCTGGCCGGCTGCTGTCGGCCCAGGCCACCACCACCTCGAAGCGGCCCTGGCTCTGGCCGAACTTGCGGATCGTCTGCAGGTCGAGACGGGCTTCCTCGCCCGCCTTCGCCTGCGCCAGGCTCTCGGGGCTGCCGGGCTCCTGGGCGTAAGCGGCGGCGCCGGCGAGCAGCGCCAGGGCGGAAAGGGTAGATGCGATGCGTGCGGTCATGTCGGCTCCCGGGAAAGTGAGGGTGCTACTGCATCGGAGCGGCGAGAGCATATTGCGTTCCCGCCCCCTATTCGGGCGACGGGATCGACGCCAGGAAGGCGGAGATCTCCTCGTTCAGGAAGACGGCATCCTCGGCGCTTGCGGTCCCGGCCGACTGGTGCCCCTGGACCGACGGGATCTCCACCAGCATCGCACCCGGGATGAGGTCGGCCGCCTCCTGGGCGCACAGCACCGGGTTGAGCAGGTCGAGCGGCGGGGCCAGGATCAGCGTGCGCGCCTGGATCGCCCCGAGCGCCGCCTCCAGGTCGCCGTGGAAGCCGGGCGTGGCGCCCACGTCGTGCTCCTGGTAGGCCCAGCTCTGGTACAGCCAATCGGTCGCGTCGAAGCCGCCGGCCTTGTTCTCGGCGGTGAGCTTATCCATCCACTCCAGCGCGTCGAGCGGCTGCAGGAACATGTCCGCCAGGGCCCGCGGCGTGCGGCTCGCCAGTACGCTCATCACGCCCGTCCAGGCGCGCCAGCCGCGCTCCGGGTAGCCGGTGAACTGCTTGCCGTCCCAGGCCGGGTCGGCGGTGAGCGCGCGCCGCGCCGTCTCCACCACGGCGACGGTCCAGGCGGCGGTGCGCGCCATCGGCGTCATGGCCACGATCGAGCGCGGAAACTCGGGGAAGCTGACCGCCCATTGCAGCGCCTGCATGCCTCCCATCGACGCGCCGACCACGGCGTGCACGCCGGCCAGGTCCATCTCGTCCACCAGCAGGCGCTGCTGCGAGCGCACCATGTCGCGGATGCCGAAGCGCGGAAACTTCATGCCCGGCTGAGCGCTGCTGTTGCTCGGTGAAGTGGTGAGGCCGTTGCCGATCGGGTCCACGCACACGATGAAGTGGCGCTCCGGATCGAGCGCCTTGCCGGACCCGATCAGGAAGTCCAGGCGGTGGTGATTGCCGGTCAGTGACACCGTGACCAGGATGGCGTTGTCGCGGGCCGCGTTGAGCTTGCCGTGGGTGACATAGGACAGCTCGAAATCGCGGATCGTCTCGCCGCTCTCCAGCCGCAGGTCCCCCAGCGAGGCCCGCTGGTGCGGTGCCTCGAGCATGCCTGCGCGCATCGGCGGGTGACGGGTCATTGCGGGAACACGACGACCTCGCGCACCGTCTCGCCGCGGCGGATGGCTTCGAAGCCGCTGTTGATATCCTCCAGCGCGATGCGGCGGGTGATCAGCTCGTCGAGCTTCAGCCTGCCAGCCAGGTACTCCCGGGCGAGCCAGGGGAAGTCGCGGCGCGGGCGTCCGCCGCCGTAGCTGGAGCGCACGATGCGCTTCTCGCCCATCAGCGATCCCCAGCGGAAGGCGACCTCCCGGTTGACGCTGACCTTGCCGAGGAACACCACCTGGCCTCCCGGGCGCACCGCCTCCAGAGCCAGGCGGAAGGCGTTGTCGTTGCCCGCCGCCTCGAACACGTAGTCCGGGCCGCGCCCCTGTGTCATGCCGCGCAGCAGCTGCAGCACCTCGGGCGCGCCGGCGTCCACGCGCGTGTCGGCGCCGAAGCCCTTGGCGCGGTCGAGCTTCTCGTCGCTGACGTCGGCGGCCACGATCAGCCCCGCGCCGGCGAGCCGCGCACCTTGGATGGCGTTCAATCCCACCGCGCCGCAACCGATCACCAGGACGGCGGCGCCCGGCTGCACCGGCGTCTTGCGCGTGGCCGCGCCCACGCCGGTCATCACACCGCAGCCGATCAGGCAGGCGCGGTCGAACGGAAGCTCCTTGGGGACGGCGATCGCGCCGGATTCCGGCACCACGCAATACTGCGCGTGCGAGGACACCACGGAGAAGTGATGCACCTGGCTGCCTCTGCGGGAGAGCCGCGAGCGGCCGTCGAGCAGCAGTCCCTTGGGCTGGTGCCGCGTGAACGGTTCGCACAGGATGGGCAGATCCTGTTCGCAGTAGAAGCAGTGGCCGCAATGCGGATTCCAGGAGCACACCACGTGGTCGCCGCGCGCGACCATGGTGACCTCGCGCCCGACGGCCTCCACCACGCCCGCGCCCTCGTGGCCGAGCACGATCGGCAGCGGGTAGGCGAGCGCGCCCTCGATCACTTCGAGGTCGGTGTGGCACAGGCCGCTGGCGTGGATGCGCACCAGCACGTCCGTGGGCTCGAGGTCGCTCATCTCGATCTCTTCGATCTCGAGCGGATCTCCCACCTTGTTGAGCACCGCCGCTTTGAACTTCATACGCTAAAGCCCAGGCAGCCACAGAGCGATCTGCGGGAAGAACAATACCACCAACAGCACCGTCAGCTGCAACAGGATGAACGGCCACAGGGCGGCGAAGATCTGGTTGAGCGAGATGTCCGGCGGCGCCACGCCCTTGAGATAGAAAGCGGCCGGCCCGAACGGTGGCGACAGATAGCTCACCTGCATGTTGAGGCAGAACAGCACGCCGAACCAGATCGGGCTGTAGCCCAGCTCGCGCACGATCGGTACGAAGATCGGCATGGTGAGCAGGCAGATGCCGACCCAGTCCATGATGCAGCCGAGCACCATCAGGATCGCCATCATCACCAGGATGATGCCCACCGGCGCGATATCCATGCCGGTCATCACCTGCTTCACGAAGTGGGGTCCGCCCGCGAGGTTGTACACGCCGATCATGGCGGTGGCGCCGAAAGACAACCACAGCAGCATGCCGCAGGTGCGCATCGTTTGCTGGATCGACTCGCGCATGTGGGACCACTTCAGCTCCCCGCGCACGGCGGAGGCGATCATGGTGCCGACCACGCCCATGCCTGCTGCCTCGGTGACCGAGGCGATGCCCGCGTAGATCGTGCCCAGCACCGTGGCGATCACCAGCATCGGCAGCGCCAGGCCCTTGAGCTGCGCGATCTTGCGGCGCAACGGGATGCGCCACTCGGACTCCGGCGCCGGCGGGCCGAGCTTGGGGTCGATCTGGCAGCGCACGAAGATGTACACCATGTAGACGCCGGACAGCAGCAGGCCCGGCACGATGTTGGCGGTGAACAGCTCGCCGATCGGCACGTTCACCGTCAAGCCGTAGATGATCAGCACGATGGACGGCGGGATCATGGTGCCGAGCGAGCCGCCCGCGCAGATGATCCCGATCGCGAGGTTCTTGTCGTAGCCCAGGCGCAGCATCTGCGGCAGCGCGACCAGCCCGAGCAGGATGATCTCGCCGCCGATGATGCCGGTGGTCGCCGCCATGAACACCGCGGCGACGAGCGTCATCAGGCCCACCCCGCCGGGCAGGCCGCCCGCCCACACGCTCATGGCATCGTACAGATCCCGCGCGACGCCGGAGCGGTCCATGATCGCCGCCATCAGGAGGAACATCGGCACCGACAGCAGGACGTAGACAGTCACGAAGCCGTAGATCCGGCTGGTGATCAGCTGCAACGCGTTCCAGCCGAAGAAGGCGAAGGCGGCGGCGACGGCGACGAAGCCGAGCGCAAAGGCCATCGGCATGCCGATGACCAGGAGTAGCAGGAGCGAGCCGACCATCACGAGCGTGATCAGCTCGATGCTCATCGGCGCGCCCGGAACAGCTTGAGCAGCTCGGCGGCGGCCTGCAGAGCGAGCAGCGCGGCCCCGAGAAACAGGGCGGTGCGGATCACCATCGGCATCGGGAAATTCCAGGCCCGGCCGCTCATCTCGACGATGCGGATCGAGTTGAACGCCTGGATGCCCGAGAACCAGGCGAGCGCCAGAAGATAGATCAGGGTCAGGATCAGCCCGATCAGATCGCACACGCGCTGCGCGCGCGGCGGCATGAGCTCGTAGACGAAGGTGATGCGGATGTGGTGCCCGCCCTGCAGCGCGTAGGCGCCGCCGAGCAGAAAGCAGATGGCGCTCATCATGATGGTGGCGTCGTGCACCCAGATGGTGGGCGCACGGAACACCCAGCCCATCAGCACCTCGTAGCAGGTGAGCACCACGGCGACGAGGAACAGCCAGCTCAGCTTGTCGCCGACCGTACGCGAAACCCGGTCGACGACGGTGGGATCGGCCATGGGCACGCGCTCCGACTGCGGCAGGTCGATTTTGCGATCAGGCCGCTACGGCTGAATTGAAGGGCGGGCGGATGGCGGACGGCGCCCGCCCCCGCGTC